>CAYVWU010000037.1:0-16501 GCA_964455575.1 uncultured Cyanobium sp. | reverse complement strand
GGTAGGTCACGGTCTTGGCGACCTGGATCGCGCTGCTCATGCGGGAAACCTGAAGGACAGGAGAATGGGGAGAAGGCAAGACGGGGACGGGATCGGCCCCCGAACGGATGGGGTTGTGGGCGTTGGAAGGCTCAACACCCGGGCTGAACGACCCCCCTGGTGCAACACCTCAAGGTCGTGAAAGCCGGAGGCAGGGGATCCCGCGCCAAGGCGTAGACCCGCAGGATGCCGGACTCACCGCCTGGGGCAGAATGACCGGAGGAGCTGACACCAGGGGACAAAGGGAACCGCCACCATTGGGCCAATAGGCCATCATACACCCTGATGAGGCAATTTGAAAAGTTCTGAAGCGTTGCGTGTGCTGGCGCGGGCCACGTGCTCCAAGGATTCTCCTCGGAGTTCCGCTACCTTGGCCGCCACGACGGCCACATTGGCTGGCTCGTTGCGTTTGCCCCGCCGTGGCGCCGGCGCCAGGAAGGGACAATCGGTCTCAACCATGTAGCGGTCTTCGGGCACCCGGCGAGCGCAGGATTGGATCGCCTCCGCTTTGGGGAAGGTGACCGTGCCGCTGAAGCTGATGAAAAAGCCCAGCGCCAGGAATGCCTCCATTTCCTCCGGTGTTCCCCCCCAGCAATGCATCACGCCGGAAGGACAGCGACCCTCAACCTGCCGCCGACGCAGCACCTCCAGCATGGGGGGAGCCGCGTCGCGGCAATGGACGATGACCGGAAGCCCCAGCTCGCAGGCCAGATCGAGCTGGGGCTCCAACACCGCCAGTTGCTCCTCCAAATTGTGTTGGCGAAACAGGTCGAGGCCCAACTCCCCAACGGCCACCACCCGCGCATCCGCACGGGCCGCCTCGCGAAGGACGGATGCCGTGCTGGAATCCCACTTCTGCCAGTCCAGTGGATGGACGCCGACGGCGTAACGCAGCTCAGGGACACGGTCGGCCAGGTCGCGGATCGCCGGGATCTCCGACGGCTCGACGCAGGCATGGACCACAGCCCCGACCCCCGCTTCACGCCAACGGTCCACCACGGCGGTCAGATCGTCGTCAAATTGCCGAAAGACAAGATGACAGTGGCTGTCGACCAGCATGGCCGTGGAGGGCAGGGGAGCGATGGTGCGCGGCTTGGGGAGTTGGGGATGGAGTCCTCAGGACGGGCTCGCCGAGCCAGCGGGCTCCAGGGCTTTCTTGACGGCTGCGCTGAGGCGGGATTTCTTGTGGGCGCCGCCATTCTTGTGCAGCACGCCGACCTTCACCGCCTTGTCGATCTTGCTGAAGGCGGCGTTGAGGCTTTTCTCCACCGTTTCCCGGCTGATGTCACCGTCGCCCCCGCCGTAGCCGCTGCAGGCGGTGAGGCAGCGCTTCATCAAGGTGCGCAGCGCCGACTTGTAGCTGCGGTTGCGCAGGCGGTTGCGCTCGGCGATCTGAATGCGCTTCTTTGCTGATTTGTTATTGGCCACTGGAATCCGGCAGCATCCGAACAATTTGCCACCCTACCTCAACGTCTCCCGGGGAACTCTCCCGGGCCGGGGACACCCCTTAGCGTGGCTTCAGCGCATGCGTTCTCTGTGGTCGCCTCCCCTTCCGCCCCCCGGGTTCCCTCGGAGATGCCTTGGCTCCCCTGTCTTCGGGATGTGGACGACGCCGCCGAGCGACTGGAGCGGATCGCGGGGCGCACCGAGGGAGCTCAGATGCGCCAGGAGGAAGAGAAGGTGGCCCAGATCCTCGAGCGCGTGCGGAGGGAGGGGGACGCCGCCCTGTTGAGCCTCACCGAGGCCTTCGACGGGGTGCGTCCGGATCCCCTGCGGATTCCGGAGGCCCGCCTGCGGGAGTGCTGGGAGGCCTTGCCGAGTCCGTTGCGCCAGGCCCTGGAGCTCGCCCATGCGCGGGTGTTGCGCTTCCACGAGGCCCAGCGCCCCGGGGATCTCCACCTGCAGGGACCCCATGGCGAAACCCTGGGGCGCCGCTGGCGGCCGGTGGAGCGGGCCGGCCTGTACGTGCCCGGTGGCCGGGCCTCCTACCCGAGCACGGTGTTGATGAACGTCATCCCGGCCCGCGTGGCGGGGGTGGAGCGGATCGTGATGGTCACCCCGCCGGGCCGCGATGGCGAGCCCAACCCGACCGTGCTCGCCGCGGCCCATCTGGCGGGGGTGCGGGAGGTGTATCGGGTCGGCGGGGCCCAGGCGATCGCTGCCCTGGCCTGGGGCACGGAATCGCTGCCGCGGGTCGATGTGATCAGCGGGCCGGGCAACCTCTGGGTCACCCTGGCCAAAAAGGCGGTCTACGGACGGGTGGGGATCGATTCCCTGGCCGGCCCCAGCGAGGTGCTCGTGATCGCTGACCACACCGCTCGGCCCGAACAGGTGGCCGCCGATCTGATGGCCCAGGCGGAGCACGACCCTCTGGCGGCGGCCATCCTGCTCACGACCAGCGAGGAGCTGGCCGCGGCGGTGCCACGGGCGGTGGCCGAGCAATTGGTGGACCATCCCCGGGCGGCCATCGTGCGCCAGGCCCTCACGGACTGGGGTCTGATTGTGGTCTGCGACGATCTCGACACGGCGGCGCGCCTGAGCGATGGCTTCGCGCCGGAGCATCTGGAGCTGCTGGTGGAGCATCCCGAGCCATTGGCCGAGCGGATCCACCATGCCGGCGCCATCTTCCTGGGTCCCTTCAGCCCGGAGGCCGTCGGGGATTATCTCGCCGGCCCCAACCACACCCTGCCCACGGGTGGAACGGCCCGTTTCGCCGGCGCCTTGAGCGTGGAAACCTTTCTGCGGCACACCAGCCTGATCGGTTTCACCCGCGCCGCCCTCGAAGCCACCGGGGAGGCGGTGATCGCCTTGGCTCGCAGCGAAGGGCTGCACAGCCATGCCGAATCCGTGCGGCGGCGCCTGGAGGGCTGAGGGCCAGTCCTCAGGCCGGGGTGATCTCCCGCACGGAGACCACCCCATCGGCGATCTCACCGACGAGCACCTGATCGGTGAGATTGACGAACAGGCCGTTTTCCAGCACGCCGGGAAGATTGTTGATCTCCTTCTCCAGGCTCTCGGGATCCTGGATGCCGCCCGCGAAGGTCACATCCAGCACCAGATTTCCCTGATCGGTGACCACCGGGCCAGCCTTGCGCACCGCCATGCGCAGCTGGGCATCACCCCCCAGGTCCGCGAGTTGAGACTTCACCTGACGCCAAGCCCCGGGGAGCACCTCCACCGGCAGCAGGAATCCCAGATTCAGGGTCGTCACCAGCTTGCTGGCATCCACCACGACAACGAAGCGGTCGGCGCGGCGGGCCACCAGCTTCTCCTGCACATGGCAAGCTCCGCCCCCTTTGATCAATTGCAACGACGGATCCACTTCATCGGCGCCGTCGATGGCGAGGTCGATGCGGGCCACGGCATTCAGGCTCTGAAGCGGAATCCCCAGCTCGGCGGCGAGCACCTCGCCCTGGAAGGAGGTGCTCACCCCGGTGATGTCCTTGAGCTCGCCCCGCTGGAGCTTCGCCCCCAGCTCCTGGATCATCAAGGCCGCTGTCGACCCGGATCCCAGGCCCAGCACCATGCCGTCCTGAATCTGGGCGACGGCGGCGGTGGCCACGGCCTGCTTCATCTGGTTCTGCAGATCCGACATGGCGGAGAGCACAAGAAAGGGAGGGGCGCGAACGTAGCAAACCGTCTCGCTCAGCCCGTGGGCGTGGGCAGCGCCGCCGGTTTGATGGAGAGCTGGAGCTCCCGCTGGGCGCGCACCACCCGCAGGGGGAGGGGTTGACCCACCTGGGCCTTCTCCACCTGTTGGAGCAGGGCGGAGGGATTGCGCACGGGTTGGCCGGCGATTTCCACCACCAGATCGCCGCGCTTCAGCCCGGCCTGCTCAGCGGGGCTCTCCGGGAGCACTTTCTGCACCAGGGCCCCGTCCCGCTCGGGCAGTTTCACCAGGGCATCGGGATCGCGGTTGTTGTCGCGGGCCACCCGCGCGGTGAGGGGCACGAGCTGGAGTCCGAGGTAGGGATGCACCACGGTGCCTCCCGAGGCGAGCTGCTCGGCCACCCGTCGCGCCAGGTTGATCGGGATGGCGAAGCCCAGCCCCGCCCCCGGGCCGGATCGCACCAAAGTGTTGATGCCGATCACCTCGCCGTTGGCATTGATCAGCGGCCCGCCGGAGTTGCCGGGATTGATGGCGGCATCCGTCTGGATCAGATCCAGCCGCTTGTCCGCGAAGCCCAGGCTGTTGATGTCCCGATGCAGGCTGCTGACGATGCCCAGGGTGACAGTGCGCTCCAGGCCGTAGGGGCTGCCGAGGGCGATGGCCCAGTCGCCGACCTCCAGAGCCTCGGAATCTCCGAGCCGGGCCGCGCTGAGCTTGCCTTTGCCAGGGATGCGCACCAGGGCCAGATCGGTCACCCGGTCGCTGCCGACCACGGTGCCATCCAGCTGGCGACCATCCGCCAGGGTCACCTCCACGGAATCGACGTCATCGACCACGTGGGCGTTGGTGAGCACCAAGCCCTTGGCGGCGTCGATGACCACCCCGGATCCCTGGCCCCGCTCGCGCATGCTGCCCGAGGGGTCGCCGAACAGATCCCGGAGCAAGGGATCCAGCAGGGCCGGGTCAAAGGCCTGGCGGGCCACATTGCGCTCCGTGTCGATGCGCACCACCGCGGGACCGACCCGCCGCACGGCGTCTGAGACAAAGCTGTGGGGACTGGTGGTGGCCGCCAGCGCGGCCCAGCTGGCGCTCTCAGGCTTGGAGGGCGGCGCCAGGGAGGTCTGCTCGGGAGCGAGCGGGTCGAGGGAGGTCTGTTCGAGGCCCGCCGCGCTCTCGGGGGGCGCCGCGTTCGCGGCGTTCGGGGCGGGCTCGACCGTCAGGGCCGTCGCGGCCAGAGGGGTCCAGGGTTGGAGCCAGAGCAGGGGGGCCAGCAGCAGGGGCAGCCATCGGGACACCCACCGATGAAGAAGGCGTTTCAGGGGAGGAAGGCCTCCAGGGGCGTTTTGACGACGCTAGAGCGATTCTGGCGCTGGCCAGCGCAGCAGCCGTTGGCGGATTTCCCCATCGGCGCTGAGGTGCAGCCAGCGACCGCCGGGCCACCGCGGGCGTCCCAGGGGGCAGGGCTGGCTCGGGCCGTAGGCCCGCAGCGTGGAGGGGCAGGCCAGCAGCGGTCGCGCTGACCCGCCGGGCAACACGCCCTGCCAGTGCTGATGGACATGGCCGCACACCAGCCCTCGCACGTGGGCGCTCTCCTCCAGGAGCCGCATGAGGGCGGAGCCATCTCGCAGGCCGATCCCATCGAAGGCCGGGTCGCCGATCGGCAGGGGCGGATGGTGCACCGCCACCAGCACCGGTCCCGGTGCGGCGATCCGCAGGTGTTCCGCCAGCCAGCGGAGCTGGGCGTCGCCGAGCCAGCCCGCGTCGCTCCCGGGCCGGTGGCTGTGGAGGAGCAGGAGCCGCCAGGGGCCGGCCTCCACCACGGCGGGGGCGATGCGCGCGCGCCGGCCCATGACGGCCCGCAGCAGGGTGGGGTGATCGTGGTTGCCGGCGAGCAGGTCGATCGGGCCGTCCCAGCCGCGCAGGGCCTCCCGCAGAGCCACATAGCCCCCCCAGCTCTCGTCATGGCAGAGATCGCCGCTGATCAGCAGGCGGTCCACGCGGAGGCCTTCCGCCGCCAGTTGCTCCAGGCCGTTCCGCAGGCCGGCCTCCAGGGCTCGGGCGGGGGAACGGTCGGCGAGGCGGGCGTCGGGTCGAGCGAGGAGGTGGGGGTCGCTGAGTTGAAGGATGTTCATCAAATCCCCTGCCCTCCGCGGTCCTTCGCCTCAACTCACCTTAAGTTTCTGCCAGTGATTGCTGGTTCATGTCCTCGATTCCCCCCGGCACGCGGAGGCGCTGCAACCTGTGCTCCGTCGAGATCCAAGGAATGGCCGGAGGGGGGGATCTCGTGCATTTCAGCCAGGGGGCCCCGGGCACGCGGGCGAAGCTCTGGGCCCGCGTCTGCCAATACCTGCGCACCCCGGAACAGTGCGCCCAGTGCATCAACCAGGACCTCGGCCTGCGGGGCGAGGTGAGTGGCAGCGATTACTACGCCGAAGCCCCCAGCTTTGACTTCTCCTCCGGCCCAGCCGCTGGCGGTGGCCAGGAGTCCATCCCCTAGTCTTTGACAGCGGGCCCGCCGGGCCCTCCCCCTTCCCACGGGTGCTCCCCGGAGCCTCCTGTCTCGGGTGAACGCTCTTGCGTGGCCTTGACCTGCCACGGGAGAGGCCATCTGGGCGCGAGCCGTGCCAGGGGCAGTCTCACCACTGCGTCCCGGCGACCTCCCCCTCGCCGAGGCGCCCATGTCCCATCCCCTGATCCCCTCTATCACCGAGCTGGCCCGCCGGGTGGCCGAACCAGCTGGCCTTTCGGTGCGGGAGGTTGTGCTGCTGACCCACCACATCCCGCAGACGGTTCAGGTGATGGTCGAGCGGAGCGATGGAGGCGATGTCACCCTTGAGGCTTGCGCCTCCCTCAGCGGTCCCCTTGGTGACGCCTTGGAGGAGGCGGGCTTGATTCCCTCGGCTTATGTGCTGGAGGTCAGCAGCCCCGGCGTGGGTGATGTGCTGCAGACCGACCGCGACTTCAACAGCTTTCGCGGCTTTCCCGTGGAGGTGCGTCTTCGCCCCGAGGGCGACGGTCTCCGGAGCCGCGGTGGTCTGCTGGTCGGTCGCGACGCGGACACCGTCGCGATCAACATTCGCGGCCGGACCCTGCGCCTCCCTCGGGACGCGGTGCTGGAGGTGCGCCTGACCCAAGCTCAGGATCCTTGATCCGCTGCCTTCCGCCTTGTTTCATCCTTTCCCTTCCATGCCATGGCCCTTGTCCTGCTTCCCGGACTGAACACCCTGATCGAAGACATCAGCGAGGAGAAGAAACTGCCCCCGCAAGTTGTCGAAGCTGCCCTGCGTGAAGCCCTGCTGAAGGGGTATGAGCGCTATCGACGCACGCTTTACCTCGGCATCAGCGATGATCCTTTTGATGAGGATTATTTTTCCAACTTTGATGTAGCACTCGATCTGGAGGAGGAAGGCTACAGGGTTCTGGCCAGCAAGATCATTGTTGAAGAGGTGGAAAGCGAAGATCATCAGATCGCCATTGAAGAGGTCCTCCAGGTGGCTGAGGATGCTCAGATTGGCGACACGGTGGTTTTGGACGTCACCCCGGAGAAGGAAGATTTCGGCCGGATGGCTGCCGCCACGACCAAGCAGGTGTTGGCTCAGAAGCTGCGCGATCAGCAGCGGCGCATGATCCAGGAGGAGTTCGCCGATCTTGAAGATCCGGTGTTGACGGCACGGGTGATTCGCTTCGAGCGGCAGAGCGTGATCATGGCCGTGAGCAGCGGCCTGGGTCGGCCGGAGGTGGAGGCGGAGCTGCCCCGGCGCGACCAGCTCCCCAATGACAACTATCGAGCCAATGCCACCTTCAAGGTGTTTCTCAAGGAGGTGAGCGAGATCCCCAGGCGGGGGCCTCAATTGTTTGTCAGTCGCGCCAATGCGGGTCTGGTGGTTTATCTCTTTGAGAATGAGGTTCCCGAGATTCAGGAGGGGTCCGTACGCATCGTGGCCGTGGCGCGAGAGGCGAATCCACCGAGTCGGTCTGTGGGGCCGCGCACCAAGGTGGCGGTGGACAGTGTTGAGAGGGAGGTCGATCCCGTCGGGGCCTGCATCGGCGCCCGGGGCTCCCGCATTCAGCAGGTGGTGAATGAGCTGCGCGGTGAAAAGATCGATGTGATCCGCTGGTCTTCCGATCCGGGTCAGTACATCGCCAATTCCCTCAGCCCGGCGCGGGTGGAGATGGTGCGCCTCGTCGATACGGAGGGACACCACGCCCACGTTCTGGTGCCGCCGGATCAGCTCAGTCTGGCCATCGGCCGGGAGGGACAGAACGTTCGCCTGGCGGCCCGCCTCACCGGCTGGAAGATCGATATCAAGAACTCCCACGAGTACGACCAGACGCGGGAGGACGAGGTTGTGGCCGTCCAGATCGCCCAGCGCCAGCGGGAAGAGGCTCTGCAGGCGGAGGCCGAGGCTCGCTTGGCGGCCGAGCAAGCCGCCCGGGCCGAGGAGGATGCCCGGCTGCGGGAGCTCTATCCCCTCCCCGAAGACGAGGAGGAGGTCTTGGAGGCGTCCGACGAGGAGGACGCCCTGGCGGCGGAGGACGACCAGGCCCTGGCCACCGCCGACGACGGGGAACCGGAAGCGGCCGCTCCAGACCAGCCGGAGGAGGAGCCGGTCGCGGAGGGAGACGAGCCCTGATGCCCTCGCGGGGACGGCCGGTGCTGCGGCGCTGCGTGGCCTGCCGCCAGCTCAAGGATCGCGCCGACCTCTGGAGGGTGGTGCGTCTGGCGGGCGGCGGCCTGGCCCTGGACGCGGGGATGGGCCGTTCGGCCTACCTTTGCCCTGACCTCGCCTGCCTGGAGGACGCCCGCCGGCGCCGACGTTTCCAGCGCAGCCTGCGCTGCGCCGTTGAGGAGACGATTTTCCACACCCTTGAGGGACGCCTTCCTTCCCAGACGGCACCCACTGAGGCAAGATGACCAATGGCCCCAGCCTGGCTGCGGCCCGGAGGCATTCATTGCCCCCGCCCGATCGGAGACCTGAATGACCAGCAGCGGCAAAGTGAGAATCTATGAATTGTCACGGGACCTGGGCCTGGACAACAAGGACGTGCTTGACGCCGCCGAGAAGCTCGCGATCGCCGCGCGCAGCCACAGCAGCTCCATCAGCGACGAGGAGGCGGCGCGCATCCGCGCCCTGATTCGCTCTGGTGGTGCGGCCTCCCCCAGCTCTCCCGCGACCCCACCGGCCAAGACCATCCTGTCCGTCAACAAAGCCTCCACCCCACCCGCCGCGTCTCCCGCGGCCGGTGGCCCGACCCCGGCGCCCGCCCCGACCGCTCCTGCCGCCAGCGAGGCCCAGCCCCCCGCCCTCCGACCTCCAGCCCCGGCTGCCGCCGCCGCTGGTCGTCCGGCCGGGCCCCTGGCGCCGCGCGGGCCTCAGTCCGCCCAGGCTCCCGCCCCCTCACGGGGCGAAAGCGCCCCCGTGGCGGCGCCGCGTCCCGCTCGGCCTGTGGCTCCTGGCGCGGCTCCTGGCCCGGAGGCGCCACGACCCCCGGTTGTGCTCTCGCCTCCGCGGGGTGCCGCTCCGCCGGCCCGTGCGGTCCCCGGTTCAACGGCGAGTCCTCGCCCCGCTGCCGGACCCCGGCCGAGCTCCCCGGTCGCCTCCGCTCCCGGCCCGTCCCCGGGGCGCCCCGGCCCTGTGAGCGCCCCACCCCCGGGCAATCGACCGGCCGCGTCCCCCACCGCGGGCGCGCCGCCCCAGGGACGCCGTCCGGCGGCGCCGACCCCACCCGCCGCCGCCGCGCCACCGGTGCCGCCGCCAGCACCGCCCGCCAAGCCTCTGGCTGGAGCGCCTGAGCGTCCCTCCGCCCCCCCTGTGCGCCCCGCGCCCCCGCCGGCTAGCCGCGCAAGCGCAGGCGGATCGGCTCCTCCTCCGCGCCAGGCCCCGAGCAGCCGTCCGCCGATGCCGGCGGCTCCACGCCCAGTCAAGCCCACCCCCCCCAGCGCCGGTCCCAGCAAGCCCCAACTCGTGGGTCGCCCCCAGCCCGCCAGCCCGGCGACCCAGGCCAGTGGCCCCGGCCGGCCCGTGGCCCCCTCCCCCCGACCCCAGCGTCCGGGGGCGCCGCCGCCGATCCGTCCGGGCAGCCGATCTCCGGGCGCTCCCGGGCGTGGACCCGCCGGGCCCAGCCGCGCCGGCACCCCGCTGGAACTCTTTGGCAAGCCCATCCGCCGGGATGGCTCCGGTGGCGCGCCAGGCACCCCCGGAGAGCCGCAGCGCCCCGGCGCCCCGGCGCGTCCCACCCGTCCCGCGGGCATGCGCAAGCCGATGGCTCCCGGGGAGCTGATGCAGCTGCAGAAGCCGAGTGGGCGTCCCACGGCGGCTCCCCCCCGGCGACCCGAGCGCCTGGCGGAAGGACCCAAGCGCCCGGCTCAGGAGGGCGATCAAGCCTCCGTCACCCCGACGGCGACACCGCCAGCTCCGCCCCGTCGGCCCGGCTTCAAGCCGCCCCAGCCCGCAGGCCCCACCCGAGCCCGCCGCCCCGACTGGGACGACAGCGCCAAGCTCGAAGCGTTGCGCAGCCGCACGCCTCAGAAGCAGCGCCAAAAGGTCCACATCATTGGTGAGAACGACGACGCGCTCACGGCGGAAACCGGTGGTTACGCCGGTGAGCAGGAAGCGATGGTGCTCCAGGCGAGCCTGGCCCGTCCCGCCAAGCCCCGGGCCACGGCCGCCGCGCCCAAGCCAAGCGTGGCGGTGCGCAAGCGCAAGAAGGAAACCACGCGCCAGCGTCAGCGGCGACGGGCCATGGAATTGCGCGCCGCTCGGGAGGCCAAGGCCCAACGCCCCGAGATGCTCGTGGTGCCCGACGGCAACCTCACCGTTCAGGAATTGGCTGACCGGCTGGGTGTGGAGAGCTCGGAAATCATCAAGAGCCTCTTCTTCAAGGGCATCATCGCCACGGTCACCCAAACGCTGGACCTGCCAACGATCGAGACGGTGTCCGACGAATTCGGCGTCCCCGTGCTGGAGGACGACGTGCAGGCCGCGGCCGCCAAGACGGTCGAAATGATCGAGGAGAGCGACCTCCAACATCTGATCCGCCGCCCCCCTGTGGTGACGGTCATGGGGCACGTCGACCACGGCAAGACCAGCCTTCTCGATGCCATCCGCAAAACCCGGGTGGCGGCAGGCGAAGCCGGAGGCATCACCCAGCACATCGGCGCCTATCAGGTGGAGGTGCCCCACGCCGGGGATGTCCGCAAGATCACCTTCCTCGACACCCCGGGCCACGAGGCCTTCACGGCCATGCGCGCCCGGGGCACGAAGGTGACCGACGTGGCGGTGCTGGTCGTGGCCGCCGATGACGGCGTGCGCCCCCAGACCCTGGAGGCGATCAGCCACGCCCGCGCCGCCGAGGTGCCGATCGTCGTGGCGATCAACAAGATCGACAAGGAGGGTGCCCAGCCCGACCGCGTCAAGCAGGAGCTCTCCGGCCTCGAGCTGGTGCCCGAGGACTGGGGCGGCAGCACCGTGATGGTGCCGGTGAGCGCCATCAAGGGCGAGAACATCGACCAGCTGCTGGAGATGATCCTGCTCGTGTCCGAAGTGGAGGATCTTCAGGCCAATCCCGACCGCATGGCGCGGGGCACGGTGATCGAAGCCCACCTCGACAAAGCGAAGGGCCCGGTGGCCACCCTGCTGATCCAGAACGGCACTCTCCGCAACGGCGATGTGCTGGCGGCGGGTCCTGTGCTCGGCAAGGTGCGGGCCATGGTGGACGACACCGGAAAACGGGTGAAGGTGGCTGGACCGTCCAGCGCTGTCGAGGCTCTCGGCTTTAGCGAGGTGCCGACGGCGGGAGACGAATTCGAGGTCTATCCCGATGAAAAGACCGCCCGATCGGTGGTGGGCGATCGGGCCACCGAGGCCCGCGCCAGCCGCCTGGCTCAGCAGATGGCGTCCCGTCGGGTCTCCCTGGCCTCCATGTCGGGCCAGGCCAGCGAAGGCGATCTCAAGGAGCTGAATCTGATCCTCAAGGCCGATGTGCAAGGCAGCGTGGAGGCGATCCTCGGGGCCCTCGAACAGCTGCCGCAGGAGGAGGTTCAGGTGCGGGTGCTGCTGGCGGCACCAGGAGAGATCACCGAAACCGATGTCGATCTGGCCGCTGCCTCCGGTGCCGTGATCGTTGGCTTCAACACCTCCATGGCCTCCGGTGCCAAGCGGGCGGCGGATGCCACCGGTGTGGATGTGCGCGATTACGACGTGATCTACAAGCTGCTGGAGGATATTCAGCTGGCAATGGAGGGTCTGCTGGAACCCGAGCTGGCCGAGGAAGCTCTTGGCGAAGCGGAGGTGCGGGCGGTCTTCTCCATCGGCAAGAGCGCCGTCGCCGGCTGTTACATCACCAATGGCAAGGTGCAACGCAACTGCAAGGTGCGCGTGCATCGCGGCAAGGCGGTGGTGTTCGAAGGCGATCTGGATTCCTTGCGCCGCAACAAGGACGATGTCAAGGAGGTGGCCACGGGGTTTGAGTGCGGCATCGGCTGTGATCGCTTCTCCACTTGGCAGGAAGGGGATCGGATCGAGGCCTACAAGCTGGTCACCCAGCGCCGCACCCTCACCACCTGAATCCGTTGAATCCGCGCACGGAGCCTCTGCTGTGGATCCAGCTCCTGGGGCTGGCGGTGTTTCCTCTGGAAGCTCTGCTGCTCCTGGTGGTGTTGGCCGGGAGCGATCCCGGCCCGGCTCCTCTGGTGGAGGAGGTGCTCTGTTGGGCCCTCGGGGCCCTGGCCCCGGCCCTGCTGCTCTGGCGCCTGCCCGCCGATGTCTGGTCCGTGTTGGTGGCGCAGACCCCGGTTCTGGGTCGCCGTGATCTGCAACGGCGTCTCAGCCGTCTGCAGGACAACCTGCCCCTGAAAGTGCTCGGTCCGGCCCTGGGCGCCCTGGCCTTGCTGCCCCTGCTGATTCGCCTGGATCAGCGGGCGGCCCTCGCGGCGCCCCTGTGGACGTCCGGCACCCTGCCGCGCCTGGTGGCCCTCTTGCTCGGGTCCCTGCTCCTCGGCCTCATGCTCTGGCAATGGCAGGAGGTGGTGCAGGCGCTGTGGCTGCTGAGCCGTCCGCCGTCGCTCCTCGAAACGGTCGCTCCCCTGAGTCCTGCTGAAATCGGCCAGATGCGGCTCAGTCCGGGGATCCCCCTCCTCCTGCCGCCGCAGCTCTCCTTTGCGGGCGCCGCGGCGAAGGCGTCAGCGGCGAAGGCGCCCGCGGCGCAGGCTCCACCGGTGAGCAGGGACGCGTTGTCCTCACTCGACGGGGACCCTTTGCCGGTCAAACCAGAGCAGGACGCCAAAGACCACGACGGCGATGACCTGGATCAGCCAATCGCTTGACGGCACGGCTTCGCCGCTGGCCCCCCGCATCAGCATCGTGGCGAGACCGACTCCAGCGGAGGCGAAAAGCGCGAACCACAGGCCCCGTCGCAGACCGCGCCAAGGCGTGCGGGCCTCAGCCAGGAGGCGGGCACGCAACTGAGGGTCGAGGGGCCGTGGTCCGCCAGCCTGGGGGGAGGCCCCGGAGTCCGCTGATTCCGCCAAGGCTTCGCCCCATGAGGACGCAATGCTAGTTTCCCTTCCGTGCCGGTGTAGCTCAGCGGTAGAGCAACTGATTCGTAATCAGTAGGTCGCAGGTTCAAATCCAGTCACCGGCTTTCGCACTCCACCACCCTCACCCCTCGACCAAAGGCTGGCCGGGGATCACCACGGGCCGGCGATGGGGCAGGTTGCCGAAATGCTCCCTGGCCAAAGCGAGCACCTCTCCTTCCGTGGGATTGGCGCTGGCCAGGGTCTCGACACCCACGAGCCGTTGCAGCAGATCCGGGCGCTGCCGGCGCACATGGGCCAACAGGAGTTGCCGCATGTCGCTCTCGCCGGCGCCATGGCCGAGGAGCAGAACCGCATCGGCCTCCTCCATCGCCGCCATGATCCGGTTGAGGTAGTCGTAATCCCGAGGCGCCTTCTGCCCGGCGATGTCGCGATCGTGGCGATGGCTGAGGTTTTCACCGCTGCCCCAGAGACCATGGGGTTGGAGCTCGGCGTGCTCCGCCGCTTCACCCTCCAGCCGGAAGACATCTGTGTGGTGATGATCCAGGTGGATCACCAGCCGCCGGCTCTGGTCGCCGCGCGCGCTGGCGGGCTCCGCCTCAGGATGCTGCGGGGTCACGCCCGCGTCCTCCAGCAGATGCCGCACGCGCAGAACGGCGTCTGGATCGAGGTCGGGATGGTGCGTGCCCTCGCCGATCTGCAGCCAGGTCTCCTGGCCGCCGGGGAGGCGCACGCGCAAACGATGGCTGCCCAGAGGAGTGACCTCGGCGCCGAGGGCATGGAGAAGCGCCTCCACCCTGGAGGCGCGCAGGCCATGGACGAGCGGATGGCTGAACAGGGCCTCCAGCGTGATCTGGTGCTGCCGTTTCATGGGTGCTCTGCCGCTGGTCTGACCCTATCGAGACCAGCGGTGAGCGAACGGGAGAGTCACAAACCGCCGCTCACGCCTCCGCCACCTTGACGACATCCAGCGGTCCACGACCCAGTCTGTTGAGTTCGGCGGCGGCGCGAAGGGCCGCCTCATGGGTGAGGAAGTGGTGGGCGTCGGACTGGAGGCTCACCTCCTGGACGCTCTGGTCGATGGGATCCAGACCGAGAAAGATCTCCCCTTCCGGGGTGTCGTCCGTTTTGTCCAGGCGCCGCAAGACATAGCGCTCAGGGTGGCTTCCCACCAGGGGATTGGAGGGATCGAGGGCAGGGGTCCAGAACGACATGTGAGCCCCTGGCCCTCAGGCCAGGTCAATCAAAAGGAGGTTTGACTGTAGGGGGCTTCGCCATCGCCACGCGCCGGGTCCCAACCCAAGGCCTGATGGTGCACCTCCGCCCACTGCACCCGCTGCTGGGCTTCCCAGAGGGTGTTGGTTTTCAGACAGTGGCGGTGGGGATCGCAGATCCGATAGGTGCCATCGGCTTCGGGTGTGATCGTGAACCCCGCCGGAGTCGTGATGGTGTCGGCCACGGGAGGGGGAGGCAGCTTCTTAATGGCCTACTCCCCCTGCCACCCGCCCCAGCGGACTGTGAAACGACTCGTTGCAGCCAGGGCCACGCGCTTGACCCCCGGGACTGGGATGATGGTGAGGCGTTTCAACCGCAGGGATGTACACAGACTGGACCGCTGTCCTCCTCCTGTTGCTGACCGCCGTACCCCTGGCCGCGGTCGTGGGCACGGCAACCTTCTTCATCTGGCGCTCGAAGCGATCGGGGGTGCGCTGAGCCGCCGGAGGCCTGCAGCGGCTCCGTCGCCGCGGCTGCCGCGGTGCCCTGCCCCAGGCACTCCAGGCAAGTGCGAAAGCGGCCATCCGCCAGGCGGAGGATGCCGCTGCCGCCGCAGCGTCGGCAGGAAGCCAGCTGTTGGGCTCTGGCAGGCGGTGCCAGAGAGGAGGAGGAGCTCATGGATGGGCGCAAATCGTGTTGATTTACACACTTTGGCGTCCTTTCCCCTCGCCTGCTGGCGGTGGAATCCGAAAGCTTCCTAAAGCCTCGAGGTCCTGAGAATCTCCGCCCAGACCCTCGTCCCAGGCCTGTGGTCTGCGCTGGAGGTCGGCCAGCAGCTCAGCGGCGCTGAGGCGGCTCCCCGCCGGCACCAGCCCCGTGCTGGCGGCCAGCCAGCCAATCACCCCCGGGCCATCCAGACCTCTCTCCCGCAGGCCAGCGAGCCCCTCACAGGCTGTTCGCTTGCTCAGTCGCTGGCCGTCAGGCCCGCAGAGCACGGGGACATGTCCGTAGCGCGGAGGCGATACGCCCAGGGCCTCCATGACGGCCACTTGGGCTCCTGTCGAGGTCCACAGATCGGCGCCGCGGATGACATCGCTGATCCCCAGCGTGAGCTCGTCCACGGCTGTCGCCAGGTGATAAGCCACCACGCCATCGGCCCGACGGAGCACGACATCACCGATCGCCTGCGGCCCGTCGAGGGATCCGGGCGGTCCCCAGCGCTCCTCCCAGGCCACGGTCCCCTCCGACAACCGCAGGCGCCAGCTGGGCCAGCGACCCTCCTGTTGGCCCCAGAAGGGCTCCAGGGATCGACAGGTTCCCGGGTAGGGGGTGAAGCCCCCATGGGGAGCGGAGATGTCCGCCAGCAGCCTGCGGCTGCAATGGCAGGGATAAAGCCGCCCCGAGCGCCGCAGCCAGGACAGCACGGAGGCGTAGAGGCCTCGGCGCTCGCTCTGGCGGATGACGGGACCATCCCAGTGGAGCCCCAGCCAGAGCAGGTCTTCCAGGATGGAGGCCTCCGACCCCGGCCGCACCCGCGGCCGGTCGAGATCATCGATGCGCAGAAGCCAGCGACCTCCGGCCCGCCGAGCATCCAGCCAGCTCAGCAGCGCTGTTCGCAGGTTGCCGAGGTGGAGCGCGCCGCTGGGTGAGGGGGCGAAACGCCCGCTCACGCCCTGACGTCGCAGGTTGAGCCCCATCGCGAGGCGTTCTTGCAGGGAAGCGGGGAGCACGCTGGACCGCACCAACCAAAAAGCCACACCAACCAAAAAGCGGCCCGTTCAGGCCGCCCGACTGTTCTCTTGCGCTTGGGACTCAGCCTTGTACCCGATCTTTGAACAACTTTCCAGCTGTGAAGGCGGGGACGCGCTTGGCGGGAATCTTGATCTTTTCGCCGGTTTTGGGATTGAGACCCTGGCGCTCGGAGCGTTCGCGGGGCTCGAAGGAACCGAAGCCAAGAATGGAAACCTTCTTGCCTTCCACAACGGAATCGATGATGGTTTCGATGGCCGCGTCCACGACCATGGAGACATCCGTTTTGGTGAGCTCCGTGCGAGCGGCGACGAGATTGACGAGATCAGCTTTGTTCATGATTCAGGGAATGA
>CAYVWU010000036.1:0-17199 GCA_964455575.1 uncultured Cyanobium sp. | reverse complement strand
CTCGCCGCCAACGGGCCAAGGTGCCTGCGGGGGCTCAGGTGCATGGCACCGGCCATCCCGTCGCCCCTGGTGTCCCCTCTGGGGTCAGCCTTCCGGGGGTGGCTGCGCTCCCCGTCGCCGGGACCCCCATAGGTTCACCCTCGGCGCCAGTGCACGTGCCCGCCCAAGCCAGTCCCGCCGTGGTGCCCTTCCAGCCCCGTGCGCTCCTGGCCCCTGCGCGGGAGCCCCAGCCCGATGACGCACTCCCGGCGGTTGAGGGGCAGGCCGTAGAGCCTCCCGCCGATACGCCCCAGGACATCGCCACCCGCCAGCCCGAGACCCCTGACGCTGAACCAGCAGAAACCGACGCCGCTGCCCTGATGCAGGATCTCGGCCTCGAACCCGCCCCCGGCACCCCGGAAGCCCTCGCCCTCCTCGCGGAAGCTGGTGTCGCCCCCAAGCCCGGCCCCGGTGAACCCCTCGGCCCCGATGACGAGCGCTTCTCCCCCATCGCCATCGGCCACCTCACCCATCGCCTCGTTGAGGTGAAGCGGCTCCTGGAGCAGCTCAACGCCGAGCAAAAGACCCTCCATGAGACCTTGCGGCTCGCCCACCTGCGGGGGGGGCTACTGCACCTTTTGGCGCCATCCAGTGAGGGGTGGTGCTATCAAATCGGGCAGGGAGTGGTCCTCAATCGGCGGCAGGGAAACAAAAGGTGGACCTACAGCGAGCTTTGGGCGGAGCTGGAGGCGCAGCTAAAGGCTCGGCAAACCTATGAGCAGGCCACTGGGCAGGCCACATGGAAGCATGGGGCTGCGTTTTGGGAGATCAGGGGGAAGAAGGGGTGAGGAATACCTGAGGGGTAAGGTTCGCTTGAGGGCGAACAGCCGGGGCCCTGGCTGAAGCTAGGGCTATTCTTTGAGTGCGCACACCACTCTCAACGAACAATCCCATAAGTCATCACTTTTCGTGATATTAGATTACCCATGCTTGGCAAAGCGTTAAATTCTAAAAACCACAGTGGCAATACCCTTCGAGACCTTGCTTGAGAGGATAGCATGCTCCTTTACAAGAAGATTGAATCCTATCAACGTTACACTGCAAATCACGCCCCTTGCCCACGATTTAAAAAACTGAGCCATGCAAATACATGCGAGTCTTCAGGAGTTCAAAGACTTGGTTTCCTTTGAATTGCTTGTAATAAAGACTTTTTTGGGACCTGGCGATCCTGTTTTTCGACGGAGGGTGGGGATGCTAGATCTAACAGACCCAGAGAACCCCACGATGAGACATTCATCCAGATCTTTGAGCATG
The DNA here is from genome assembly GCA_964455575.1 of uncultured Cyanobium sp. Classification (GTDB taxonomy): domain Bacteria; phylum Cyanobacteriota; class Cyanobacteriia; order PCC-6307; family Cyanobiaceae; genus Cyanobium. Next base: position 15,906 of record CAYVWU010000036.1, on the reverse strand, counting down.
CTGGGCACAACTGAGTTTAAGAATAAGATTCTACCTTTGCTATTTGGAACGAGCTGGAAAGTCCTTGATCTACTTATAGAATACGAACTTAGTCGATGTGGCATTCCGCCATCACGGCGTAACTTCACAATCAAAGAAAAAATAGATCATGCGCAGAACCGAAACATTGACGGATCAAGTCTCGGTTGCGACAGTGCGACATGGAACACTATTTTAGATTTATATGCAAATACTACTGAACATCGAAACTGCCTTGTTCATCGGATCGCAAAGGTTGACCATAATACCGGAGAACTCACTGGAATCGATCAGAATACGATGAAATCGTTAACCACACTTACAAGAGATCAACAGTACGATTTTTCAAAATGCACATTGCATATAGCGCAAGCAATTATCAACGACGGTATTTCATGCAGAAGCAAAGCAGAACTAAAGTACTATCTTAACAAACTATCAGATCACACCCACTCTGAGGAGCTTCCCGGAGCAGCAATCGCATCGGAAGCGAGCGTTATGTTACAATTTGAGAATGATGAGAATGGTTATTTTATTGACATCAGCAAATCCATACCCATTATAAAAAGGCTGCTCCCTGAGATAAACTTCTTTGATATCATGATTAGAGATCCAGTCAATTCTGAAAAGATTTATACATGCAAATATGAATGCATGCCACCTTCTAAGACATATATCGATCTACCACACATTCCAGGCTGGTTAAACGGAAAGCAAGTCTAGAATTTAATCATGAAAAAACTCCGGGCTCGATTTCTTTCTTGTATAAAGTTACTTAGCCTCGCTTGAGGTTCGATTGGTTGAAGCGCATGTAACCTGGCGTGGGCCTGGGCTTTTTCTTGTGGTGGATGGTTGAGTCGCAAGCACCGCCGCAATGTCCTCGTTATCAGACAAGCTGGAGGACATGCTGCCATCATCCATAGTGACCGATCTCATCATCACCACCCAAGATGAACTGCCGGGGCCGGATGACGAGTCTCCCTATGTGCTCTTCGTAAACGAGACCGAATACGGCAACACCCGTTTCCTGCGCACCAACGTGCTCTCCGCCCGGCCCGACCTCAAGAAATACACCTCCCTCCGCTTCCGCCAAGACATCAAGCGCCACCCGGATGCTCTCGGTCCCGGAGAGGATCTGGTGATGGTGTTCCTGGAGGCTCTCGATCTGGAGCCGCCTCTCACCCTTCTCTCCAGTGATCAGCACCTCCTCGTGGATGGGTTTCCGGTGGAGCAAGCGGTGGTGATTGAGATTCCTTTGGTGTCGTCGCGTGGGCGGGGTGGAGGGAAGGGGTTTGGGTGAGGCAGGCATTGCGCATCGCTCATCAGAGAACTGATCAGCCCCTCCTGAGTGCACGCCCCATCGTCGTCGGGTGAATCGGAACTTCAACTGCTTTTAACAAACGTTGGGGATCGGTTCCCGTTATGGCAGGCCAAGGCCAGCTCACAACCTCTGCCATCCGCAGGCGGTTCAGGGCTACCTCCATTGCCGCCTCTGAACGGCCGGCCTGAAGCAACTCAACCCAGCGATCACGATCACCTTGGATCGGAACGTGCTCAGCAAAGTGCCATTGATTGAGCAGCAGACCTGCCAGGTAGTCCGCAGGGAGCCAGGGAACCTGCTCCTCAGGCTCAGGAAGAGGTGGTAGGCCTTCTCGGGCGATCCACCGCAAACCAACCGACAGATCCTCGACAAGGGCATGATCGATTCGATCTTCTAAAAGCAACATCACATCAGCCAGGGGGGCATAGGGTTGGTGGCTTGCCAAAGACAATCCCAGACGCCATTCTGGGCCATCCAGTTCGCGCGTCAGCAGGTCAAACCACTCTGGAGGCAGTTCCTTGCGGCCGAAGCGGTAACGGTTCAGTTGTTTCTCACTGGCATTGAGTTCTTCCTGCAGGCGCCACGCCACCAGAAGGCGCAGCAACACCGCAAAGGAGCCTCCACCTCCGGAGAGAGCTTCCAATTCGGCCACCACACGCTCGGCAGAATGGCGATAGCTCGCGGGAACAGCGGGATCCCCCGCGCGCCAACGAAGGGTGTTGGCGAAGGTGGCAACACCTGCCAAGGCATCCGTGCGATCGGCTCGACCAGCACCAAGGGGGAACAACTCGATCAACGAGGGGATCTTGGTGCCTTGCCCAACGCGGGGCGGGAAGCCATATCGGGCGAATCCTGAGAGGGCCTGCTCCCGGCCGAGGCGGGAGGCAAAAAGGGCAAAGTCTGTGCCGGTAACAACTTGGCGTGGGAGGGGAAGCATGGCTGCGCGGCCGAGCGCCAGGCTCACCTCCTCCAGCCTGACTGGGGCGTCCCAGAGTGGACACCACAGCTCCTCGGAGCGCTGGCCTTTGTTTTCCAACCAACTGCTGGAGGGGTGGCCAGCGGAGTTGTGAACCACCGCGAGGGTGAAGCTGGCTTGGCGAGTTCCGCCCTGCCCTTGCTCATCTTGATTCGCGGTGAGGGCATAGCCCTGGAAAAAGGTCATGCCCTCCGCCAAAAGGATCAGATCAGCCGGATTGGCCTTGGTGCTCTGGGTATCGGAGATGGCAACGCGATAGCCCTGCTGCCCGTCCCCGCGTCTTGCGGGGTCGTAGATAAGGGTGTTTCCCTCAGTCATCAGCACACCCGAATGGCTGTCGCCAAAGATCGCCGTTTGAAAGTGTTCTGCCCTGGCAATAGAGAGAGACTTCACGAACTGATCGCCGAAATCGGCACCAATGAAACCAGCGGTGCCACCCAGTAAGGCGGGATAGCGGGCAATGGCCTTTCCTTTGGCGTCTGTGGTTGTGACGGCGCAGATCTTGAGCCAGGAGACAAAGGCATCGTTACCGCTTTCACGGCTGAGGTGACCAAAGGCCTTGACCTTGTCATCGCCCTTGACTTTCCCGCCACTGACATAACTGGGCATGACGCGGGCGGCTACAGCAGCGACCTGACGCAAAACGCCGAATCTATCTCCCTGCAGAGCGAGTATGGCCGCCGGGATCTCCCCATCCAGGAAGCCCTTGCCAGTCTTGGGCTTATTCCAAGGCGTCAAGCATGGCGAAGGCCGATACGCCTCAGCGAAGAAGGACGCCAACTCCCGCGGGCTCACAGCTGTCTCCAGATGAAAACAACCTTCCCGCCAGAACCCCCGTGCCTCTGGATCGAGCTGGGCATTGACTACCTTGAGCAGGCCAAGTGCACCCAGATAGCTGGACAGGGGGGTGACCGAAAAGGCGGTTTGCATGGGTTGTGTCGTTGTCATGCCACCGCTTCCAGGCGTCCGGCGCCGAAATGCCTGCCCCAGCCCACTCCCAGCAAGGGCAAGGGATGTTGAGCTTGCAGACTCAAGTGGTAGCCAAGCGAAGAAGCGGCTTTGCGCTCTCCACGGCCAAACAGTTGATTTTCGTCCACCACAGCCACGACTTGCGCCGTGATGCGTCCATGGGTGGGGTGATCAACGCCGACAGATCCCTCCTGCTCCTGCCACTGGAAGGACGCCGCCGACAATTTGCCCTGCTCACCAATGCCCCAGAGCAGAGATTGGATCGCCTGCGCGGCAGGGGTGCGCTGAATCTTGCCGGGCCTGGGGGTGGTGTACAAAAGCATTGGAGTGACTGTGCGCAGGTTTTGATCTGTCGCAATTGGAGAGGCATCCAGCCGCATCAAGCGCAAGGGCACCTGCACTCCGCCCCTTCCGTAGAGACGTTGGAGGCTGCGAAGGGCTTCCACTTCGTCCTCACCAAAAGGCTGGGGACTGAGCACCTCAAGGAGTGTCAGGGAGCCGTCCTGTGTGTCCCAGCGGTACCAAGCCCGCTGATCTTCTGGCAGGGGCTGCCCACCGACCTGTCCTGAGAATAGGGAAGAAGCCGGAGCTCGCTGGAGGAGGGCACGGTGCAACCGATCTGTCCAGGCGATTCCTGCCCCCGCTGGCAATGGATAGGGAGAGAGGAAAGCGAAAAGGGCTCGATTGGCCAGGCGGGGCATCGATCCCACGGCGAATGCTGGTGGGCGTTGAGGCTCGTAGCGGTAGCTGATCCATTGCTGGCCCAGTGGCGACGGCAGACCCTCCTGACGCGCTTGCTGGGGGTTGGTGAGCAGGCCGCCCATGGCGCCATCAGCGGCGCAACAAAGCACCGATAAGGTGCCTTTGGGATCAGGGGTGCAATTGGGCTCCGGCATGGAGGGCACCACCTGCCAGATCGCGGGATATTCAGCCCTACCTAGATAGACCAATCCAGCCAGACAAGCGGAAAGCAGGCGCTCCTGTTCAGCGGAGAGATCCACCGACCAGGCCACATGCAGGGCGGCACCGCTACCAAGTTGAAGGTAGGAATCAATGAAAGATCGGCGTTTCCCTTGGGCGTGGCTATAACCCTTGGTTTCAAGGGGTGGAACAGGCTCACAGCCATAGGCGGGGCGAAAACCACGGATTTGACCGTATTCCCCATAGGGCATGTGGTAACTCGGTGGGTGCTGGGCGAGCAGACCGACCAATTCAGCCAGGCCTTCAGGAAGTTGCTCGGGAACGCCGCTGAGGACGAAACCACCAGACAAAACCGCTCGAAGCAAGCGCCATGGAGAGGGGGGATATTCCACCTGCCCTTCGTATTCGCTACGGCCCCAAGGGGTGGCACCGTAGCGACCGGAGAGGAGGGTGATGCGAAGGATGGTCGCCATCAGTCCACTGCCTCCTCCTCACTGGCAGCGACTGGATCAGCGGAGGGTTTGCCCTTCCGTGCCTTCTCCTTGGCGGCGCCAAGGGTCAGAGCGAAGGCAGTCACCGGAGGATCAGCAAACAGAGACTGCGATTGACAGTCCGCCAACCGCTGTTGGAGGTTTTGCAACAGTGCATCTACGTCACTGAGCTCGGATGGCAGTTGCTTCACTTGGAAGATGCAGTGGGCGCGCAAGTCCAGTGGGGCAGCCAAAAGGGAGGCCAGCTTGTACCGGGCAAGGGAACGCAGCAGCTCTTTGGCCACATCAGGCAAGGGGAGACGAGCGATACGGCCTTCCGCGAAATAAATCGCCAGCTCGATGCGTTCCGCAATGAAGGCCTGATGGCGAAAAGGTATGTACCCAGCGCCCACTTCCGCAGCGGTGGATTTCGCGCCGACCAGAGCCTCCACATCAAAGCCCTCACCGGAGGGGAACAAGGGATCTTTCGCCACACCACCATCACTGACCGCCTGGGCACCTGTGGCGACCACCTCGGCCGAGAGCAGGCGGGGTGTTTTGGCGATGTTGGGATCCAAGCCGGCGAGCTGGCTGTAGAAAACGCCATGCAGAAGTGAGTTGGGGCAGCGACGGAACGTCGCGGCGGCAATGCCGTTGTCCAGGATGTCGGTAGCCAGGTCTTCCTGGAAGCGCTTGAGTTCTTTGGCTTTGCAAAACCATCCGGAAGCCAGGCGGTGGGGAAGCTCCAGGCTGCTGGTAGTGCGGGTGCGACCGGCGGGGTCTGTGATCGTCAGCCGCAGGTAGGGCATGGCCTCCAGTCCGTCAATCACCTCGCCGGGTTGTTTGATCAGGGTGGCTTCGATGTGGTTGGCCAGGGACTGAACGGAGTCGACGATCACCAGGTTCTTGCCGGTGCTCGCATCCCTGACGACGCTGTGGCCGACATCGACAAAGCCTGCTGGCACAAAGGTCGGCAGGAGGGAGGTGAGTTCGAGATTCAGGTGCATGGAGTTGACGGGGAGGGGAATTGCCAGCGGCGGGACGCGCGCCCATCCGCCTCACGGACGAGGGCTTCCAGCCAGGCCAGGCGAAATGGGCCGTAGGAACGGCGAAGAGCTTGGCAAAGGGAAGTCCAACCTTTGCCCAGACCCTTGGGTGGGTAGGGCAAGGGAGTGGCAGGGCTGATGCCCTCGACCGCAGGGAGCACTTCTCCCTCAATCACCCCGTGAAGCGGTGCTTCTGGGTCTTGCCAGGGGAAGGGCGCAAACCGTAATCGCACTTTGCCGTGGTGGCTCATCAGCAGATAGGAAATCAGGGCATCTTCTCCCCGATGCAAGGTAGCGAGTGCGGAGGCCACCTCATGGCGAAAGCCGGCTCTGCTGTGGCGTGATCCTCGACCTGGCGCCTTGGCCCATTGGCCCTCGCCGCAGCCGTTGGCCCGCATGGTGGCTTGAAAAACTGGATGGGCCTTGCCGATGTCATGCAGCCAAGCGGCCCGCTCAATGGCTGTTGCCAGGGGATCGGGAACGCTCAGGGCGGCGCAGAGGGCGGCGGCTTCCTCTCGGGCATCCAAGAGATGCTGGGGGAGGGTCACGGGCACGGAGGTGCCAAAGCTGGCGCGATCTTCCGGGTCAAGCACCAGCCCATCAGGTGGGACAAGGGGGACGGGGGTCAGATCGTCGGGTTGCCAACCCAGCTCAACGCTGTAGCCACCAGCGGAGGCGGGGACCGCGGCCACATCTCCCACACGCAACTGCTGTGAGCTGATTTCCTGCCAGCCATCCCCCCGCGGAACCCAGAGCGTTGGAAAGCGCTTCTTGGCCTGGGCAAGGGGGACGGGGCACAGCTCCCGGTCCGTCGCCGGTGGCATCTCGGGAGCCAGGAACTCCCGCCACAACAGTGAAACATCTCGCATCTCTCCCACCCGCAGGAATGGGGCAATGTCGATCTCTCCTTGGTGGAGGGGATGAGTATCGAAGAGCTGAGCAAAGAGGTCTGCGGAGAGGTGTTCGCCCTCACCCGGCTGGGGAGGAGCCTCGATGGCCATCAAGTGACGCACGGCCACATCGTTGAGAGTCTCCAACCGCTGCCGGCTGGCAGCGAGTTCAGCAGGCTCGTAGGGGCGGGGAGAGCTGGGCTCCACCACAAACACCGCTGCGTCAGGGTAGGAGTTGTTGCGCCCGACTCGGCCGCAACGCTGCACCATTGAGGCCCACGGGCAAAGGTCACTCACCATCAGGCGGGCATCAAGGTCAATGCCCGCCTCCACGGTCTGCGTGGCCACAACCACGCCACGAAACCCTTTCAACTCCTGCTCTATGCCTTCGCGTTCAGCGCGACGGAAGCGGGAATGGAGGAGCAGCCTGGGCAGATCGGACAGGTTGTGGAAGGTGGCCTGGGCTCTGGCAACAGTATTGGCCACAACGAGGGTGAGGGTCCCGGGTTGGTGGTGCTCATGGACCAAGCCAACGGGATCGGCATCATCGGCCAGTGTCAACGGCTTGGGCCGACCGACCTTGCGGTGAGCTACAGGATGGGCATAGTCGTCATCCCCCAACCCAAAGCGTGGAGTGTTCGGGGGGAGGATGGCCGGGTCAAGCGTGGCGGAGCAGAGGATCAGATCTCGGGGAGCCGGGCCTCCAAACTCTTGGTAAAAGTGCTGCAGACGAATGGCGGTGCGCACGGCCGCTCCCTGAAGCTGGGTTTCATCCACCACCACACGCACGTCCACATTGAGGGCCGCGAAGTGCCTTGGCCAAGACCAGCGTGAGCAGCAATAGCCCCGCATGAGCTGTCGACTCACCACCTGATCCAAGGTGCCGACAATCACGGCTTCCTCAGCCAGGGCGTGTACGTAATCGTTGTCAATCTGACCACCGCGCAGAACGAACACCGGAACCGTTGCACCGAGACGTGTGATCACCGCGCGGCACTCACCTGCGATCTGATCCGTGAGGGCACGCAGCGGCAACTGATAGACCAGGCGGCGGGGTGTTGTGGCAGGCCGATGTTGGCGCTCCCAGAGCCAGCCAACGAGTGTGGCCAGGGTTTTTCCAAGACCGGTTGGAGCTTCCATCGTGCGGATGGGAGCAGCAGGCTCTTCCATCCAAGCGTGTTGGAAGGGCAATGGAGAGAAGCCGGTCGCAGACGCAAAGAAGGATGCCGCATCTGCATTGGTCTGTAGACGGCTCATGTCAGCAGGGCGCGCCACTGTGGGAATTAAAAGACGCAGATGCTTTCGCCCCGCCAGGAAAGGGGAGTCGTAGGAAGTAGCTGTAGCAAGTCGTGCTCCCCAGTGGCTTGTCAGAGACATCTTAGATCAAGCTACAGCGATGGTGACGGCGCCTCAATCTATGCAGATCGTGCATAGATGACGGAATCAAACAACTTTGGCAGGCGAGTAGGTCCATGGTGTCTTAAATTCATGCGACGCTGAAAGGCATAAGCGACTCACCCCCATGCGGACGCTGTATCTCCTGCGCAGTCACGGGCGAGCATCGCTCAGCGGCGAATTGGTGGTGGTGCATGAAGGAGAGGAGGAGTTGCAGCGCGTCCCACTCCCCTTGTTGGATCAAATTCTAGTGATGGGCAATGTGCAAATCACAACCCCATTGATTGGAGCCTGTCTCAGACGCCAGGTCCCCATCGCTTTCCTGACGGAATCCGGTTGGTGCCATGGCCGATTGCAGCCGCTGGCACGCGACTATCGGCATAGGCCAAGACATCAACTGGCCCTTGGGATAGGGGAACGACTACAGGCGGGCCGTCAACTGGTGGCAGGGAAGATTTGCAATGGGCGTGTGCTATTGCTTCGCCTGACACGACGGGATCGCCGTGAGTCTGTTCAGGATAGTATCAACAAGTTAGACCGATACCAACAGCAGGCTAGTCGATGTTTAGAGGAAGAAGCATTGCGAGGCCTGGAGGGGCAAGCAGCTTCTGAATACTTCCAAGCCCTGGGGAGCCTGATGGCAGACGATGGCTTTGGGTTTACAGGGAGACACCGCCGACCACCCACGACGCCTTTTGATGCTCTTGCAAGTTTTGGGTATAGCGTGCTTTGGAATGCAATGTATGCATATGTAGAACTTCAGGGGCTGGATCCCTACGAAGGTGTGCTGCATCATGGCAGTCCACGCCATGCGGCATTGGTCTCTGATTTGATCGAGCCCTTGCGCACGTTGCTGGTGGATGCTTTCAACTGTTGGAGGATTCGCACCAAGAGAGTGCTGGCGGATCGAGATATGGAGCACATTGATGGTGGGGTGAGGCTCACCGATGAAGCCCGACGGCAGTGGCTGAAGGACTGGAGTCATTACATGGCAGAAGACATTTTGCTGACACTGGAGGATCATGGCCCGCGCTGGGCATTGCTTGAGCAGCTTGTGCGAAGTTTTGTACAGTTTGTTTATGATCCGTCAAACGGCTTGATCATCCCTGGGCGGCGCTGACAGTGGCACGCACGCAGCTATGGATCGTGGCCTATGACAGCCCGAGCGACCAACGCCGTCGCAAATTAGCTCAACTCCTGCAGGGTTATGGCCAACGACTTCAGTGGAGCGTATTTGAGTGCCGCCTCAGAGAGGATCAACTGCGGGCACTGCGGTGGAAACTGGAGCGCCGGATTGACGCCGGGCAGGATCGGGTCTGCTTATGGCCTGTGGCTGGCCCACAGGTGGCCTCCATCATGACCATCGGTCTGCCACCCCCAGAAGCCGACCCGATTGATTACATCCTGTGACTTTGCTCGTCCCAGCGCGCAGGGCCTGAACCATGGCAAATGCACAGTTTCATCGTCAAGCTGCGCGCTGCCTTGCGCCGCAGTGGGTTTCGGAAAAACTCATGGGAGGACATGAATGGGGCCCATGGGCCATAGTGGGGGATGCGCGCCGAAGGCTCTCAAACCTGAAGCCGCCCGTAGCTTTTTGAGGGCTGCGGTTCCGGATGGTTCTTCCGTCCGGGGAAGTTGAAACCAGATGGTGAGGCCATCGACAACGCGTGGATCCTCAGGTTCCGGATGGTTCTTCCGTCCGGGGAAGTTGAAACAGGGTGAGGGATCCGCAGCCTGATGGCCACGGGGGGGTTCCGGATGGTTCTTCCGTCCGGGGAAGTTGAAACAACCCCGACTTCTACCCCACCCCCCCGGAGGTGGCGGGGTTCCGGATGGTTCTTCCGTCCGGGGAAGTTGAAACCTTCAGATGCGCGGGAATGGCCGTGCTGCCGCTAACCCGGTTCCGGATGGTTCTTCCGTCCGGGGAAGTTGAAACGTTTGGCCTGTGGGCTGGCCGTCCGGCCCGATATAGTTCCGGATGGTTCTTCCGTCCGGGGAAGTTGAAACCCGAGACCGGCCGCTACAACGGTGACACCACCGTGCAGGTTCCGGATGGTTCTTCCGTCCGGGGAAGTTGAAACTCGAGCTGAGAGAACCAGGGGAAGCCCGCCAGGGGAGTTCCGGATGGTTCTTCCGTCCGGGGAAGTTGAAACGTCAAGGGTGACGATACCCGCTTGAGCGATGCCCGCAGTTCCGGATGGTTCTTCCGTCCGGGGAAGTTGAAACCTGGGGTCGTCGTTGGGGTCGGGATCCGCGGCGAGAGTTCCGGATGGTTCTTCCGTCCGGGGAAGTTGAAACCCAGTGACCGTGGGTGGCCTCCAGCGCCATGTAGCCGGTTCCGGATGGTTCTTCCGTCCGGGGAAGTTGAGACGCGATGCTGGCCAGATCCGACAGGCCGAACCCCGCCGCGTTCCGGATGGTTCTTCCGTCCGGGGAAGTTGAAACCAGGGATTACACTCTTTTCGTTGTGGATAGTGACACCATTATGCCGGCCGATCTTCCAAACCCAGGGAGTCAATCTTTCCCATTTTCTCCCCCCACCAACCCCCTGGCCATCTCAAACTCCCGCTGAAAATCAAACCCCGCCTCCTCCCCCGGCAGGAGGAGCTGCACGCCGACAAAGAGGAGGCAGGCGGCCTGGAGGGCACTGATGGGCTCGGGGTTGGGGAGGTGGCGGAGCTGGAGGCGGGCGGCGGGGTCGTTGATTTTGAGGCCCTTCTGGCCGGCGGTGGCCACCTCCATCAGGAGCTGCTTCTGGGCAGCGGGGGAGAGGCTGGCGTAGGTCTGGAGGGCGCTGGCGCAGTAGGACACCACGTCCATGCGGGGCTGACCGTCGGCGTTGGCGCGGAGCACCTGGCGGGCGAGGCGGCTGTGGGTTTGGCGGAGGCGCTCGGCCAGATCCGGCGGGGGGCCAAGAGCCAGGGCGCGGGTGAGGCAGGTGTCGGCTTCCTTGCGGTGCTCGGGGGTGTCGAGCGCCATCAGGGCCTGGGCCAGGGTGTAGAGGGTGATCGGGTCGGCTGGGGGCGTGTCCGCCGCCTGGCGCAGGAAGGGGAGGGCGCCTTCAGGGTCATTGCGCATCAGGTGCGCCTGGCCGAGGGCGCGGAGGGCGTAGGGGTTGCCAGGGGACAGGGCCAGGGCCTGCTCCAAGGGGGCTTGGGCGCTGGTGGGCTCACCAGCCCGCAGGGCAGCAACGCCCAGGGACACCAGGGCATTGACGTGCGCCGGATCAAGCGCCACAGCCCGCTCCAGCAACCGCCGGGCCTCCTCCAACTCGCCCAGGTCGCTGTTCACCATCCCCAGCTGGGTGAGGCTTTCCACGTCGTCGGGCTGGAGCTGGAGGGTGGCTTCCAGGAGCGGGATGAATCCAGTCAGGATGAACTCGCAAGAGCACCCGCATCAAATCCATACCATTGCGGTACGCTTTTACGTACGTTTGCCGTGGATGGATGACCAGCGTGTCGGCCACAGAGGCCCGCAAGCGCCTGTATGCCTTGATCGATGAGGTCGGCCAATCGCATGAGCCTGTTCAAATCAACGGCAAGCGCGGCAATGCGGTGCTCCTTTCTGAGGAGGATTGGAAAGCGATTCAGGAGACGTTGCATCTGGTGTCGATCCCCGGCATGCGCGAGTCGATCCTGGAGGGAATGGCGATGGAGGTCTCGGAATTGTCTGCCGATCCCGGTTGGTGAGCTGGACCGTTCTGTTCACCAAGCAGGCACAGAAGGATGCCCAAAAGCTGGCCTCCGCCTCACCCGCCCTGCGGCATAAGGCGCAAGCGCTGCTGGACCTCCTGGCTGAAGATCCCTTGCAACAACCTCCGCCCTGTGAAGCGCTGGTGGGTGATCTGAGGGGTGCGTTCTCCAGGCGGATCAACATCCAACATCGGCTGGTTTATCAAGTGCTCGGCGAGCAGCGGATTGTGAAGGTGTTGCGAATGTGGAGTCACTACGACTGACGCCTTCGGGGGGTCAAACTTGATGCTTGGTGGCAGCCTCCAGAGCATCCAGGGCCGCGTTGGTGGAGGGGAGCAGGTTGCGGTGGCTGCGGGGGCCGGCATCGAGGGGGGCCTGATTCTGGGAGCGTAGCCAGGGTGATGAGTGGGGTTGGGGGTCAGGGAGTAGGGGGTGGGGGCTGGAGGGATTCGAGTTTGGCTTGGATTTCGGGTTCCGAGAGGCCCATCTCTTGGAGGAGGGAGATGTAGTTGCCTTGCATGGTTTGGGTGTTGGGGTGATCCAAGCCCAGGCTCCTCCAGAAGATGGAAAAGGCACGGGCCATCAGCGGCTCCGCCTCAGCCAGGCGGTTCGTGGCCCTCAGTAGCGCCGCCAGGTTGTTGAGACGGATGGCCACACTTTGATGATCGTGGCCGTACCTGGCTTCATCGATCGCCAGCGCACGCCTGTAGAGGAACTCCGCCTCAGAAAACGCCGCTTTGCAACGCAACAACACAGCCAGTTGACCCTGCAGCCATGACGTTGGCTCCGCAATCCCCTGAGCATCCGCAAACCCAGCCACTGCCTTGGCATGGGGCTCCAAGGGCTCCAACACCGGCCAACTGCGTACATCCTGGGGATCACCATTAAAGGCCGCTTTGACCCAGCCCAGGGCCGCCTGCAACTCATTGGGCTCAGGCTGCTCGCTCTGCTCCTGCCATAACCGCGCCACCTCCTGCACCAGTCGGTGCAGAGAGAAGAAGGGGGCCTCACCGGAGATGGCCACCAAGGAATAGGCCTCCAGTTGGAGAAGGGCATCCCTGGCACCAGAAGCAGCCTGCGAATCCCTTGGCACCTCCACCTCCAGAAGGCTCTCCGGAATCGGCTCAGGAGACAACCACGCCAGCCGCCGCAGCAGGGTTCGGGCGGAGGACTCCACCTGGAGGTAGCTGGTGAGCCAGGTGGTGGCGAGACTCACGGCGTATTGCATCAGCTGGGGATCCAGCCAGCGGAGCACGGCCGCCCGGTTGTGTTGCCACTCCTGTCGGTAGGCCTCCAGGCTCAAGCGACGCTCGCTGATGTAAGCCCCGGCCTGCTCCAGGGCTAGGGCAAGGCGGCCTAAATCGTCCACGGCGATCGCTTTTGCCGTGCTGGTGTCGTGATCCGTTTTGCGGCGCCGGGCGGCTGTGCGCTCCAGGAGGAACTCACGGGCATCCACCGGCTCCAACTCCGCCACCTCCAGTCCCTGCACCGCCGCGCTCCAGTTGCCCAGGGGGGTGGTGATCACAAGCTGGCCGCCGCTAAGTTGAGGTAGCAGGGTTTCCACCGCCGCCGCGACTTCCTCGGTGTCAACGCTGTCGAGGATCAGCAACCAGCCGGGGTGGGCCTGCAGCCAGTGGAGCACCGCTTGCCGTTGGGCGGCTTCTTCCGTGAGGGTCTGCTCGGGTAGATCCAGCGCCGATGGATTGCAGAGGCCGGCCAGGTTGCGGTTCAGGGCTTCCGGGCTGTCTGCACTCACCAGAAGCACCGCCGGCCGCCTGGTCACCTCCTTCCAGGCGTGTTCGATCGCCAGGCGGGTTTTGCCCACGCCTCCCAGGCCAATCAGAGCCACCGGGCGGGTCGCAGCCCCCAGCTGCTCCATCAAGGGGGCTCGGCCTTTGAACAGGCTGCCGATGCTTCTGAAACGGAGGTTGCAGGGGGTTCCTTTTGGAGGGGTTACTAGCTGGGGATGGTGGTGAATCGTTGGGGTGACGATCACATCTCTTGCCGCAACAACGTTGGTCAGGGTTGCGTTCCCGGTGCCTGAAACCTCCACCGTTGTGCTGCTACTCGCCAGGGGTGAGGGGGAGGACAGGTGGGTGTGCTCGCCGCCAATGAACTGGTTCCCCAGTGGGCTGAAGGTTCCTCCCGTGATCAGAGGGCTGTTGTTTCCATGGGTTTCGCTCTTGTGGACTGGCGGCGGCTCAGGAGGCTTGCGGCCCCAGCCCAACAGGCGCAGCAGGGCCTCAACTCCTTCCGTTTTATCGAGCACCCAACCCACCACCACCAGTCCCACCAACACGGCGGTGCCCAAGCGTCCATAGCGTTGAAGGCAGACCGTGGCCGCGGCCCAGAGGTCAAAACCTGGCGTCGGCTGGGAAGCAGCCTCAGCACTCCTGGCCAGAAGCGGGGGCAGGAGCAGCGCCGAGCCCATGCCCAGCGACCACCGGTGCCGGTTCGTCCAACCACGCCAGGCCCTCTGGGCGGAGCGGCAGCGGGCATGAGCGGTGGCGTCGCGAAAGCTCAACCTGTCGCTGGTGGAGAAACCTGACCCCGGAGCGTAGGCGGATAACCATCGGTGTGGCACGGGGCTGGGACCCCATCCGCCCGCCCACAGGTGGCACACTGCAGAGGAGGAAACGGTGGTGACATGTCCTACAGAATCCGGCTGCTGGAAACCGATGAGGGCTGGTCGGTGAGTTGCCTTGATCTGCCGGGTTGCCATTCCCAAGGCGACAGCCGGGAGGAAGCTCTGGCCAACATCCGCGAGGCGATTGCCCTCTGGTTGGAGGTGGAGGCTGAGGAGGCAGGCGTCAAGCACGTGGAAACCCTGGACCTGTTGGTTTGATGCCCCGCCTGCCAGGCATCAGTCAAAAGGAGGCCGTGCGGGTGTTTCAGAAACTCGGCTACAGGGTTGTGCGGGAGTCGGGCCACATGATCATGAGCAATGGCGAACGGCGGCTCGTGATTCCGCGCCATGATCCCATCAACGCCCTCACGATGGGCGCCATCGCTCGGGATGCGGGGCTCACCCCTCAGCAGTTTCGGGAGCTTCTTTGACGGCCTTCTGGTCAGGCACCTCCTGCAAGACCATGCGGCACCTAAAAGGGATCGGCTAATCGACGATCGGATCGCTACCGCTCTTGCAGCGGAGCCCATGGCTGGCTTGGCCTGCCCTGAGGCGGCGGAAGGTGGCGGCGACGTTCAGCTCAGGCTCCTCAAGGATCAGCACTGGCTTGCCCCCGTGGCCTCCTCCAGCTCGGCTAAAGCCTGGTTGGTGGAGGGCTGGAACTTGCGATGAGTACGAGTGCAGTCCGGCATCGAGCGTGGGTGGGGCCTGGGAGTGGGATTAAGGGTGGAGAAAGGAGTTTATCGGGAGGTATCGACGGTGCTTTGAGACATGAGGCTGGGGATTTTGGTCTGGATTTCTGCTTCCGGGTAACCTATCTTATGTCGGAGGACGATGTAATTTTCACCGCCAGCCTCCAGGTTGGGATGCTGATGGCCTTGTCGCAGGAAGGCGATCAGGATTTCCACGTTGCGCCGCATCAGCGGCTCCGCCTCTACAAGACGGTTACTGGCAAATAAAAGACCCGCCAGGTTGTTGAGACGGATGGCCACGTTGGGATGGTCGTTGCCGTAGCTGGCCTCATCGATGGCCAGGACACGGCGCATCAGCGGCTCCGCCTCCGCCAGGCGGTTGGTGGCCTGCAGCAGCTGCGCCAGGTTGTTGAGGGCGCTGGCGGTGCCCGGATGCTCTGGCCCCAGCCGCTGTTCGCATTCCGTCAGGCCCTGCTCATACCACCGCAGGGCCTCCGCAAACACGGCTTGGTGCTCCGCCACCCGAGCCAGCCCCGTGAAAGGCTCGATCAAATCTTCCTCGCTGAGCTCCCCGGCGCAGTGCTCCGCCACCTGGCGGATGTGGGGCAACACAGGCCCCAACGCCTCCACCTGCTCCAGGATGATCGTCTGCGGAATCCCCTGCCGGCAGATCTCAGCCACCACCGCCGCCAGTTGCCGCCGCCAGCGGGTCGCCAGCTCCTCTTGATCTTGGCTCTGCAGCCGAATGAACTGCCGCACCAGTGGGTGGAGCCGATACATCCCCTCCCCCAAGCGCAGTAACAGTTGCGCCCGCAGGATAAGGCCGCCAGCAAAGAGGCCCTGAAAAACGGCCACCTCATCCCCGGCGCCCACCTCCTCTCCCGCCGCCT
>CAYVWU010000035.1:0-17255 GCA_964455575.1 uncultured Cyanobium sp. | reverse complement strand
GCGACTACGACGCCGATGGCATGACGAGCACAGCCCTGCTCAGCGGCCTCCTGGACCGTCTGGGGGCCAGGTCCCAACCGGCCATTCCCAGCCGGCAGGAGGAGGGCTATGGCCTGAATTGCGGCATGGTGGAGCGCCTGGCGGCGGGGGGAGCGCGGCTGCTGATCACCGTCGACAACGGCGTCAGCGCCCTGGACGCCCTGGAACGCGCGGCCACCCTCGGGCTGGACGTCATCCTCACCGACCACCACACGCTCCCGGAGACGCCACCGCCCTGCCTGGCCCTCCTTCATCCGGCCGTCACCCCCGAGGGTTCGCCCTACCGGGGATTGGCGGGCGTGGGGCTGGCCTACGTGCTGGCCGCCGCGCTGGCGCAGCGAATGGGCCGACGGGACGGCCTGGAGATGGCCCTGGAGCTGTTCTGCATCGGCACCATCGCCGACATGGCGCCCCTCCATGGAGTGAATCGTCGCTGGTTGCGCCAGGGCTTGCCCCGGCTGGGGCACACCCGCCTCGCCGGCCTGCGGGCCCTGATCCGGCTGGCTGGGCTGGAGGATGCTCCGATCGACGCGGAGGCGGTGGGCTTTCAGCTCGCTCCGCGCCTCAATGCCGTCGGCCGGCTGGGCGATCCCTTGATCGTGGTGGAGCTGCTCACCACCTCGGATCCGCGGCGGGCCCAGGATCTGGCCCGGGCGTGTGACGCTTTGAACCGGGAGCGCCGCGACCTCTGCCAGGCGCTGGAAGCCGAGGCGCTGGCCCTGTTGGAGGCCGATGGCCCCGCCAGGCCCGCCTTCGTGCTCCTGGCCCAGTCCCACTGGCACCACGGGGTGATCGGCATCGTCGCGGCCCGGCTCGTGGAGCGCCTGGGACGGCCCGTGGCGCTTCTGGGAGGGGATGGAACGGGTCGGCTGCGGGCCTCGGTGCGGGCCCCGCGGGGTTTCGCCGTGGATCAAGCCCTGCAGGCCTGCTCCTCCCTGTTGGAGCGGCACGGAGGCCACGCCGCCGCCGGAGGCTTCACCGTGGCGGCTGAACATGTGGCCGCACTGCAGGAGCGGCTGGAGGAGCTGGCCCGGACCTGGCTGCGCGACCATCCGGGGGGGCCGATGGTGGAACCGGAGGCCCTGCTTCGGCTTGAGCGGATCGATCTGGACTTTTGGCGGGAGCTGCAGCGCCTGGGACCCTTCGGTGTGGGACACCCGATGCCGCTGTTCTGGAGCGTGGGCTGCCGCGTGGACCAGGAGAAGCGCCTGCGGGGAGGCCATCTTCAGCTGCTCCTCAGCCAGGAGGGCGTTCAGCGCCAGGCAATGGCCTGGCGCTGGGAAGGGGAGGAGCCCCTGCCGGGCCGGGTGGACGTGGCCTATCGGCTCCGCAAGGACGATTGGCAGGGCAGGCAACGCCTGGTTTTGGATCTGGTGGCTCTGCGACCCAGTCACCAGGAGGCGGAGGGGGTGGTCCTGCAGCGGGGTGACCGGCTCTATCGGTGCTCCCTGCGGGAGGAGGGACTGGTGATCCGCAACGCCGCCGGCGAGGAGGTGAAATCCTCACTCGCATGGGAGGGAACCTGGGCCCACCCCCAAAACGACGATGCGCACCCCTACGTGCGCGCCCTGTTTCAGGAGGCCGTGCTGGCCCTCGGCCTGGCCTGCTGATGGGGGTGGCCGGCGTCAGAGAGCGCCGCGACGGTAAAAGAGAATGAAGATCACGGCCGGCCCCGCCAGGGTGATCAGCGCAAGCGCCAGGAAGTTGGAAATCAGGTGAAAGTCGATGCCCATGTCTGGAGGTCTCGCAGGCGGATGGCGTGCAAGGGGGAGCGTAGAGGGTGTCCGGCCATCCCTGCTCCAGACTGAGGCGCACTGTGACGGCTTGTCACAGCCTCCAGCGCGTTTCCCGGGAGCGAAGGCATGGGCCGATCCACACCTCAATGGCGTTGCATCCAAGGGTGTGGCGCCTGCTGCCGACTGGATCCCGCGTTGCGGGAGGAGGCCCTGGCGCTTCTGGATGAGGACCAGCGACGGATCTATCTGGCGATGGTGGGCGAGGACGGCTGGTGCGTCCACTACGACACCGGAGGGCAGCGCTGCCGGATTTACGCCACCCGCCCGGCGTTCTGTCGGGTGGACGCGATCATGGAGCTGCTCGGAGCGGAAGGGGAGGCGGCCCATGGGCTCGCGATCCACTTCTGCCAGCAGCAGATCCGCAGCGAGACCGGAGGCCGTGGCAAGGTGATGCGGCGCTTTCAGAAAGCGCTTCGCCAGCCATGACCCCTCCTGATCCCTCCTCGGCGGCGGCCTCCTCGGACTCCGCGCCCGCGCCATCCGCCGAGCCGGCCTCACCGCCGACGGAGTCGTCCGCGACCCCCGCGTTGCCTGCGGAAGCATCCGCCAGCGCTCCATCCGCCGACGCCACGGGCGGTTCCGGCTGGTTCCAGGTGTTCCTGAGCACGGCGCTCACGGTGTTTCTTGCCGAACTCGGCGACAAGACCCAGTTGGCGGCCCTGCTGCTGGCGGCGGAATCCGGCCGGCCGGGGGTGGTGTTCCTCGGGGCCTCCCTGGCCCTGATCAGCTCCAGCCTGGTGGGCGTCCTTCTGGGGCGGTGGCTGTCGTCCTTGATGGCGCCTCAGCAGCTGGAACGGGCCGCCGGAATTCTGATGGTGGTCCTGGGCCTCTGGCTGGGCCGTCAGGCCGTGCTGCATCTGGCCCCGACCCTCACGCCCCCGCTGTCCTGATCGCCTGTCGCCTCCATGTTGTCCCTCCTGGCCTCCACCTTCGCCACCGTGTTTCTGGCGGAGCTTGGCGACAAAACCCAGCTGGCGATCGTCAGCATCAGCGGCACCTCCAGTCGGCCCGGCGCGGTGTTCGCGGGCAGCGCCCTGGCATTGGTGCTCGCCAGCCTGCTCGGGTCGGCGGCAGGGGGATCCCTCACCCGCGTCATTCCCACGGATTGGCTGCAGCTGGCGGCCTCCGCCGGCTTTCTCATCCTGGGCCTCCGGTTGATCCTGCGGGCCAACCAGGCTGACGCGGCGGCCCCTGGGGAAGCCGCGGCAGGGGAGGTCCCACCGGGTTCTTAAGATCGCGGGGTTCCGTTGCGGTCCGTTGTGCGCCCCACGGTCCGCCGCTGTGCCCCCTTCCAGGCCACGCGCTGGCCTCACCACCACGACGTCGCCTCGCCATCGCCATGTCGCCCCACCGTCCGCGACCGGTCGGCCTGGTTGGAGGCGTTGACCGGGGTTGGCGATCTCCGCCCGCTCCCTGCCCTGCTTCCCCCTGTCTCCCCCGACGATGAAGTTCACGGTCGCCGACCTGCTTGACCAGCTGTCCACCAGCGACAGCCTGGCCCCAGCCCAGCTTGAGAAGGCTCTGGGACTCACCGACGCCGACGATCAGCGGAAACTGCGCATCGGCCTGGAGGCCCTGGAGCGCCTGGCCCTGGTGGAGCAGGGGGAGGAGGGCCTGCGACGCTGCGAGACTCCCGACCTGATCCCCGCCCGACTGCGATGCTCGAGCAAGGGATTTTGTTTCGCTTTGCGGGATGACGCGGGCGAGGATATTTACATCCGCGACCACCAACTGAACCATGCCTGGAACGGCGATCGCGTGCTGGTGCGCATCACGCGGGAAGGGGGGCGGCGCCGCTCCCCGGAAGGCAGCGTTCAATGCATCCTTCAGCGTCACACCACCCGCCTGCTGGGCCACGTGGAGCGGCAGGGAGAGCGGCTGGTGGCCGTGCCGCTGGACGATCGCCTGTTGACCACCGTCACGCTGCCGGAGACGGATGCCAGCCACCTCGACCAGCGCGAGACCCATGTGGTGGAGGTGGAAATCGATCGCTTTCCCGTGGCCCAGTTCGCGCCGGAAGGCCATGTGGCCCGCAGCCTGCCCGTCAACGGGGGAGACGATGCCGACCTCGAGTTGCTGCTGGTGAAGCATCAGCTGCAGGAGGATGGCTCCGCCCCCCGTTTGACCCTCAAGGCTCCTGTGGAGAAAGGGCGGGAGGACCTCACCGGGCTGCCCTCCCTGATCGTGCGCCCCTGGATGGCGGCGGATGCTCCGGTGCTGCCCGCCCTGTCCCTGGAGCCGAAGGAGACGGGTTGGCGCCTCTGGGTCCACGCCCCGGCCGTGGCCGAGCGCCTGGGCCTGGCCACGGCTGTGGACACCTGGATGCGCGAGCAGGGCGAGGCCCTGCCCCTCGGCAAGCGCTGGCGGCCCCTGCTGCCCCAGAGCCTGGCCAAGGCGAGCGCCTTCTCTCCAGGGACCGAGCAGGCCGCCCTCACCGTGGTGCTCGACCTGGGGCCTGACGGGGAGCTGGAGCACTACCGCTTTCAATTGAGTCGCGTGCGGCCACTGGCGACCCTGGATCAAGCCGCCCTGGAGGCTCTGGCGGAGCGAAAACCGAAGGGCCGCACCCTCCCGACTGCCCTGAAGACCCACAAGGGCCACCTGGAGCTCCTCGAGCGGATGGTGGAGGTGACAGCTGTGTTGAGGCAGCGGCGCCTGGCGGCCGGGTCGATCGATCTGGATGTGCCCCCGCCTCCACTGGACGCTCTCGGCGATGCGCTGCGCGCCGGCCCCGATGCGGGTCGCGAGGGCTGGTGGCTGGGCCTGCCCGATGCCCATCCCGCCGCCATCCTCCGGGAGGCGGTGCTGGTGGCCCACCGGGCCCTCGGGCACCACCTGTCGGCCCTGGGCCTGCCGGCGATCTATGCCGTGAATCCCCCGCCGGACGCGGCGGCCATCAATGAGGTGGCCAAGGCGGCCCTGGCCCTGGACATTCCCCTGGAGCTCAGCAGCGACGGCAATGCCAGCGCGGCGGAGCTGGCGGCCGCCTTTGCCCACACCGACCGCAGCCGCGTCTGGCAGCAGCAGATCCGCGACACCCTGTCCAACACCCAGCTCAGCGACGTCCCCGGCGCCCATGCCTTGGCCGGGGATCCCATCGCCGTTGCCCCCTGGACCTGCCCGAGCCTGCATTACGCCGATCTCTTCAACCAGCATCTGCTGGTCACCCTGCTGACGGAGGGCAAGGATCGCCCCACCGTGCGCCACAAAACCAGCGTGGATCTCGCCTCCGATGCCTCCCATGGCGCCATCGACTGGCCGTTGCTCACCCCCACCCAGCTGGCCACCTTTGAGGACAGCCTGCGGCACGGGCTGATGTTGCGTCTTAATGGGCGCCGCCTTGTGGTGGCCGAATTCCAGGCGGATCGCCTGGCCATGGCCCAGGCGCGCTGCGCCGAACCCTGCGTCGGCCAAACCTTGCAGGGTGTGATCAGCGGCGTGCAGAGCTATGGCTTCTTCGTGGAAGTGCCGCCATCCATGGTGGAGGGGCTGGTCCACGTGAGCTCACTGAAGGATGACTGGTACGAATACCGCTCGCGCCAGAGTCAACTGGTGGGCCGCAAGGGGCGCCGCACCTACATGGTGGGCGATCCCGTGGAGGTGGTGATCGAGAAGGTCGATGTCCTGCGTCATCAGATCGATCTCTCCGTGGTGTTGCCGGAGGATGGGACCGTGGAAGAGCGGACCGACAACGGAGACGCGGCCGACGATGACGGGGCAGCCCTCTGAGCGGCATGACCCTGGAGCCGTCCTCCCTGCCCATCGTGCTGGCGATGTCAGGGGCCTCCGCCCAGCCCCTGGCGCAACGGGCGCTGGAACTTCTGCTGCAGGCGAACCACCGCGTGGAGGTGGTGACCAGTCGGGGGGCCTTGGGGGTCTGGAAAGCGGAACTGGGGGTGCAGGTGCCCGCCGACCCTGAAGCGCAGGAGGCCTTCTGGCGCGCCCGCACCGGCTCTGAGGGCGGCTCCCTGCGCTGCCATCGCTGGAATGATCAGGCCGCCCCCATCGCCAGCGGCAGCCATCGCACCGCCGGCATGGTGATCCTTCCCGCCAGCATGGGCACCGTGGGCCGCATCGCCTCCGGGGTGGCGCTGGATCTCATCGAGCGGGCCGCCGACGTCCATCTGAAGGAGGGGTGGCCCTTGGTGATCGCCCCGCGGGAACTGCCTTGGAATCTGGTGCACCTGCGCAACCTGACGACCCTGGCGGAGGCGGGCGCCCGCATCGCCCCGCCGGTGCCCGCCTGGTATCACCAACCCCAATCCTTGGACGAGATGGTCGATTTCCTCGTGATTCGCATCTTTGACAGCCTGGGCCTCCAGTTGGGCTCCCTGCGCCGCTGGCAGGGTCCGGTGTCCCCCCTGCCATGAGGGGGCGCCGCCTGCTGGTGCTGCCCCTGCTCTCCCCCGTGCTGGCGGTCTTGCTGGTGGCGGCCCTCAATCCAGGACCACAAGTCACCTTTCGCCTGCTGACCTGGCAGACCCCCAGGGCTCCCCTGGGGGTCTGGTTGGCCGCGGCGGCCCTTGGCGGAGCGGCTCTGAGCGGAGGAGCCACCGGCCTCGCCAGGCGACAAGAGGCCGGCCGCGCCCTGCGCCGCACCGTCAGCAGCCCCACCTGGGAGCGGGACGCCTGGTTGCGGGAGTCCCCCCCGCCGGAGCCATGGCGGACGGAGGAGTGGGACAGCGGCCGAGCCCAGGAACAGCGCAGCCGTCGCCCCTCGTCCGCGCCGGCCCCCTCGAGCGAAGCCAGCCCCAGGGAATGGGCCGCCGCTCCGCGGGTGAGCGTCGCCCCGGCCAGGTCTCCGGGCGAGCCGGCGCCCACCCTGGACGTGCCCTTTCGCGTGCTGCGGCGTCCCGCCGCGACCGAGCCGCGGGAGACAGCCGCCACCCGGGACGCCTGGTCCTCCCGGCCGTCGGGGCCCGTCGGGGCCCGGGAGCCCATGGCGGTGGCGACGACGGATGACTGGGGGGACGCGGGGCCCGCGGAGGAGGACTGGTGAGGAGTCCATCCACCGCCAACACCGCCAACAGCTCCACGGGGGCTGCCTAGAGTTTCGCCGCACCACGACGGGAGCCCACAACGGTGACGGACAGCCCCACCCCCGAGTCCCCCAAAGAGCAGGCCGCCGCGGCCAAGCCCAAGGCGCCGCCTCTGGAGGCGATGCCGTTCGCCGATTTCATCCCCCAACACCTGCTGCCGGCCCTCGCCAAGGAATGCCAGGCCTATGGCGGCCCGGCCCCGGAGCTGGACTTCTCCCAGGGCCCCATGCCGGTGACGGGCCTGGAGTGCTGGATGGTGAAGGGGGTGTTGCCCGGCGAGCGGCGCTTCTGGCTGTGTTTCACGGGCGCCGAGCTGGAGTCGGCCAAGATGATCGCCCTCGCCGAGGCCGGTGCTGAGCCCAGCCTGTTGGAGTCGTTTCTGATCGACGAAAAGAAAATGACCTTGCCGTTGTTGGTCTCTCGTCTCGTACAGCGGCTGAACGGCCAGAAGTGGCTGGGCCCGAATTGAACGAGCTGTTCACAGAGAAGCCGCTGAGGCGGCGTGGCCTATACGATGCATGCACTGGTCGCTTGCGCGCGATGGTTCCCCCTGTGTCCGCTCCCGCTGCCGTGGGCTCCCCCACGGCGACTTCCCAGGCCATCGGCACGCCCGAGGCTCCCGCTTTCAAGGAGCCGGTGAAGGACACGATCCTCACCCCCCGCTTCTACACCACGGATTTCGACGCCATGGCGGCGATGGATCTGCGGCCCAATGAAGAGGAACTGGAGGCCATTTGCGAGGAGTTCCGCAAGGATTACAACCGTCACCACTTCGTTCGCGACCACGCTTTTGATGGCGCCGCTGAGAAGTTGGATCCCGAAACACGCCAGGTGTTTGTCGAATTTTTGGAGCAGAGTTGCACTTCTGAGTTTTCCGGTTTCCTGCTCTACAAGGAACTCAGCCGTCGCATCAAGCTGAGGAATCCTCTGCTCGCGGAATGTTTTGCGCACATGGCAAGGGACGAGGCGCGTCATGCCGGCTTCCTGAATAAATCGATGGCGGATTTCGGTCTCCAGCTCGACCTGGGATTTCTCACGGCCCACAAGGCCTACACCAAGTTCAGTCCCGAACACATTTTCTACGCTACATATCTCTCTGAGAAGATTGGCTATTGGCGCTACATCACCATTTACCGCCATCTTGAGAAGCACCCTGAAAGCAAGATTTTCCCGATCTTCAATTTCTTTGAAAATTGGTGTCAGGACGAAAACCGTCACGGTGATTTCTTCGACGCCTTGATGAAAGCTGTCCCCAGCACGGTCACCGGATGGAGATCCCGGCTGTGGTGTCGCTTCTTCCTGCTGGCTGTCTTTGCCACCATGTACGTCCGCGATGTGGCCCGCAAGGAGTTTTACGAGGCGCTCGGACTGGATGCCCGCACCTATGACCAGCTGGTGATCCGCAAGACGAACGAAACCTCCGCGCGCGTTTTCCCCGTCGTGCTGGATGTTGAGGCGCCTGCCTTCTGGGACGGTCTGGAGACCTTGGTGCGCAACAACGAAGCCCTCTCCGCCGTGGACGCCAGTGGCGGCCCCGCTCCCCTGCGCGCGCTGCGCAAACTGCCCCACTGGATCGGCAATGGCGTCCAGATGCTTCGCCTCTTCCTGCGCCCCGCCATCTCCAGCGATCGGTTCCAACCCGCGGTTCGCTGAACCCTCCCTCGTCCCCGTTCCACCCCGCGCACGCCGCCTTTGCTCGCTTCCACCTCCTCTTCGGCCCCTCAGGGCCTCCAAGCCACCCGCCGGTGGCCGGGTGATTTCCAGGATCCCGCCTGGCGCGGCCACCTCGAACCCCTGCTCGCCGCCGGCCGTGCCGCCGGCGCCGATCTGGTCGAGGTGTTTCTCGAGCGCAGCGACCATCTGGGGGCCCTGGCGGAGCAGGATGCGATCACCAATGTGTCCCCCTCCTTCGGCATGGGCGCGGGGCTCCGGGTGTTCCGGGGGCGCCATGACGGCTTCGTCTCCACCAACGACCTCAGCGCCTCGGGCCTGCTGTCCGCCCTGGACCAGGCCCTCGGCATGTTGGGCCTGCAGCGCCTGAGCCAGGCCCGAGATGGATTCGAGGGCCTGCCAGCCCTGCGGGACCACGGCCAGGGCAAGGAGGGTTGGCTTCTCGACTCTCCCTCGCTCAAAGAGGCAACCGACCGACTTCTTGAGGGCACCGCCGCCCTGGCCCGCCATGGCTCCCATCTGCAGTCCAGGCGGGGCAGCTACGCCCGCGACTGGCAGGAGGTGTTGGTCTGCGCGAGCGATGGCACCTTCGCACGCGACATCCGCCTCCATCAGTCCCTTGGCCTGAGCGTGCTGGCGGCCGATGGCGACCATCGCGCCAGCCTGGGTCGTCGCTACGGCAGCCAGGGCCACCCCAACGATCTGCGGGAATGGACTCCCGAGGCCACGGCGGTGGATCTCTGCGGCAGCGCCGCCACCATGCTTTACGCCGACTACGTCGAAGCTGGGCAATATCCGGTGGTTCTGGCCAATCGCTTCGGCGGGGTCATCTTCCATGAGGCCTGCGGCCACCTCCTGGAAACCACCCAGGTGGAACGGGGAACAACCCCTTTCGCCGAGAGCATCGGGCAGCCCATCGCCCACGAAGCGGTGACCGCCATCGATGAGGGGCTGCGGGACCGGGCCTTCGGCAGCCTCTCCATGGAT
Organism: uncultured Cyanobium sp.; assembly: GCA_964455575.1. Taxonomy (GTDB): domain Bacteria; phylum Cyanobacteriota; class Cyanobacteriia; order PCC-6307; family Cyanobiaceae; genus Cyanobium. The sequence goes on along the minus strand of CAYVWU010000035.1, from coordinate 7,723 downwards.
GACGAGGGCATGGAACCCCAGCGCACCGTGCTGATCGAGAACGGAATCCTGCGGCGCTTCCTCAGCGACCGCGCCGGCGAAACTCGCACCGACCATCCCCGGACAGGCAGCGGCCGGCGCCAGAGCTACGCCTTCGCCGCCGCCAGTCGCATGCGCAACACCTACATCGCCGCCGGTCCCCACTCCCCAGAGGAGTTGATCGCCTCGGTCGACCGCGGCCTCTATTGCAAAGCCATGGGTGGCGGCAGCGTCGGCCCGACCGGCCAGTTCAACTTTGCCGTCGAAGAGGCCTACTTGATCGAGCAGGGCCAGATCGGGCGACCCGTGAAGGGAGCCACCCTGATCGGCGAGGCCCGGGAGGTGTTGCCGCGGATTTCGATGTGCGCCAACGACATGGAGCTGGCCGCGGGCTTCTGCGGGTCTGTGAGCGGCAGCATTTTCGTCACCGTGGGCCAGCCCCACATCCGTGTCGACTCCATCACGGTGGGCGGACGATGACAGTGGACACCACAGCGATCTTGGATGGCGAGCGGCTGCGGGCGCAGCTCGAGCCCCTGGCGAACCGGGCGGGGGTTCGTCAATGGGATCTGGGAGCCTCCTGCAGCACCGACCTCTCCGTGCAGGTGGATCGGGGGGAGCCCAAGCAGATGAAAGGGGCGGAGCGACGGGCGATCACCGTACGGGTCTGGAACGGAGAAGGCCTGGTGGGCATCACCAGCACCTCCGATCTCTCAGACGAGGGACTGGCCCGTGCTCTGGAGGGAGCCCATCAGGCCAGCGCCTTCGGCAACCCGGAGGACATCCCCGCCTTCTCCCCCCTCGCCAAACAGCCCCTCCAGGGACAGGAGCAACCGCTTTGCGAGGGGGCCTCGATCCTCGATCTCCTGGGCCGGTTGAAGGAGGCGGAGCGCGACCTGCTCTCCCGTCACCCCGCCATCACCACCGTCCCGTACAACGGCCTCGCCCAGCGCGGCAGCGAGCGTCTCTACCTGAACAGCGAAGGCGCCCTGCGCCACCAGCGCAGCACCACGGCCTCCATTTATCTCTATGCCCGAGCGGAGGAAACGGGCCGAAAACCCCGCAGCAGCGGTGCCGTGCGGCTGGCCCACGGGGTGGCGGGGCTGGATGTGGAGGGCTGCGTGGGCGAGGCCGCGGAACGCACCATCTCCCATCTCGACTACGGCCCGATCGCCACGGGTCGCTACACCTGCGTGTTTTCGCCGGAGGCCTTCCTGGACCTCATCGGAGCCTTCAGCAGCCTCTTCAACGCCCGCGCTGTGCTGGACGGCGTCAGCCTGAGCCGGGCCGAAAGCCTGGGCGAAACCATCGCCGTGCCCTTCCTTTCGATCACCGACAACGCCCTCAACCCCGCCAACATCGGTGCTGCCCTCTTTGATGGCGAGGGAACCCCGACAGCCCCCCTGAACCTCGTCGAAGGCGGCGTGTTGCGCCACTTCCTCCACTCCGAAGCCACAGCCCGTGCCTTCGGCGTGGCCCCAACCGGCCACGCCGGCCTGGGCGCCAAGGTGTCGGTGGCTCCGGATTGGTTTGAAATCGGCCCCACCCCCGGCCAACCCGCCGGAGAGGAGGGTCTGGACCGCTTCGCCAGCAGCGGTCGCCAGGGCGGAGACGGACCGTTGGTGGTGATTGATTCCCTGTCCGCGCTCCATGCTGGCGTCAAGGCCAGCCAAGGGTCCTTCTCCCTGCCCTTTGATGGCTGGATGGTGCAGGGGGGAGAGCGCCGCTCCATCGAGTCGGCCACCGTGGCGGGTGACATCCGCACCCTTCTGAGGGAGTTGGTGGGCTTTGAGGGTCTCGGGAAAGTCACCCCGTCAGGGCTCTGCCCCTGGGTGTGGGTGGAGGGGTTGACCATCACAGGCGACGCCTGAGCCCCCGCCTGCCGATGCGCATCCTCTTCTGGGGCACCCCCGCCTATGCCGTTCCCAGCCTGGAGGCGCTCGTGGCCGCTGGCCACACGATGGTGGGGGTGGTGAGCCAGCCCGACCGGCGCCGCGGCAGGGGATCGGCCTTGAGCCCGTCGCCGGTGAAGGAGCGGGCGCAACGGCTGGGATGCCCGGTGTTCACGCCGGAACGCCTTCGCCGTGACCTGTCCGTCCAGGCGGAGCTGGCCACCCTGGAGCCCGACGTGTCCGTGGTGGTCGCCTACGGTCAGATCCTGCCCACGGCGGTGCTGGATCTGCCCCCCCTGGGCTCCTGGAACGGCCACGGGTCGTTGCTTCCCCGCTGGCGGGGGGCCGCCCCGATTCAGTGGGCGCTCCTCTCCGGAGATCCCACCACGGGGGTGGGCATCATGGCCATGGAAGAAGGGTTGGACACGGGCCCGGTGCTGCTGGAGGAACAGCTGGCGATTGGTCCCCTGGAGAATGCCCATCAACTGGCCGCCCGCCTGGCCCAGCTGACCGCGAAGCTGCTGGTGGAGGCCCTTCCCCGCATCGCCGCCGCGGGCCCCGGGTCTCGAGAGGAGCGTTGGGCGCGGCTCGGAGTCCAGCCCCAGGCCCAGGACGGGATCACCCTGGCGCGCCTGCTCACCCGCGACGATGCCCTCCTGCGCTGGGATCGCCCGGCAGCCGAGGTGCATCGCCGCGTGATGGGGCTCTATCCCGGGGCCTACACCCACTGGCGAGAGCGGCGGCTGAAGGTTCTGGCCAGCGAACCCCTCCCCAGCGGCGAGGAGGCGAGGCCGCGCCAGGGGAGCGCGGGGGAGGTGTTGGCCCTGCGCGAGGGCGTGGGTCTTGTGGTGGCCGCGGGAGAGGGCGCCTTGCTGGTGCGTGAAGCCCAGTTGGAGGGGAAGCGTCCCTCCTCTGGCCAAACCCTGCTGGCTCAACTGGGGGCGCAGCCGGGGGATCGCTTCTCCGACCCGACGACCCAGAAGCCTGGAGAAACACCAGGAGAATGAGCGGGGGAGGGGCCAGCGGCAAAGGCAACAAAGTGTGTTGTCAGCAGGCACTGACAAGGCATCCTGAGACGGATTGGGCTAACCATGAATGAAGACCCCGACATTCAGCCATGGGCCACCACCTCTGCCTGGTTCAGGCAACAGATTGCGGCTGCCTGATCTACCGCGAAACCACAGGCTGCTATGTGGTGACACATCAAAATCTGCCAAAAACCTCCGTCCGCGTGGCCACCTTGCCCGGCGCCTATGCCATGTGTGAAGGATGGCACAGACGCTCCTCCCGCTCCTGACGGTGGGAGGGCAAGACAAGGGGACGGAGGAAACAACAGCGAACAAAAACAACAAAGCAGGCCCATCTTTCGAGGGCCTGCCATTTGCCTGGGAAGGGAAGGAATGAGTGCGCCCCTGGACCAGGACCGTGCGATGGTCCGGGGCGAGCGGAAAGCGCTGAACAGTCAGGTCGAGCTGGCGCCTAAGGGTTGCCGGCGATGGAGCTCGTGCAACCCCTCAAGCTGATTGTGAACCGACACCAGCTGGTCCCGGATATGAACCGTATTTTCAATTCTGGATAGATCGTTGAGCATCGACTCAATCTGTGCCTTGCAGGTGATCAGGATGCGGCACTGAGGTGATCCTGGTTCGTAGGGCATGGTGGGGGTGAGCTGGTGCAAGCACCACCCACTGCACTTCATCTTTTCCCGGCAATCTGTCGCAACCGCAGCGGTTTTGACAAGGGAAACCCTTCGCTCAAACCCTCACCGGCACCTGATAACCGGCAATCCGCGCAAAACCGACCGGATCCAGGGAGGCGCCACCAACCAACACCCCGTCAATGTCCGGCTGGGCCATCAACTCATCGATGGTGGAGGCGTTCACGGAGCCGCCGTATTGCACGATCACATCCGGATGACCGACCCAGCCACGGATCAGGCCGCAGATCCGATCCGCTTCCGCCGCGGCACAGGTCTTGCCGGTGCCGATCGCCCAGATGGGCTCATAGGCCACGATCAGCCGCAGCGGATCGATTCCCTCCAGCCCCTGCTCCACCTGGCGATGAATCACGCGCTCCGTTTCCCGCGCCTCGCGCTGATCCAGGCTCTCGCCCACACAAAGGATGGGGATGAGGCCATGGGCCTGGGCGGAACGGGCGCGCAGGTTGATCTGCTCATCGGTTTCGCTGTAATACTTCCGCGGCTCGCTGTGCCCCACGATGGCGTGGGTGACGCCGTGCTCAAGCAACATCGGGGCGGAGATCATGCCGGTGTAAGCCCCTTTTTCCTCCCAATGGACGTTCTGGGCGGCCAGGGCCACCCGTGATCCCCGCAGGTCCTCATGCAGGGTCGAGATCGCCGTGAACGGTGGCGCCAGCACCACCTCGCGATCCTCAGGGAGGTTGGCGACGAGGGGCAGAAAGGCGCTGGCGAAGGCACGCGCTTCCGCACAGGTCATGTGCATCTTCCAGTTGCCAGCGATCACAGCCTTGCGCACCAGCGGCAGCTCCCCGCGAAACGCTTGCCACGCTAAGCCTCCACCGTCCCACCACGCTCACCCCGGACCCGCTCTGTCCACCAGCCGCGCGTTCTTTCCCGGTTCCGAGGAAGGTCATGGCCGGTGACTTGGGCGTGGCGTTGACCGGTGACCGGTGACCGGTGACCGAAGCGTTGAGGCGCGCGGTGAACGGCCGGGTCTGGTGAGCGGATGCGGCGGAATCCGTTCCGTTGGCGGCGCGGAATTCGCTGCGCGGGCCAGGAGGAATCAGGGCTCCAGAGCGGGCACCACCCAGTCCCGTCCCGCCAGCTCCACCCGATCGCCTGGATGGAGCTGGCGGCCGCGGCGGGTCTCGATGGCGCCGTTCACCCGCACGTCGCCGCGCTGGATGAGGATCTTCGCCTCGCCGCCGGTCCCCACGAGCCCTTGGAGCTTCAAAAAGCGGGCGAGCTGGATGGTGGCAGTGGTGTCCGTGCGTTCCCCCATGCACGTAGTGTGCCCCAATGCGCGCCTCCTCGCTGGCCGGCTTTCGCAGACTCTGGCCCCTGCTGAAGCCCCATCGCCGGCGTCTTCTTGCCGGCGCCGTCTGCGCCCTCGTGGCCGTGGCCTCCTTCCCCCTGCTGGCCCTGCTGGCCGGGCGCCTGCTTCCCGCCATCGGCGCCGGAGACTTCCGCACGGTGTTGCAGAGCGTCGGCCTGGCGCTGGCCCTCTTCTTCCTTCAAAAGCTGGCCCAGTTCGGCCAGGACGTGCTTCTCGCCGGCCCCGCGCTGCAGGTCAGCCAGGACCTGCGCCGTCAACTGTTCGGACGCCTGCAGCAGCTGGATTTTTCCGCCCTGGAAACCCTGTCCACCGGCGATCTCACCTATCGCCTCACCGGCGATGCGGACCGGGTCGGCGAGGTGATCTACAAGACGCTGCACGACAGCCTTCCCTGCGTACTGCAACTCGTGGCGGTGCTGGGGCTGATGGTGTGGATCGATTGGCCGCTGGCCCTGGCGACGATCCTGCTCGCTCCTCTGGTCGCCCTGCTGGTGAGCGCCTTCGGGGCACGGGTGATGGCCGCCGCCGAACGCAGCCAGACCAAAGTCAGCGAGGTGGCCTCCCTGCTGGGAGAAGCGATCACCGGGCTGCCCCTGGTGCGCGCCTTCGCGGCCGAACCCTGGTTGCAACGCCGGTTTGATGAGGAGGTGGATCTCCACCGCCGCGCCCGTTACGAAACCCTGCGGCTCCAGGCCCTGCAGCATCCCGTGGTGGGCTTCATCGAAGCGGCCGGCATCCTGGCCGTCCTCCTGATCGGCGCTGCCCGAATTCAGTCGGGGGGGCTGAGCGGGCAGGGATTCGCCAGCTTCATCACCGCCCTGTTGATGCTGATCGATCCGATTTCCCACCTCACCACCAACTACAACGAGTTGCAGCAGGGCCAGGCCTCCCTCAACCGCCTGCGGGAGATCGAGCGCGAACCGGTGGAGCCCCCAGACCCGCCCCACCCCCAGCCCCTGGGCCGGGTGCACGGGGACCTGCGGCTGGAGGGGGTGAGCTTCGGCTACAACCCCTCCCAACCAGTACTGAAAAACATCGACCTGTGGGTGCGACCGGGGGAGGTGGTGGCCCTGGTGGGGCCCTCCGGCGCCGGGAAAAGCACCCTGTTTTCCCTCCTCCTGCGGTTCAACACAGCGCAGGAGGGGCGCGTGCTCCTCGATGGACAGAACCTGGCCGACCTGCGGGCGCGGGAGCTGCGCCAGGCCGTGGCCCTGGTGCCCCAGCAGAGCAGCGTGTTTTCCGGCACGGTGGCCGAAGCGATCGCCTTCGGGCGACCGGCCCCCCTGGAGGCCATTGAGGCCGCGGCCCGGCTGGCGAATGCTTCCGGTTTCATCGAAGCCTTGCCTGAGGGCTACAACAGCCGGGTGGAGGAGCGAGGCGCCAACTTCTCCGGTGGACAACTGCAGCGGCTGGCCATTGCCCGGGCCGTGCTGGGCAATCCGGCGGTCCTCCTCCTCGATGAAGCCACCAGTGCCCTGGATGCGGAGGCGGAGGACGCGGTGCAACAGGGGCTCAAGCAGGCCATGAAGGGCCGCACCGTGGTGGTGATTGCCCATCGGCTCTCCACGGTGCAGGGTGCGGACCGCATCCTGGTGTTGGAAGCGGGGCGCATCGTGGAGCAAGGGAGCCATGGCGTGCTGATGGGACGGGGAGGGCGCTACCGCGATCTTTGCCAACGCCAGCTGATCCACATGGACCCCTGAGCCCGAGCGGTAGGGTGTGGATTGTTTTTTCATCGCCCCCGTGCAGACTCCTGCCCCCCAGGCCCAGCAGCCACCCGTGCTCACGTTTGAGGGCAAGCGCTATGACCTCAACAGCCTTCCCGATGAAGTGAAGGAGCTGGTGCGGGGCATGCAGGTGGCGGATGCCCAGCTGCGTTTTCATGAGGACACACTGAAGGTGCTGGCCGTGGGACGCCAATCCATGGCTCTGCAACTCAACGAACGGCTCAAGACCATCACCCCCCTGCCGGATCCGGCCTGAGCGAACCTCAAGCCCGATCCGGCTTCGCAGATTCACGCCGGGTCGGGCTCCAGGGGCTGCAGGTCCTCGAAGCGAAACACCTGGGTGGAGGAGCCGGCGTCGGGTCCGGAGGTCAGGATCCGCCGTTCAGCCAACACCCAGGGACCACCGTCCGTGAGGGGAACGAAGGTGTCCTCGAACTGGCTTTCTCCTCCTCGCGGCGCCCCCGTGGCGGGATCGCTGTAGCGGCTGCTGTAAGTGTGGCTGAGATAACCCTCTCCCGTTTCCGTGACGCTCGTGGTGAAGATCGTCACAACGGTGCCGTGGATGTGGCGATGGACCATGGTCACCACGTTGTCCTTGATCCGGTAGCGATCACCGGCATTCTTCCCACCCACGATCACCTCCGTGCCGACAGCGTCGGTATCGCCAGCCGTGAAGGTGTTCTCGCCGTGGGTTTGGGCGAAGGGACGACGGACGCGATGGATGGCGACTTCCCATAGCTGAGAGGCCACAGCCTTGTGCACCTCGGCGTCCTCAATGCCCTCCACGACGGCCTTGAGATCAGCCCCCAGGGTGAAGCGGCCCTCCACCAGGCGACCATCCTGCTCCCAGGAGCAGCGGCCGCGGTAGCCGGGGAAGCCCGGGGCCCAGGTGTAGCGATGCTCGTAGGCCGCCCGAAACGCCGCGGTGAGATCGCTGCCCGCCGTGGGGGCCACCAGGGTCTGAGACATGGAGCCGTGCCGAATGCATGCGGGTCACCCTAGGAGCGTGTCGCGCATAGATCACCTCCATCCTCTCCACAGACGCCCTTGA
>CAYVWU010000034.1:0-17290 GCA_964455575.1 uncultured Cyanobium sp. | reverse complement strand
TCATATGCAATCTACGAGACCTCCACTCATGGGCTGACTTGGTTGCTGATCCCCGCCAGGACCACCATGGGAAGGCTTGGAGCTAGATGGCTAACCGGTGAGACGCGAAAATCTTGTTCTGAGACTTGCTGCCTCGCAGGGATTCGGATCAACTCCTCCTGTTTGTCTCGCTGGACTCAATTGGCGGGCGTCGACCGTTCGCCGGGCGTGGCTCGTGAACGCCTGATCACGCTTTGCAGGCTGGCCTTCAGACCTCTTCCGACTCCGAGGCACGCCAAGCGCGCTGGATCATGCTCAGAGTTCTCATCTAAGTCCAAATATGAGTCCAATCACAAGTCTTATCTGCGCCTCAAGAGAGCATCGCAGTCTGGTCTGCCCCCAAGGCGCTCGGGGGGGTGGGCTCGGCATCCAGGCGAGGATCAAATGGGACTCGTGTGAGACGCAAGCCCAGGCCCTTGGGCGGCAGTCGCAGGGGTTCCGCAACAGCCTCAATCCAAGTCTCTTAAGGAATTATCAAGACGGCCCGCCGGCCTATGGCGCCAAGGCGGAGAGTCTTTGTCGCGGGCAGGAGCGGGCGCGTCGCCGGGCGCATGGCCTGCTCGTAAGTCTCATCTAAGTCCAATTATAAGTCCAAACAGTGGACGCATGTAAGACACGTGAAATGCCAAAGCGAGCTCGGTCATGCCCCCTTTTTTGTTCCTCCCTCTCCCTGCACTCGTCTCGAAGGCTTCGTCCCCCAAGCGCTTGGGGCTTCCCGCTTGCTGATCTGTGTCAAAGACAGATCAGCAGGATTGTCCAACCCCTGTCCTGACTGGGGTTGTTCGTCTGTCCAACGCTGGCTTTGGCCATTGGCCAGGACCATTGGCCAGCCGGTCCGCCTCAGGAGGGGCGGCCTTCCGCGCGTGTGGACGTGTTTCCTAAGGGGCAGCCAGGAGAGGCCCCGATGGCTGCTGGGACCAGCCAGTGCAGTTGATCTTGTGGACAATGCCAAACCATCCATTTCTGCATGCCTGCTCCACAGGTCCTAGCTTGGCGAGGCCAAGCCAAAATCCCAGATTTTCAAGGAATCACGCGTCTCATTTGCGAGTTGGAAATGGACCTGGCTTAAGACGCAGGCGAGACTGGCTGGCGACTTGTGAAAGTCCTGTCGCCAACTCTCGGCAATCTTCAGGACTCCCCTCGCTGGTTCTTCAACCCTCCAAGGGCTCAGCGGTTTTGGGGTACTCAAGCTGCGGCTCCTCGTCCGCCGATCCAGCTGCACAGTCCAACAAGACGCAGGCAAGAAAAAATTGAGACTTAGCTGTCTTGGCTGAGTCGCGGAACGAGTCCAGTACCAAGATGCAGATGAGACAATCGAACGGGTTATTCCTCCTCGGCGGGGCGTTGGCGATAAAGCTCCTTCAGGAGTTGGTAGGCCTCGTTCAGTCGGCGCATCGTGTCCAAGGAGCCCCCGGAATCGGGGTGATGTTTCAGCGCCATTTCTCGATAGGCATCCCGGATCTGGGTCAGGGTCACCCGCTGCCCTGGATCGGTGGGCAATTGCAACTCCCTCAGCGCCCCGTGCAAGGTCATCGTGGATTCGAGCGTCTGGAACGACGTTCCCCGTTGGCGGCGGCGGAATCGATGCACAAAGCGATGCACCAGGGTGGGAATCCTCAAGGGCAAGGTTTCGGCGCTGAACGGATCCTCCAGCACGCCCGCGGTCACGATCACCCGCTCCAGACTGGGCGGAGCCTCACTCCAGCGCGGATCAACCTCCCGCATCAGGCGCACCGCCGCCGTCCAGGTGAACAGTCGGCCATCGCAGAGATCGGCGTGGGGCCAGATGTCATGGGCCAACCAGCTCATGGCCGCTTCCACAACAGCGGCGTTCGGCGATTGGCTGAAAAGATTCAACCAATGGGAGGTCACGATCTCTTCACTCTGCTGCAACAAGGTCTCCGACACCTTTGGCCAAGCCGCTACCGAAGCCTGGGGAGACTCCGCATCCTTATCCACCTGCAGACTGCGCCGCAATTGCTGCGAGCGACGCCGCACAAAGCCCGGTAAATCAATACCTTTGCTCTTGCCTCCCGCCCCCTGCAAGGGACTGGCGGGACGGGATGACGCCGCCTCTCCTCCCATCCCCTCCATCGCCCATTCCCCCTGCCCCACCAACACCAGCGCCGCGCCGTCATCCAAGGACCCGACGCTCTCCGGGGCGGATTCCTCCGCATCGGCCTCCACCGCGGGTGAGGGCGCCATCTCCTCGTCCTCTTCGCTCCTGAAGAGCTCGTCCAGCAGTCGCTCCAGGACATCGCCGCGGTTGCGCAGACCCCATTCCCTTTTCAGGGCATCAATGTGGGTCAGCTTCTCCAGGGAAAGCTCCAGGGTGATGCGTCGCCGGGCCGCGCTCGATTGGTCCGTCGGTGTTCTTTCCATCGCGCCTCAAGGGTTCCGCTGCCATTGCCGCAGCAACAGCTCCTGTGCATCCAGCGCCTCTTTGTAGCGATCCGTCAACGGGTCGATGCGCTGACTGGCCGGCGGCACGGGTTGCAGATTCGGCGGCGGTTGCAGCCAGGAGGGGGCCGAAGGAGCCCGCAAAATCTCGGGGGGCGGCAGCAACGGGCCCGGAGCCCTCGGAACCCCCCGCACCCGTGGCACCCGCTGCGCGGGGGGCGCCGCCGGGGTCTGGGGGGGCGGAAGCAGACGAGGGGGTGGGGCCACCCGCACGCCCATCGCTCCGCCTCCCTCCGGCGCCGGTGGCGGGGACGGGGGCGGGGCGCCGCGGTTGAGTCGCGCCGTCTCCTGGCGGCGCTCCTGGTCCTGCAGCTGCGCCAGCTGGGTCGCTGGCACGACACTCAGCAGGTGGCCCGGAGTGGAGTCCGCGGGATACACCAGCGAGAGGCGAATCGGGGTGGGTTGGCCGGGCTGCAGGTTGAGTTGGGTCAAGGAGAGGCTCTGCCCTGAGCGCAATCCCACGTGCACAGACTGCACACCCTCCGGAGTGCGGATTTCGATCGAGCCTCGAAAAGCCGTGAATGGACGCCCGCCGATCGGTGCGGGATGGCTCAACACCAGATCATGGGGGCCCTGCCCCACCAGGTTGAGATCGACGTCAAAGCGCACGCCATAGGTGCCGACGTTATGCAGCGAGGAATCCACCACGCGCGTGACCAGCGGATTCACCTGCACCTCCCCGGTGCCGAAATGAGTGCGCCGGGTGCTCGTCAACGGCACATGCAAGGGCCCCTGGCGATTCAAATCATGCTGCAGGCTGGCCTGGTAGTGATCGCCCACGGCGACGCCGCCGACCCTGGAAAAAATCGTGCCCGCCTGGATCTCGCTGATCCGTCGGAGATAAACCCGTCCTGGCGCCAACTGACGCCGATCCATCACCGCAAAGAGATCCTCATCGCTCTCGGGATCCTTGGCCGCCACGACGGCAATCTGCAAGGGGCCATCGCTGCGACCCCGCAGCAGGGCATTGGCGATGCCCAACGCGGGCAGGGCTGTGCGGAAGAGCACCACCCGCCCGCGCGCCGGAATCGTGATCGTTTCACTGAGCCGCGGATCCAACCGACCACGCAACAACTGAACCGCCGTCGCGTCCCCGGGGCCCGTGTTCCAGGGCCGTGGACCCAGGGGGCGGACTCCCAACATGTGTTGGGCCAGATAGGGAGCTTCGAAACTGTTGCGCACAGCCCCGGCGCTGAAGGTCACCCGCACGGGCTGGAGACCGGGATTGACCAGAATCGTCGCCAGAGTGAGCTCGGTTCGCCGTTGTGAGGGCGAGAGGGACGCCCGGTACGGAGGGAAGTATTTGTGGTGGAGATGTAGACCAAAGTCACCGTTGAAGGTGTAACCAGGCATCTCCACCGCCTCGCCCGTCTCGGCGGCAATCGCCACACCGGGTACGGTGCTGAGCAACAGTCCTGGACCCTCCACCTCTTCCGGCTGGTTGGAGTGCAACACCGGCACCGTGTTGAACCGACCCCGAAGGGGAACCGCCCGCTGGCCCTCCATCAACGCCACATAGGACTGGGCGACGGCATTGGGGGCCAGGAGGAGGAGCCCCCCCAGGGCAAGGCCGGGGAACAGGCGGGGGGAAGAGGGAGCGAAAGCCGCGAGCACTGCAGACGAGAAGAACAGTTGCTGTGGAGGAGCTCATGATGGCTACCCTCGCCCAACCTGCCGGAAAATCCAGTGGTTCGGTCTCGGGGGATCCGTCAGGCTCGCTAGAACCTCACCAGTTCCCCTTCCTCCTCCATGTTCTCACCCCTTGGATGCGGCTGCCCCCTCGGAGAGGACTCCACCTCCTATCGGCGCCGGCACCAGGAACGCAAACTGCGGCTGCTCATGGCTTGGAGAGACGGACTGGAGCGCCAGCTGGCGGCGGTGAATGCCGCGATGGCCACGCTCGAGCGGCAGATGGAGCGCGACCAACCCGCCCCCCAAAACTGAGGAGCTCGGCTCCGTTCTCCCCAGAGCGGAGAGTCTCCGCTCCCTCCTTGAACCGCTCCCGGAGTGTGGCCAGACCCTTGTGCAGACACCGATGCACGGTCATGACGCTCACCTCCAGCGACGCGGCTGCCTTGCGATAGCTCCATCCCTGCACCACCACCCGGCGCAGGACCTGCTGGCTGCGCGGATCGAGCTCGGCCAGGAGCGCCTCCAGCCGGGACAGGTTCTCGCGGTCCTCTTCCCCGGGGTCCTCCTCCGGCGAGGCCACATGGTCCAGAAGATCCCCCTCCAGGGGCGTGGGTCGGCAGAGCTGGCGGTGGCGATGGAGCAGCCCCCACTGCTCCTGGGTCATTCCCGCTCGGTGAAGCAGCTCCGCTTCCGCCGCCCGCGGGTCTCCCTTCTGCCTGCTCACCGCCTCTTCCAACCGAGCCAGGCGTGTCTGCAGCTCGCTCTGCCGCCGCGGCAGGCGCACGCTGGCGGCCCCGTCCCGCAGATAGTGCAGGATCGCTCCCCGGATGTGGGGGCGGGCAAAGGCGGAAAAGGGCGTCTCCAGCGACTGGCGGTACAGCTCGGCTGCGCGGATCAGCCCCAGCAGACCCACCTGGGTCAAATCCTCCCGGGGTTCCTGGCACCGCAGCCAGTAGTGGCAGGCCAGGGGGGGAACAAGGTGGCGATGGGCTTCCACCAGGGCGTTGCGCCGCTGGAGGTCGAGGGGGAGGGGTCTCCGGCGTTCACGGCAGCGGGCCGAGGAACGCGAAGGCGCACCGGTGCAGGAGTTCATGGGTACAGCGTGTTCGTGGGTGTCAGCACCGAGCGTCGGGAGTCAGCCCGCGGGGCCTGGTCCTCCCGGCTCTCCTTCCAGAAGAGCCGAGGCCGGGGGATCTGACAAGCGTGAAAACACCTGCTTGTTGGCATTCAGGCGCGGCCGCCGCCCGCGCCCCCCGCCGCCCGCGGAGCGGCCACCTCGGCCAGCAGCTGCCAGGGCCCGTGCTCTTCGAGCCAGACGAGATCGGACTGGGCCGTGCAGAGCAGACACCCCGCGAAGCCCAGACCATTGACGCTGAAGCCCGCACAGTGCTCACGCACCCGGCGCACCGTCAGGAACCAGTCGTCATCAAAGATCAGGTTGTAAGCGTGGCGCGGCGCCTTGCTCTCTTCCGGGCTCCCCAGTTCGAGGCGGCTCGCATGCTCCCGGTAAAGGCCAGGAAGATCGCGACCCCCCCGGGGATCCGAGCGGGGGCTCAAGGCATAGAGCCAGGACCCAAGCGGCTTGGACTCCGGCTCCTGAAGGTGCTCCCGCAACACGCTCGCCAGGGGGCAACTGGGCTCTCCTGGATGGCGGGGCAGAAGCTGCAGGTGGCGATGAGGTTGGCTCGCACCGGCCGTGGGACCACTGTTGAAGAACCACAGCCCCCCCGTATCGGCGGCCACGTGGGCCACAGCCCGCCAGTCCGCCTCCTCCAACCACCCCGTCTGCGGTTGCCAGCCCTGGGTGATCAACAGCAGGTGGCAGGGCTGCACCGGGTACTTGTTCAGGATCAGCGCATGGCGCTCGCCGAGCCGACCCAGTTCCAGGGGCGCCTCCCAGGGCAGAAACGGGTTGGGTTTGGGACCCTCCCGGGACAGGTGGCGCGGAGGGGCCCCTTCGAGCCGGCGCAGAAGGAAGGGATCCAGGCCTGGCAACGGCAGCACCCGCGTGGCCAGGGGCACCAGGGCGCCGAGGTCGAGGGCCCGCTCGGAGACGGACCGCGCCTGGTGCCAGTAGCGCTCAGCCCGCACCGAGCTGCAACCGCGCCAGGGAGGCTCCCTGGTAGTAGTGAGCGAGGATCTCGTTGAACTTCAGGCCCTGCTGAGCCAGCTCCTGGGCTCCGGTCTGGCTCATGCTCGCGCCGAGATGGCCATGGGCCTCGTCGACGATCTGCTGTGTGGCGGCATACAGGCTTTCCACGATTCCGCCTTGAAAGCTGAGGATCACCCCAGCGGTGGAGCGGGTGGCCTGCCGGGTGGGTGCGCTCACGCTGCTCAGTCCCTCGTAGTTCTGCCACCGCGTGGTGTCCCCCAGGTGCCAGTGGTCGCTGGCGGGCCGAGCCATGTGAGCCATGGCGTAGGAGCGGGCGGCCACGGCCTGCGCCCGCAGGGCCTCCATCCTCCAGCCGCTGGGCATTTCCCCACCGACCACCGAGCTGATGTAGCTCTCCAGGGGAAGGTGATTGACCACCTGAACGCCGTCGGCCGCCCGCAGAACGCGGAGACGTCCGGCATAGGTGCGTCCATCGGCCCGCAAGGGGCGGCCGTCCTCGCTTTCCAGCCACACCTCCGCCTGTTGGCCCAGCAGCGCGTCCGCGGAGCTCCCTTCACCGTTCAGCCCTCGGCGCAACACCTGGCCCTCGCGGCTTACGACCCGCCAGGCTCCCGCTCCGCCGAGGGTGGGTTGGGGGGAGAGTTTCAACAAGGCGACGCGGATTTCCAGATTCAACGCCTCCCCTCCTTCGCCCCCCGCTGCCGGCCGACCCGGTGTCGCGCTGCCGAGGCGGCGCGCCTGCAGAGAGCGGGCGGGATCGCCGGATCCCAGAACCGCGGCAGCGCCGGCACGGGAGGTCACAGGCCCGAGGGCAGCCGCCTTCTCGGGGGGCGGCGCCATCAGGGCGTCCAACACCTCCTGCTGGCCGGCGCTGACGGGGGGGCGCAGGAGGGACTGGGAGGCAAAGCCCATGCCGACGGCGGAGAACGCCAGGGGGGTGGCCAGGAGGAGGGGATGGCGGATCGCCTGCCCGCTCATGGACCGCAGGCCGCGTCCCACTCCCTGGAGGCTTGGGAGGGTGGGTGGACGCCAGGACCGGCGAGCTCGCCACCATGCTCTGGCTCGACCCGCAATGTTCCCGCCCACAGAAGATGTCCTGAACCCGTCAGGCGGATCATGCCTGAAGAACCCGCTTCACACACCATCCCCCCCGGACGGTCGGAACATTGCCATCCGATCACACGCCTCCGCTGCAGTCGCTCCTGCCAATACGGCGCCACCAGGGCATGGGCGGAGCCGGTGACGGGATCTTCGTCCAGGCCCAGGCCCGGCGCGAAAAAACGCAGCTGATAGTCCGCCCGTTCTCCCGCCACCCGAGCCTCGGGCGTCCCGGTGGCGGGGAGGGACTGCATCAGCACCAGCCCGTCGCGGGACAGGGCGGGAAGGCCATGGGCCCCATCCCGCAGTTGGGCCAGCGGAGCCGATGGAGGCAGCAGCACGACCTGGTAGCCCAAGGCGGACCCCCAGCAGGCCTCGGCCGCCAATCCCTGGCGTTCCGACAGCCAGGCGAGCAGATCACCAGACACCTCTGGCGCCAGGGGCCGCAGGGAGCCGTGGGGGAGTTCCAGCTGGCCCTGGGGGGCGGCGTGGCTGCCGGTGGCGGCAGACGGGAGGAGCCGCACGGCCAGGGGGCCGCTGCGGGTGTGGAAGCGAGTGTGGGCCCCCGGCGCCAGCTGATCCCAATGGGCGAGGGCGAGCAGGGCCGCCAGGGTGGCGTGGCCGCAGAGGCGAACCTCTCGGCAGGGGGTGAACCAGCGCAGGGCCCAGGTTCCATCGGTCCGGGGCAGCAGAAAGGCGGTCTCCGATTGTTTGAGGCTTCCCGCCACCCGCTGCATCCACGCCGCCGGCGCCGCCTCCCGCAGCAGGATCACCGTGGCGCCATTGCCCCCCAGCGGCCCTTCGCTGAAGGCTTCCACCAGCACGGCAGGCAAGCCGTCGTCCCTCACCACTGCAGCTCCTCCGGTCGCGGTTCCCGTTCCATCAGGGCCTGAACGGCCTCAGGAGCCGTGAGACGCCCCTCCAGCAGCTCCACCACCTGACGGCAGATCGGCAGCGACCACCCCTCCCTGTCGGCCAGGCGCAGGGCGGCGCGGGCTGTGGCCGGTCCTTCCACGGTGGCCTGAATGCGCTGTTGGGCCTCGGCCGCCCCCATCCCCTCCGCCAGGAGCAGGCCAAAGCGATAGTTGCGACTCAGAGGACTGTTGGCCGTCGCCAGCAGATCCCCCAGCCCGGCCAGGCCATAGAGCGTGCTGGGCTGCCCCCCGAGGGCCTTGAGCACCAGGCCCGTTTCCGCGAGACCTCGGCAGAGCAGGGAGGCCTTGGCATTGGCCTCGTGACCGAGGCCGTCGCTGACGCCAGCGGCGATGGCCATCACATTTTTGAGAGCCGCGGCAATTTCCGTTCCCTCCGGATCCTGGTTCGTGTAGAGCCGCAGGTGCGGGGTGCGCAGTTCATGCTGCAGGCGCTGCGCCAACTCGTGGTCGTGGGCGGCGATGACGCTGGCGGCCGGCAACCCTCGGGCGAGCTCCGTGGCGAGGTTGGGGCCGCTCAGGGTCGCCATCGGCACGGTCGGCAGGGGACCGCCCCAGAGACCGCTGGCCCCACAGAGCCCTTCCGGATCCAGCCCCTTGCTGCAGCTCAGCAGGGGCACGCCACCAGGCCAGTGGGGCGCCAGGCGCGCGGCCAACCGCGGGATGGCCGCCATGGCCACCGCGGAGACCACCAGCTCCGCGCCCGGAAGAACCCCTTCCGGGTCGCCGCCCAGCCGACGGCTCCAGGTGGTGAGTTGATGGCCCTTGGCCTGCCACAGCTCAGCGAGGGTGCTCCCCCAGGCCCCCATCCCCAACAGCGAGATCCGCAGGGTTTCCTCCCCCGAGGTGAGCTGCTGCCATCATGCGTCAAGCCATCCCTAAGCCCTGTGTCGGCCAGCGCCTCTGACTCGCCCCGACCCTGGAGCCAGTGGCAGGGCCATGCCTTGGTGGTCGGACCGGGTGGAATCGGTCAGGCGCTCCTGGCCGCCCTCCCCGAGCGCGCGCCTCACCTGCGCCTGTGGTCCGCCGGGCGGCGGCAGGGTGACCTGCGCGTGGATCTGGAGGATCCCGAGAGCCTGGCGGCCTTTGGCGCCCGGGTCGCGCGTGAGCTGGCTCCCCTGCGGCTGGTGATCTGCACCGCCGGGGTGTTGCACGGCGACGGGTTGCAGCCGGAGAAACGCTTGTCGCAGGTGAACGCCGAAGGGTTGCGTCGCAGCTTCGCCGTCAATGCCTGGGGCCCCTTGCTCCTGGCCCAGGCCGTGGAAGCCGCCCTTCCGCGCGAGGAGCCCGCTCATCTGGCCAGCCTGTCCGCGCGCGTGGGCAGCATCGGCGACAACCGGCTGGGGGGCTGGTACGCCTACCGGGCCGCGAAGGCCGCCCAGAATCAACTCTTGCGGACTCTGGCCTTGGAATGGCGACGCCGTCTGCCCCTGGCCTGCGTCACCCTGCTCCATCCCGGCACCACGGCCACGGCCCTCTCCCAGCCCTTTCGCGGCTCTGTCGCTCCAGGCCAACTCTTTACGCCGGAACGGGCCGCGGGCCACCTCCTGGATGTGCTTGAAACGCAGACTCCCGAAGGTTCGGGAGCCTTTCTCGCCTGGGATGGTCAACCCATCCCCTGGTAGCGCCCGTCTTCAGACGGCATGGGCGCGCAGCAGGTCGAGGGGGATCACCTCGAGGGTCGAGAGCTCGCAGGCCTCAAGCCGGACCGGCGGCGCCAGGCCGTCCTCGTAGGCCTGCAACCAGCGCGCCGCGCAGACGCACCAGTGATCGCCCGGTTTGAGGCCCGGAAATCCATAGGCCGGCGCCGGGGTGCTCAGGTCATTGCCCTGGGCCTGGCTGTAGGCCAGGAACCCCTCGCTGACGACGCAGCAGACCGTGTGCCGGCCGAGATCGGCGCCATTGGTCCGGCAGGAGCCGTCGCGGAACCAGCCGGTCATCGGCTCGCAGCCGCAGACGACCAGCGGCTCGCCGAGGACATTGAGGGCTGGAGCCGAAGGCTCGTTGATCGCTGCGCTCACAGGGCTGGGGCGGGGACGTTGCGGAAAGTCTGATGGAGGAAGCGCACAAATTCCATCCAGGTGGTTGACGAGTTGCCGGGGGGAGGCGTTAAAGGTCGTCTAGCACCACCCCCTTCATGAGCTGGGATTTCACCGAAGACGCGGCCTTTCTCGCCCTCTGCGACGCCTTCAAGGAAAGCGGTGAGTCCTCGGCTGTGGAATTTCTCGCCCATGGCGAGGGCGCCTTCCATTTCCAGGAGCTCATCCAGAACGCCGCCGGCGAGGGCATCGATCTGAGCGATTCGGACGACATGGAGGATTTTCAGCAGGAGGTCATCGAGACCCTGGAGGATCTCTGTACCTGAGAGAGTCGTCGCCTTGAGGGCCTCCGCGGAGGCCCTCGGCCGCGGGCGGCGTCGGTGTCAGCTTCCGTAGAAGAAGGCGATCTCCTTGGCCTTCAGGCCCTCCCAGCCTGCGGCCTTCAAGCGGGCATCCAAGTCCGCTTGGTCGTAGTGCTTGGCGCCACTGCGCACGATGCGGTTGCGCATGGATTTGGTCACGCCACTACGGGGGCGCGCGTTTTCCTTCGCCATCACCTCCCGGTATAACTCCAGCATCGGCTCAGGCAAGGGAGAGCCATCGAGATCCAGGCCGGCGGCGATGGCTTGGTCAATGGCGTCAGGGCCGGAGAGGGCCATGGCAAAACGAATCGGGCCGGTCCAGCCTGCCACGGCGCTCAGGCGCTGAAATAACGAGCTTTGCTGTGCAGGGCCACCAGAGCTGTGGTGCTCTGTTCGGGTTCGAGCTGATCGCTCTCGTCCATGGTGAGCCCGATGCGCTCAGCGCCGAGCCAGGCCAGTTGCTGCCGGGAGTCCGCCACGTTGGGGCAGGCCGGATAACCAAAGGAATAGCGGCTGCCCCGATAGCGCTGGGCGAGGATGTCGCGGAGGGCTTGCGGTTCCTGCTCGGCAAATCCCAGCTCGGCCCGGATGCGCGCATGGGTCCACTCGGCGAGAGCCTCGGCCATCTGTACCGCCAAGCCGTGGAAATACAGATAATCACTGTATTGATCCGCTCGGAAGAGCGATTGCGCAAAATCGGTCGCCTTCTCGCCCATTGTCACCGCCTGCATTGGCAGAACATCGGTGGCGGTCGGAAGGCCATCTTCAGAGAGCTGCTGATCGCGATAGAAGTCGGCGATGCAATAACGGTTGCCTCCCTTTTGGCGAGGCAGAACAAAGCGTCCCAGCACGGCATGGGATCCCGCGGGCGGCGCGCCCGGGGACAGGTGGGCGGGGTCGAAGACGAGCACGGAATTGCCGTCCCTGGCGCAAGGGAAGTAGCCGTAGGCCACCCGTGGCGTCAGCAAGCGCTCCTCCAGGCAGCGCTGCAGCCAATGACGCAACACAGGTTCGGCCTTCGTTTGCAGCATCTCTTCGTAGGCTTCCCGCGATTGCTCCTGGGTCTTGCGCAGCTGCCATTGGCCGGCGAAGAGGGCATTGCGATCCAGGTAGGCCATCACCGCCTCCAGGTCGATCTCCTCCTCTCGCAGCAGCTGGCTACCCCAGAAGGGGGGCAGCAGGGCCGGTTCCTCGGGCACAGCCTCGGAACGATGGCTGGCGTCGCTCGCCGCGGCTTCTGCAGCGGTGGCTTCCGACGGCTGGGAGTCCTCCGTGACATCCGAGGAGGCGGCGGGAGCTTCCGGCTCTGACGCGGCGGCTGACGCCTCGCCCCAGACCAACCCATCCGGTGGGCCGTCCAGAAACCCCTGGTGGTCATCCCAACGGTTGGCGGCTTTGGCCTCCATCAAGGCGTCCATGAAACGAAGGTCGGCAAAGGCGTCTCTGCCGTAGACGACCTGTCCCTGATACACGGAGCGGCAGTCGCCGTGCACAAAGCGCGGCGTGAGCGCGGCTCCTCCAAGGATGACCGGCACGTGGATGCCCACCTCGTTGAAGGTTTGCAGGTTGTCCTTCATGAACGCTGTGGATTTGACCAACAAACCGCTCATGGCGATGCAATCGGCCTGATGTTTCTCCTGGGCTTCCACAATCGCTTCGACCGTTTGCTTGATGCCCAGGTTGATCACCCTATAACCGTTGTTGGTGAGAATGATATCGACGAGGTTCTTGCCGATGTCGTGCACATCTCCCTTGACAGTGGCGATGAGCAGCTTGCCTTTGCTCGACTGATCATTCTCCACCTTCTCCATGAAGGGCTCAAGATGGGCAACAGCCGACTTCATCGTCTCGGCGCTTTGCAACACAAACGGCAGCTGCATCTGCCCCGCTCCGAAGAGATCGCCCACAACTTTCATGCCATCCAGCAGAAAGCTGTTGATGATCTGGAGCGGGGGGTAACTCTTCAGAGCTTCGTCGAGAGCCTGATCCAGGCCGATCCGCTCCCCGTCGATGATGTGCTGCTTCAGGCGCTCCTCGATGGGAAGATCCGCCAGGGAGGGGCCCGAAGCGCGGGCCTCCTTCGCACTGACCCCCTCGAACAGCGTGGTGAGGACCGTCAGGGGGTCGTAGGTGCAGATGTCGCCCTCAAAACGACGCCGGTCGTAAATCAGGTCGCGGCAGACATCCTGCTGCTCCTGGGAGATCTTGACCAGGGGAAGGATTTTGGCGGGACTGATGATGGCGGCATCCATGCCGGCTTCACAACAGTCGTGCAAAAAAACGGAGTTCAACACAATGCGCGCGGCCGGCGAGAGGCCGAAGCTCACATTGCTGACCCCCAGAACGATATGCACCTGGGGGAAGGTCTCCCGGATTCGTCGAATGGCTTCAATCGTGGCCTGGGCGTTGCCTCGATCCTCCTCGATGCCTGTGGAGATCGGCAAAGCCAGAGGGTCGTAGAAAATTTCCCGAGGGGGCAGGCCATACTCCAGGGCATCGCGGTAAGCCCGTTGAGCGATGGCAAATTTGCGCTCCGCCGTGCGGGCCATGCCCTCCTCATCGATCGTGCCGACGACCACTCCAGCCCCGTAGTCGCGCGCCAGGGAAAGCACTTTGAAAAAGCGCTCATCCCCATCTTCATAGTTCGTGGAATTGAGAATGCATTTGCCGCCGGCCACTTTCAGGCCCGCTTCCATCTTCTGCCATTCCGTTGAATCCAACATCAAGGGAAGATTGACATTGGTCACCAAGCGGCTGACCAACGCATGCATGTCCTTTTCACCATCTCTGCCGACGTAGTCCACATTGACGTCAAGCACGTGGGCGTTTTCCTTCACCTGCCCACGGGCGACCGCCACCAGCCCATCCCAATCCTCGGCGTTCAGCAGCTCGCGCACCTTCTTCGAACCGCTCGCATTGAGCCGTTCACCGATGATCAGAAACGACTGGTCTTGGTGATACGGGGTCACGCCGTAGATCGAGGCCGCCGCCGGTTCGTAAGCAAACGCGGGACGCGGCAAGTCAGCCTCCGGGGTAGCGTCGCTGCCCCGCACGGACCGCCGCGCGGGCTTCAGGGTCTGACTGATCTCCACGAGGGCGGCAATGTGGGCCGGCGTGGTGCCGCAGCATCCACCAATCACCTGGACGCCGAGATCTTCAACGAAGTGCATCAGCTGCATCTTCAATTCCACCGGCGTCAGCCGGTAGTGGGCCACCCCGCCGACATTTTCCGGCAACCCGGCATTGGGAATGCAGCTGACCACGAAGGGACTGTGGGCGCTGAGATAACGGATGTGCTCCTTCATCTGCTCCGGACCTGTGGCGCAGTTCAGCCCGAGCACGTCGATGGGGAAGGGTTCCAGGATGGCCACCACCGCCGCGATGTCCGATCCGACGAGCATCGTGCCCGTGGTCTCCATCGTCACGGACACCATCAGGGGAAGGCGCCGGCCCAGGTGGGTGAAGGCTGCTTCAATGCCCATCAGCGCCGCCTTGATCTGCAGGACGTCCTGGCAGGTCTCGACAATGAACAGATCCACATCCCCGGCCATCAGGCCCTCGGCCTGCTCCTGGAACGACGCTTGCAGGGCATCGAAACTGATGTGGCCCAGGGTTGGCAGCTTGGTGGTGGGACCGAGGGAGCCGGCCACGAAGCGAGGCTTCTCCGGCGTGCTCCAGGCATCCGCCATTTCGCGGGCCAGCTCAGCGGCCCGTTGGTTGAGGGCAAAGGCCTGATCCTCCAGGCCGTATTCCGCAAGAACGATCGACGTGGCGCCGAAGGTGTCGGTCTCGATGACGTCGCAGCCGGCTTCCAGAAACTGGCGATGGACGGTGCGCACCGCATCCGGACAGGTGAACACGAGGTTCTCGTTGCAGCCCTCGAGGGCGACCCCGCCGAAATCCTCCGCAGTGAGGTTGAGCAGCTGGAGGGAGGTGCCTGTGGCCCCGTCGAACACCAGAACCGGCCGCTCCGGGCTGTGCAGTCGCTCCAGAAAGCCCAGCCGCTGCGCTTGCCGCGTTGGCGTTGAAGAGGCCAGCATCACCCGGGAATCCTGATTCGAGTCACCCAATGTTCATAACTCGGATCGCGCCCTTCCGTGATCGCTGTGATCCGATCTCTCAGCCGATCCATCACAGGGCGATGGGTTGGCAGTTCCGTGGTTTCAACGCAGCGCACGGGCGTGATGCGCGCCGCGGTGCCGCTGAGGAAGACTTCATCGGCAATGAACAACTCGCTCTTGTCGACAGCTCTCTCGATCACGGGGATTCCCATGGCTGGGGCCAACTCCAGGATGCTCGCCCGGGTGATTCCCTCCAGGATGTCCTGATCCACGCCCGGTGTGATCAGATGGCCATCGCGCACGATGAACAGATTCATGCCGCTGGCCTCGCTCACCTTGCCCCGGCTGTTCAGCAACAACGCTTCGTCAAAACCGCTTTTCACAGCCTCGGTTTTCGCCAGTGAGCTCGTGATGTAGGCCCCGCTGATCTTGCCGCGCAGAGGCAGAGAGCGGTCTTCCTGGCGCGTCCAGCTGCTGATGCGACAGGAGACGCCTTCCGGAGACAGATAATCTCCCAACTCAATGCCGTAGACCAGAAAATCGGTGACAACGTCATGGAGTCTTGGAGAGATACCGAGGCCACTGGTATAAACAAACGGTCGCATGTAGAACGGCTTGCCTGGGCGATTGACCTCGATGAAGGTGCGGATCGCCCCCAGGATGGTCTCCTCGCTTAGTTCGGTGAGCAGCAGCCTGGCGCTCTGGCTCAGGCGGCGGGCATGGCGATCGGCGCGGAAGAGGAGCACTTCGGAGGGGTCCTCCGGATTGGGCAGCCCCCGCATGCCACCAAACGCTCCCGTGCCGTAGTGAAGGGCGTGGGTGGCGACGGACAGGGTCGCCTCGGCGAAGGGCACACACTTGCCGCCAAACCAGGCGAACGGAAGAAACTGGTGCATCGGGCCAGTCAAGTTGGCCCGATCTTCTCACCGCGGCCAGCAAGATGGGCAGATGCATCGTCTGGCCACCACCGCCAACCCCGGCGACCCCGATGGAGAGGGGGCGACCTTCCTGAGCCATGGGCCCGCTGAGGTGGTGGTGCTCAGCAGCGCCCCCACCGACCTGCTGGCCCTGGAGGCGGTGCTGCGCCTGCGCCCCTCCCCTCTCGCGTCCACCCTGCGGGGGGTGCCCCTGGCCGCGTTGACGCACCCGGCGGTCATCGATCACTACATCCGCGGCAGCCTGGGGCCGACCCGGGTGCTCCTGGTCCGTCTGCTCGGGGGACGGGGCCACTGGAGCTACGGCCTGGAGCAGGTGCGGCAGTGGCAGCGCAACGGGCCGGATCGTCAGCTCCTGATCCTGGCCGGCACCCCGGAGGAGGAGGAGCTCCTGGCTTCCCTCGGCAGCGTGCCCCCCCCTCTGAGCCGGTCCCTGGCCGAATGTTTCCGCGTGGGAGGGAGCGCCAATCTGACCCTGGTGGTGGAGGCCCTGGAACGGCTTCGGGAGGGTGTCCTGCCCCCAACCCCGCGCCCCCTCGCCGAGGCGGATCCCCTGCCCCAGGATTGGCGCGACGACCCTGGTCCCCGGGTGGGTGTGGTGGTCTATCGCGCCCTCCGCCAGGCGGGGGACACCGCCTTGATGGAAGCCTTGCTGGCCGCCCTGCGGCGACGGGGTCTCTGCCCGCGGGCGCTCTGGGTGAGCGGCCTGCGGGAGGCCGCGGTGCAGGCGGGCGTGGGCGACTGGTTTCAGAAGGAGGGCGTGCGGGTGGTGATCTGCGCCACGGCCTTTGCCTCGGTGTCGTTCGCGGAGGCGGGGCTGGGCGCGCCCTTGTGGGACCGTCTCGACGCGCCGGTGTTGCAACTGCTCACCAGCGGCGGCTCCCGGGAGCGTTGGCTGGCCAGCCCTTCGGGCCTCGGTCCGCAGGATCTGAGCCTGCAGGTGGCCCTGCCCGAGCTGGACGGTCGGCTGACCACCCGGGTCGGCGCCTTTCGCGAGCGCCTTCCCGCTCCCCTGGATGGCCTTCCCGCAGCGGAGGGACTGACGACACTCCAACCCGATCCCTCCAGGCTGGCCTGGGTGGTGGACCTGGCCGCCCGCTGGGTGGCCCTGCGCCAGACGCCTCCGGGTGAGCGGCGTCTGGCCCTGGTGTTGGCCAACTATCCGACCCGCGATGGCCGCCTGGCCAACGGGGTTGGGCTGGACACCCCCGCCAGCGCCGTCGCCATTCTCCAGGCCCTGGAGGCGGAGGGCGTCGACCTGGGGGGGGCGGGATGGCCCACAGACGCGGCGGCGCTGATGGGTGCCCTTTTGGGGGGACGGACCAATGATCCGGAAAGCGATCATCGGCCAGCGCTGGCGGCCCTGCCGCTCACCTCTTATCAGGCCTGGTACGCGGCGCTGCCAGAGGCCGGCCGGCAGACCATGGAAGCGGTGTGGGGGCCTCCGGAGCGGGATGCCGGCCTGGAGCGCGGGCCCGACGGACCGGCTTTTCCGATTCGTGGCTTGCGCTTCGGGGCCGTCGCCCTGCTGATTCAGCCCAGCCGCGGCTATGAACGGGACCCAAGCCGCACCTACCACAGCCCCGATCTGCCCCCCACCCACGCCTATCTGGCCCACT
>CAYVWU010000033.1:0-17746 GCA_964455575.1 uncultured Cyanobium sp. | reverse complement strand
ACACCTATTGCCATGAGCACCCCCAATCCGTTTCGAGCCCAGTGGACCAAGCTGATCGCCAACGCCTGGTCGAATCCTTCCTTTCGTGCCCAGTTTGATGCCAATCCGGCCGCCATCCTGCTGTCGTATGGGATTCAGACCGTGCAGGGGCATGACGTGTCTCAACTCACCGGAAAGATCAAGGTGACCGCTCAAGCTCCCAGCTGGACGCAAAAGCCTTCTTTCGCTAACGGTGAGCTCACGATCCCCTTCCCCACGCCAGCGAAAAGCTATTCCTAGCCATCGCGATTAGCCCTTCGTCTCCGTTCCTTCTTTTCTGGACATCCATCCACCATGACGTCGTCTTCCTGCAGCCCGTTCATCCCGGCTGGCTCCTATCAAGAATCCTTGAGCGCCAACACAGTCATTACAGTCACCCTCACAGCGACATGCAAGAATGAAAGTGGCGGTTCAAACCAGTCAACCCTAACGTTTAATTCTGGTGCTCTCTCGGGGATTAACGACATCTCAAATGATAATGGAACTCTGACTCTTGAGTCCGGGAGTGGGAGTCCAATCAATACAGAAAACCCGTATGTTCCAGCGGGAAGCTACCAAAATTCGAGCTCGGACATTCAGATCACGCTCTCAGCCAACTGCAGGAACGAGAAGGGCGACGGTGTCACCTCGTCGATCACCTACTCCGAGGCGGATGCAAAGAAATTCTCGGGAATCGAAAACAATAACGGCTACCTGAACCAGACCACATCAAGCTCCATCAGCCTGCCGACTGTTTCTGAATCGGATGAGGGTGACGATGACGAGGGCGACGACGGCGATGGCGCGGCCGATGGCGGCGATGACGCTGGAGCTGAGGCGGGTGGCGATGCCGGGGCGGACGCCGGTGGCGATGCCGCCGCGGCGGGTGGCGCCGATGCCGCTGGCGACACCGCTGCCGCGGCCGGAGGAGCCGATGCGGCGGCCGATGCCTCGGCGGCGGCGGCGGCGTTTTGCGCCTGAGGGTCGTCTCCAGGGGCGGGCTGCCCCGCCTCTGGAGACGACGCTGGTGACACTGGCGCCCGCGCTGCTGGCGCCGATGTCGCGGTGGGCGCGGACGCGGTAGCCGCTCGCGCCTGAGGTCTCCCGTCAGAGGTTGGGGCCCCAACCTCTGACGCCACAGCAACCCTGACGTTCCCCCCGGCCCTTGATCCATGCTCTCCGATGACGCCGAGACGATGGAGCAACGCTTTGCTCGCTTTGCCGCTCGCACCAATGACCTTGACTTCGCCAATCTTCGCTGCAAGGTGATGCATCCCAACCCCAATGTCGGTTATGGGTGGAGTGCGGCGTTCACCGACCGTTTGGAGGCGGAATATCGCATCTTCTTTGCCATGCACGCCGCTTTCCCCGAGCTCTCGCTGCCGCCAAGTCGGGTCATGGACCTCTTCTGGCACGAGCATATTCTCGACACGCACGCCTATTTTGCTGATTGCCATCACGTGGCCGGGCGCTATCTGCATCACCTCCCCTACTTCGGCATGCGCAATCCGGAAGACGCGAGCCTGTGTGTGGACGCGCTGAACAGCGAGCGCCAGCTCTACCTTCGCTGCGTCGGCAAGGAGCCCCCCCGCGATCTGTGGATTGTCAACTTCACGGTCGACGACATGCGGGCCCTCGTCGCAGGCCGCTACATCCCCGTGGCGGTGTAGGCGACCATGACAAGCTTGCTCTCCTCTTATCCCGCCCCGGCCCTCGCCGGCGACAGCGCCTCCAAGGGCTTCCGCGGCTCCACCCATCGGGCTTGCCCTCCTGAGGACACCCTGGCCCGCATCACCCCCCACCTGGCGCTGGCCGGCATCACCCGCCTGGCCGACATCACTGGCCTGGACCGCATCGGCATTCCGGTGACCCTGGCGATTCGCCCCAATGCCCGCACCGTGGTGGGTTCCACCGGCAAGGGCGCCACCCTGGTGGCGGCCCGGGTGTCGGGGGCCATGGAGGCCATCGAGATGCATCACGCGGAGTACGCCGCCTTCGACGTCGTCGAGGCCAGTCTCGACGACCTCCAGCGCCAGGACCGCGCTCTGCTGGACGTGCGCCGCATCCCGATGGTGCGGCACCAGCGCCTGCTTCCGGAGGCCCCTCTGCAGTGGACCGCCGGGGAGGACGTGGCTTCCGGCTCCCCGGTGCTGGTGCCCTTCTCCTGCGTCCACCTGCGACCTCCGCGCAAGGGCCTGCCCCTGGCCCGGTCCCCCTTCCAACGCAGCTCCAACGGGTTGGCCTCCGGCAACACCCGCCTGGAAGCGATCCTGGCGGGGATGTATGAGGTGATCGAGCGCGATGCCTTCTCCCTGGCCCGGGCCCGTCCCGGGTTCTGGAGCCGGGGCGCCAGCGTTGTCGATCTGAGCGCTCTCGACTTGCCGGAGGTGGCGCCGCTGCTCGCGGCCTGCGCCGCCGCTGACGTGATGGTGATGGTGCTGGACATGACCAGCGATCTGGGGGTGCCGGCCTTCGCCGCCCGCCTGTTCGATCTCGCCCATCCGGAAACCGGCACCGCCGTGGGGTACGGCTGCCATCTCGACACGGAAGTGGCCCTGGTGCGGGCGATCACCGAGGCGGTGCAGAGCCGGGTGGTGGTGCAGGTGGCGGGCTCGCGCGATGACACCACCAAATACGAACGCTGGACCATGGGCCTTTTTGCCAGCGAGCTGGAGGGGGCCCGGAGGCTCCAGACGCAGGCCCGCCATGTGCCCGAGGTGCGCCGCGCCGGGCACGCGTTCACCGACGACATCCACCTTCTGCTGGAGCGGCTGGCGGCGGTGGATCTGCCCCAGGTGGCCGTGGTCGACATGCAAGAGCCCCCCTTCCCCGTGGCGGTGGTGCGGGTGGTGATCCCCGGCCTGGAGGGCATCTGCACCTTCCCCTCCTACAGCCCCGGCCCTCGGGCCCGGGCGCTGGCCGCCAAGTCCTCACCGTCCTCCTGATCGCCATGACCCACGTTGTTTTCGTCGGCCCGAGCCTCCCCGAACGCGAGGTGCGGCGTCTCCACCAGGAGGCGGTGATCCTGCCCCCGGTGCGCCAGGGCGACATCGTGTCCGTGTTGCGCGCCCATCGCCCCGCGGCGATCGGCGTCATCGACGGGGTGTTCCTCAGCGTGCTCTCCGTCTGGCACAAGGAACTGCTCCTCGCCCTCGATGAAGGGGTGGCCCTTTACGGAGCGGCGAGCATGGGGGCCTTGCGGGCTGCCGAGTGCGCCCCCTTCGGCATGGTGGGCCTCGGCCGCATTTACGACCGCTTCGCCGACGGCACCCTCACCCGCGATGACGAGGTGGCGGTGGCTCATGCCACGGCGGAGTTTGGCCATCGCTCCTTGAGCGAGCCGCTGGTGAACCTGCGCTTCAATCTGGAGGATGCGGCCGCGGCCGGCGTGCTCCCCGCGGAGCTGGCGGCGGCTCTGATCGCGGAGGCCGGCGGGGTGTATTTCCCCGACCGCTCCTGGCCGCGCCTGTTGGCCTCCCCGTTGCTGACGGACCACCAGCGTTCCGACCTGAAGGCCCACCTGCGCGAGCACACCATCGACCACAAGGCCGCGGACGCCCGCCTGCTCCTGCGCGCCATGGCGTCCTTGGGCGCCGACAAGGGACCGACCGCCGCACCGTCCTCCGCACCGACCGCCGTACCGTCCCCCGCGCCAGCCGTCGCGCCCTGGACCCTGGAGGACACCCACTACCTGCAGGCGTTGGTGGAGCGCGACCGCTGGACCCCGCGCCAGGGGGAGCCCATCAGCCAGGAGGCGATCGCCCGCCACGCTTTGGTGAATGATCCCCGGGCGCCGGAGCTGGTGCGGCAGGCCCTGGTGGAGTTCCTGGCCCTCGCGGCCGCCCGCCACCTGGGGCTGGAGGCGGAGGATTCCGACCTCCAACAGTCGCGGGCCGCCTTCATGGCCGAGCGGGGCCTCGCCACGGAGGACGATCTGGCGCGCTTCTGGGCCGACAACGACCTCACGGCGGCGGAAGGCGACCGGCTCCTGGCCGACCGGGCCACCCTCGACAAGGCCGTGGAGTGGCTGCGGCTCACCCGCTTCAAGCTGGGGGTGGTGCGGCCCCTGTTGGACACCTACCGGCGCCTGGGGGAGTATCCAGCCCGGGCCGATGCCGCCGCCGCCACCCAGCGCCTCCATGGCCGTGGCGCCGATGGCCTGCCTCCGCTGGTGTCGCTGCCCCCCATGAGCACGGCGGAGCAGGTGGCCCGCCACGGCCGGGAGACCGGCTGGACCGTGCCCAAGGATTTGTTGGCCTGGAGCCAGCGGCATGGCTTCCAACATCCCGACGCGCTGTTGATGGAGATCGAGCGCTCCCGGCAGGCCCGCGCCCAAGGCGTCGCTCCTCAGCCCCTGCCCGTGGGCAGCGGCGGGGGGGAGTCAGGGGATGGTGGTTGATGATCCCGCCCGAGGGGGCCCTGGAGAGGAGGTGTGGCGGAGGGAGCTGGCGGAGCTCCTTCCGGGGATCACCCCTGTGCGCTCCCTCGGGCCACGGCGAGCGGGAGGGGTGCTCCTGGCTCAGCGGGGGGAGGGCCTGGTGGTGGTGAAGGCCCTGGCCCACAAGCGCGGCCGCCGGCGGATCCAGCGGGGCGCCGCCCGTCGGGAGACGGCCATGCTGCAGGCGGCCCAGGGCGCCCATGTGGTGCGTCTGGAGGAGGTGGCGATCGGCACCGAGTTCACCTTTCTGGTGATGGAACATCTGCCGCTGTCCACCCTGCGCGGGCGCCTGCGGGAGCCCTGGAGCGGGGCGGAGCTGGTGGCGGCGGGGCTGGGGGTGACGGCCGCCCTGGCTCGGCTCCACGGGGCGGGCCTTCTGTTCAATGACTTCAAACCCCGCAACGTCGGGATCGCCATCACCGCGAATGCCATTACCGCGAACCCCGCAGCCGCCAACGCTGGAGAGGCGGGCGGGGAGGTGGTGAAGCTGATCGACTTCGGCCACGCCCGCACCCTGGAGGACACCCGGGCGCGCCACTGTCTTTGCGGCACCGTCGACTACGCGCCGCCGGAGGCCTGGGGGCCCGGGCGGATGGGGCCGGCCAGCGATGTCTGGGCCTGGGGGCGCTCCTGGCATCTGCTGGCGTCCGGCCATTATTTCGAGCGCGTGGAAAGCTTCGGGCAGCTCCTGCGGGCGGGGCGCGCTCCCCTGCCCCCCGTGGCCCAGGTGAGCCGCTCCCCCCTGCCCGACGGCCTGGCGTCGCTGATCGACGCCGCCCTGGCTCCCGATCCGGAGCGCCGACCCGCGGACGGGCGGGAGCTCCAGGAAGGCCTGCGCGAGATCGCCCGGGCGGAATGGGGCGAGGCCTTGGCAACCCTCACCCGCTTTGCCCTTCCTCCGCGGGAGGGGGAACCGCTGGCGTGAGATCAGCACGCCGGCAGGGGAAAGAAGTCTGGCTGCTTTCGGGTCAGCCTTCCCAGCGGATGCCATGGGTTCGACCGCCGCCGACCCCTTGCCCATGGGGTCTTCCTGATCCAGGGAGATGCGCACTAAAATGCGCATCTCCCTGGATCAGGAGCATGCGGACCACTTTGGAGTTGCCGGATCCGCTGTTCGCGCGCCTCAAAGCCCGAGCAGCCATGGAGGGGGTCACCCTTAAACAGCTGCTGCGCAGCTACGTGGAGCAGGGTCTCAGCGCCGCACCCGCCCGCGCCGAGCTGAAACGCTCCGCGGCCACGCTGCCGCGACTGGACGGGGCGCTGGCCATCCAGCACCACCAGCTCAGCAACGCCTCCCTGTTCGAACTGCTCGAGTCATGAGCATGGCGGCCGACTTGCCTGATCTGAATGTCTGGTTGGCGTTGACCTGGCCCGAACACCTTCACCATCCGCACGCCGTTCACTACTGGGAGCATCAGTCCGCTGACCGGGTGCTGTTCTGCACGGTGACCGCTCTCGGGCTGGTGCGCCTGGTGTGCCAGCCGAAACTGATGGGCAAGGCGGTCAGGAGCACGGCCGAAGCCTCCACCCTGCTGAACGATCTGTGCCAGCAGCCGGGCGTCAGCCTGGCTGAGCCGGAGCAGGATGGCTGGGAGGTGTTTCATCAGCTCCTGCGTGGCGGAGATCTGCCAGTTCGCCTCTGCACAGATGCCCACCTCGCGGCCCTGGCGATCGCCAACGGTTGGCGCCTGGTGAGTTTCGACCGTGATTTCGAACGCTTTGCCAGCCTGCAGAGTCTGTTCCTCCCATGATCACGCCTTCAGCGTGACGATCTTCGATGGGAAGCGTGCCTGGCGTGCCGGTGGTGCGAATCCCCCTATGGCGCACACCCCGCCCGCGGCCCTTCGCACGTGGGGCAACGGGCGTTCGCTGGCGGTTGGCTGTCCTCCAGCAGGGCCCGCAGCCAGTCCGCAAAGGCAACGCCCCCGGAGGCTTCGGTGTCGAACAATGGCGCCCGCAGGATGGTGTGGGTGTCCCCTTGCGCGACATAGGCGCGAACGTTGGGCGTGGCCTGGCGGCTGGCCAGTTCGCGCAACATTTTGTTGGTCCAGGCGTTGCAGACTCGCCCTGCGGCCCCCATCTGGGCGTAGAAGGCCGTTTGCGTGGCGTCGTGGAGTGTTGTGAACTGGGCGAAGCGGTCCCGCGGGAAATGGGCCGCCAGCTTGGCCACCACCGCGCTGTCGGGCGTGTCTTGCGCCTTGGGGCCAAACACGGACGTGGGCAGCGTGTAGTTCCAGTTGGTGTTGCGCACCCGTTCGAAGTCCGGCGTCGTGACGCCCAGGCCGCTGTCGCCGAGATACACGGCCCTCGCGTTCGGATACAACGTCCGCAGGGCGGTGTAGTGGGTGGCGGCCCCATAGGCACCGGCGCTGGAACCACTCACCAGCAGACGGGCGGGCCGGGGGGCGCGGGCCCGCAGCCAGGGCAGGATCACCTGCAGGTTGTCCCAGCCGCGATGCTCGATCGTGAAGGGCCGGCCCGTGTCGGGATCCGTGTAGCGGGCGGTGTTCGATCCCGAGTGCACGTCGCCCGTGCAATACGGGACAAACAGCATGCTCCAGTCGCGCACGGGGTTGCGCGGATTGGCGCGGTCGAGCAGGCCGCCCATGCGGGCCGGACCATCGCCCGGCAACAGCTCCGCCTTGTAGACGCCAACCATGTCCTGGTCATCTTTGCCGGAGAAGAACGCCTTGTCACCCGCCAGCCTTGGCTTGGAGCAGGTGGCGGAATTCCAGCAGGCGCCGCCGCCATTGAAGAACACCAGCAACCCGTCCGCCGTGCCCTGGCGGTAGAAAAAGGAAGTGGTGGAGCTGCTGGTGCCCGGCGCGCCCGAACAGGTGGGCTTGTAACGACGGCCGTTGATGGTCAGTGGTTTTGGCACGATGCGCACCCAGCCCTCGCTGGACTGCCTTGACGCGGGGGTGGGGGTCGGTTCGGCACGGCCACTCTGGCCATTGGGCAAGACCAGAAGTGTCGCGGCCAGCAGGCCAGCCTTCCACACGCGCAGGTCCACGGCATTCAGGGCGGATGGCGCTGAAAGCGTACGCCTGCGTTTCGTTGGACCCGGAAGGAGATCTCCAGCGCGATGGCGCGCGACAAGCAGGCGGGAGTTGCGTTGCTCATGGCCGCTCCGCGAAACCGCGCCGCATGGCCTCGGTGAACAGGCGGACGGCCAGCGTGTTCGCATGGGGCTTCAAAAAGGGAGTGCGAAACAGCACCGGTGCTGAATAGCAGCGATGTTTGACGCTGAGCTTCAAGAGTTGAAGCGCCTCCTCCTGCCGCCCGAGGGCCAAGGCGGCCAGTCCCCAATACCCGATGGCGCCAACCTCGGCGATGGCCTCCTTGGTGAGCGCCAGCGCCTGATCCAGAAGCTCGTGGCCATGCCCGCGCAGGTCCCCCCGCGCCAGGGCGTAGGCCGTCAGCGCCTGCACCCCCTGAAAGGGGCGGTCCAGCAGACCCGTGTCTCCGATGAGCCGGGTGGCCTGCTCCGACTTGCCCTGGCTGGCCTGCAACACAGCCAGAAAGAGCCGCGTGCCCACCATGCCGGCATCCACGCGCAACTGGTGGCGCACGGCGCCTTCGGCGGCGGCCAGATCGCCGAGGGCGCAATAGGCCATGGCCAGGTTCATCCAGCCTTGGCAGAGGTCCTGGCGAACATGTCCCGTCAAGAGCTGAACGGCGGTTTGTGGCCGGCCTGAAAAAATCAAGTGGCGTGCCCATGAATAACAGGGCATGCCGCCGGGCAGGGTGTCCGCCAGCCAGGTTCCGTAGAGCCGTTGCGTGATGTCGGGTTGCCAAAGCAGAAGGCTTTGAATTTCCGCTTTGATCGCCAACCAGCCGTCTGGTTTGCTTGGGAATTGTTCAAGGGTCAAAAGTTGCCTCTGCAAGGCTGGACGCACGTCAAGGGAAGAGCGCATTCCCCAGAAGCATTGCAATAGTTGCAAATAACATAATTCGAGATAGCCCTGTTCAAAATATGGGTCATGATCGATGCTTTTCTTGAGCAACAATTCTTGTCGTCTGAGCTTATAGGGGTCGCGATGAGGCCAGAGATCGTGTGCCTCGCAATGGAACGGGTTGCTTTTCGGGGTGACAGGCCATCTTCGTGGAAGCCCATGAAGTGATTCTGATGGAGGCTCCATCGCCTGAACAGGAGCGATGAGGATGTAACCCCGACTATGGATCGTGCGGATGATGTCTTGTCCCAGGGGGCCACGGGCCAACACCTGTCTGAGACGGTGCACCATCAACGTCACATTTTTTTGTGTACAATTTTCATTTGTCTTTAGGCCAAAAATGCCGGCAGCAATTTCATCACGGCTCAATAACTGATTGGCATTCTTGGCAAAAAAAACCAGTAAGTGCTCCTGAAGTAAAGGCATGGTTACCCTCACACCGGCCAGGATCAGGGCGCCGTTGGCGTGGAGTTGATAGGGACCAATCTGCCAGCCCTCGGGGGAGGTCTTGTCGTGATGACAACGGCTCTGTGTGCCGCCCCTCAAGATCAACCGAGCCCGATCGATCGTCCGCTGGCTGACGCGTAATCCCCGTTCGCGTTCGAGCTGGAGACAAAGGTCTCGACTATGTCTACTCAATTTACTATGATCCAATGTCTCTAGCCATTCCAGTGCTGACTGCAACTTATTTTGTTGCCATCCTTTTGAAAAAATATTCGTTCTATGGCGATTAATTATGCGAGTAACCGTATTGCGGGAGATGGCAAGTTCAGATGCGATCCTTCTCTTGCTCCAGCCTGCTTCTTGATAGGCGATGATGCGAGCAATCTCAGCGGTAGACTTCATCAGCGATCAAAACCAATCCACAGGCTTCAATGTGCATCAGTTGTTCGAAGCTGTGTGTCACCTGCCGGCGCGGGGGCAGCCGCGGGGCGGCCAGAGCGAGCGCACTGGGACGCGCCAATCACATTGCAAGACTAAGTCGTCAAATCAACGGTTGCACCAGTCAATAGAAGGGATGATCTCCTTGCAATCTAGAGGTCTTGAAGTGACGCCCAAACGACACAAGGTGTTGTTTGCCGCACACTGAGCCCTTGGGATCACAAATCCAGGTCGTCTTTCACGGCTGTGCTCAGGGCTTGGACATCACCAGTGGCCCCCGCACGGTTGCAGCCACCTCGCCAGCATGACGGCCGGCGAGGCGTGCAAGGGAGAGATGTGAACGCCTCGACCCGTGCCCGCATTCTCTCCATGGCATGAGCACAGAGGCCTCCTGGGAGGTCAGTGATCACAGTTCGGCCACTGGCGACAAGATCACCAAAAGGATAAAGAATAGGAACGTGATTGAGGAATTAAATCATATAATTAAGAATGGTGATCGGAAGCCGGAAAGATTTGACCTTACTTCGTGCGATGAATTCTTTTTCTTAAGCGGCGAGACCAGCCCAGAGCTATGCCTATTCCGAAGATCGGAAGGGGACCGGGGACGTAAAAATAATCAAAGAGAAGTTGCCCTTCAAACTTCATCTTTGATGTTCCAAAAGCCAGATCTGGATCACTGCCGATAAATGTATAGTTTGTTTTGAAAGAGTCTACAATGGGTCCTGCGGCAACATAATTTCTAAAGCTGGGATCAACATTAGCCGCAATCGGTGGGAACGTTCCAGAATAGGCGGCAAAGGAGGAAGCGGTTCCAAAGCAAACTTCATCAATCGTGCAAGAAAAAGACGGAATGGAGGCAACATCAACAGCAAAGCCGGTGAAAGCTGCAGTGTAAGGTGGAATAGGAATTGAGATAAAATATATCGTTGGTTGGGCTTTCACCGTCCCAGAAAAAGTGCCTGAGCTAGGGGCAACAAAAAAACCTGCGGACGCGGTTCCAGTGATCGTTGGAGCGGGTGAAAATCTTGGCTGGGCCACCACAAGAGAGGACGCAGGTGCATTTGTGAAGGGAGGAAAGCGAAAACCAGTTGTGTTTAAGATTCCATTGCCAGTTGTCGTAAATGTAACGGGCGCGGCGACCGTCTGCACAAAAAAAGCATGTGCAGGCAAGCTAGTGCCCATCATTCCAATACCAAGAGCGGGAAGGAGGAGGGAAGCGAGGCGCATGAAATTTCATGTTTCGTTAATCTTATCATGAGTCCCGTAGCGGATTAATCCCATGGATGCTCGTTGGGTCTCTTGTTGAGAAATCCCCATCATGCTCATCCCAGGGGCGCCTCCATTCGCGCAACGCCATTGCCAGGTCGAGGTCGCTGATCTCAGGGTCGACACCCGACCGGTCTGACTGATGTCCACAGGGTGGTTCCACTGGGGGTGGGATATGGTACTAACCAATGGATTAATGGGTCAGCGGTAGATGAATAAAAATTCCAATCTTCGGGTCGCCTTGCGTCAAGGCTGATCATTTATTGATCCCATTTGCTGTCTCGATTGGCCCCTGGATTCCCGATCCAGCACCAGACGCATCGGGAGTCGCGATTTTGGTGGCAACCCATGTGATCTCGATCACCAATCGCAATACAGGTTGCTCCAGCCACGCTCTCGCGTCCCGTCCGTCGAAGGGGCCTTCGACATCCGCTGAGGCGATCCTGGCTGTTCTGGCCACCCATTTGACAGAAGAAGGACCTGAAATCGCCCCTCCAGATGTCAAGGCCGAAGCGATTCCGCGACGGCCCCATCCACCCGCATGAGTCGGTCGAGCACCAGCCGCTTGTCCTCTTCGCTCAGTTCGCCATCTGCCGTCCACTTCAAGCACGTTCGGGCGAGACAGGTCGGGCTTCGGTGCTCTTCGGTGCGTGGCATCGTGCACCTCGCGGGTCAATGGGTTCAGTCTCCGCTGATCGGCTGGAGGGGGGAAGCCCCCGATTGGGGACAGTCGCGGAGGGGAGTGAAGGGTCGGGGCCACGCGGTCAAAATGGCAGTCGCTGGCGCTGCCCATGACTCCCGAACCCCTCCGTGAGGTGGTTCAGATTCCCCTCACGGCCGGTCGGCCCGGCGGCCGGACCGTGTTTCGCATGCTGGGGCCGGCGTTCCTGGTGGCCGTGGGCTACATGGATCCAGGCAATTGGGCCACCGCCCTGGCGGCGGGCTCCCGCCATGGGTTTCACCTGCTCTGGGTGGTGGCCCTCTCCAGCCTGATCGCCCTGTTGCTGCAGTCGCTCTGCTGCCGCCTGGGCATCGCCACGGGGATGGATCTGGCCCAGGCCTGTCGCGCCCTGCTGCCGCGGGCCTGGCGCTGGCCCCTGTGGCTGCTGGCGGAGGTGGCGATCGTGGCCTGCGACCTGGCGGAACTGTTGGGCAGCGCCATCGCCCTGCACCTGCTCTTTGGCCTGCCCCTCCCCGCGGGCGTCGTGCTCACCACAGCCGACACCCTGCTCCTGCTGACCCTGCAGCATTGGGGCGTGCGCCAGCTGGAGGCCCTGGTGGTGGCCTTGGTGGGCTTGGTGGGAGCGTGCTTCGCGCTGGAGCTGGTGTTTCTGAAACCCGATTGGTCCGCCGTGGCCGCTGGGCTTTGGCCCGCGCCGGGCAGCCTGCGGGATGGAAGCCAGCTCTATCTGGCCGCCGGCCTGCTCGGCGCCACCGTGATGCCCCACAACCTTTATCTCCACAGCGCCCTGGTGAAATCCCGGCGCTGGCCCGCCAATCCCCGCGCCCGCCACTGGGCGCTGCGTTTCGCCACGCTCGACGCCTTGTTGGCGCTCCTGTTCGCCTTCCTCGTGAACGGCGCCATCCTGGTGTTGGCCGGTGGCGCTTTCCATGGCGTGGTGCCCCATCCGGTGACGGACCTGGCTCAGGCCTACGACCTGCTCACCCCCCTGCTGGGCACGTCCGCCGCCAGCCTGGTGTTCGGGATCGGCCTG
Source organism: uncultured Cyanobium sp. (assembly GCA_964455575.1). Taxonomy (GTDB): domain Bacteria; phylum Cyanobacteriota; class Cyanobacteriia; order PCC-6307; family Cyanobiaceae; genus Cyanobium. The sequence goes on along the minus strand of CAYVWU010000033.1, from coordinate 5,471 downwards.
CTGGCCGCCGGACAGAGCTCCACGCTCACCGCCACCCTGGCGGGACAGGTGGTGATGGAGGGCTTTCTGGATCTGCGCTGGCCCGCCTGGCAGCGGCGCCTGCTCACCCGCGGCCTGGCGCTCATCCCCGCCTTGGCCGCGGTGATGCTGCTCGGGGATGGGGCCAGCGACCGGCTCCTGGTGCTCAGCCAGGTGGTGTTGAGCCTGCAATTGCCCTTCGCGGTGATCCCCCTGGTGGTGTTCTGTGGCCGCCCCAGCGTGATGGGGGACATCCGCGCCCCTCGCTGGTTGCTGGGCCTGGCCTGGGTCTGCGTCGGCCTCATCCTGCTGCTCAATGGCGCCCTGCTGCTCTGGTTCGGGGGGCAGGCCTGAGTCGGAGACCGGCCCGGACCGCCAGCCCGTCCCCCCTTAGCGTGAGCCCGTTGAAGCTTCTCCCGATGGCGTCCGCCCCCCCGGCTGCTCCGAAGGCGCCTCCACCCTCGACCACCGCGCCCGATCCCGCGGGCCCGCCGCGTTCGCTCCAACCCCATCCGTCCGACTCCGCCCCGTCTTCCTCCCCGCCGCCGCGCGCGCGCTCCTGGCTGTTTCCCTTGCTGGGGGTGGTGGCGCTGGCGGGCGGCGCGGCCTGGTTTGTGGCCCGTTGGGGCCTGGTGGAGACCGACAACGCCCAGCTCCAGGGCCATCTCACGGAACTCTCCAGCCGGGCGCCCTGGCCTCCGGTGTCGTCATGGCTCTCCTCGGTCGGGTCGTGAGCCGCGTCGATCCCCGCCTGTTGATTGCCTTGGGTGTGGTGGGCATGGTGGCCACCATGACCTCCCTGTCGCGGATCGGTCCGGACACGGGGGCGGAGGCCCTGTGGTGGCCTCTGATCTTTCGCGGCGTGACCACCGTGATGATGTTCCTTCCCCTCAGCCTGGCCACCCTCGGCCCCCTCCCGCGGCAGGAGGTGAGCGCGGGGAGTGGCCTCTACAACCTCACCCGCCAATTGGGGGGCACCTTTGGCATTGCCGTGCTCACCGTGGTGCTGGCCCATCAGCGCGCGGTTCACCGCGCCCATCTCGTCGCGTCGCTCGCGATCACGGATCCCCGCCTGCAGGAACGGCTGGCGACGCTGCAGGCCTGGCTGACCTCTCGCGGTGGAGCTGGCGGCGGCGGCGCGGGAGGCGGTGCCGCGGAACAGGCCCTGGCCCTGCTCAACCAGCAGGTGGAGCAACAGGCGGCGCTCCTGGCGTACAGCGATGTGTTTCGCCTGGTGGGACTGGTCTTTGTGGCCGTCCTGCCTTTGGTGCTCCTGTTGGGCAAGCCGACGACCCGTTCCCTCCCGGGCGACTGACACCAGCCGGGGGTGGAGCCTCCGCCCCGGAACTGAGAGGATGGCGGCAGCGGTCCCTGGACGGGGGATCCGCTCCCTCGTTGCGTCCCCCCGCGTGTCCCCCGATGTCTCTGGACCAGTTGCGGGCCTTCCTGGCCCGCATGCAGAAGGATGAAACCCTCAAGCAACAGGTGCTGGCCGCCGCCACCGCCGACGACGTGGCGCAGATCGGCCTGCGCCTTGGCTTTGAGTTCTCCGGCGATGAACTCCTGCGGGTCTCCGGACAGCGGTTCGATCGCGTGACGGTGCGCAAGAACGACCTCCCGGGCGAATACAACTGAGCCCCCAAGGCGTTCATGCTCCCGATCCCCATCCCGCGGGCGTTCCGGTCAGGGGGCGCGGCCCCCAGGGGCGGGCCAGGGGCTCGCCGATGAACACCCCCTGGTCGGGCATCGCCACGCTGCGCCAGTAGCTCTCGATCAACGTGTCGCCCCGCCGGTAGTACGTCAGCAGCAGGCCCGGATTGGGAAACTTCGACAGGTGATTGCAGGGTTCCACCACCGTGCCGTAGCTGCCGGTGGCGCCGGCTTCCAGCCAGCGCAGGGCGCTCATCTGGCCGTTGCCGCCGTCGTCGGCGAGCCCTGAGGGCCCGGTGAGCATGCCGCCGAAGGAGGTGAGATGGTCGCCCACCGCGCCGGGGCGAAACCGGTTGCTCGTCAGATCCGGCACCGTCGTGAGCCCGGTGACGTAGAGCATCACATCGCGCACTCCCTTCAGCCCATCCCCCCGCAACACCCGCACGCGAAAGCCCGGGGCCGTGGCGCGCAGGAGATCGTCGTAGCGCTCCGCCCGCCGGTTGCGGGCCCCATCGCTGGTGCTCAACAGGTAGGCGGTGCCGGGAGGCGCCGTGCCATCGGCCGCCACCCCCCGCGCGATCAGGGTGCGGCCGGCTTCCGCGGTGCTCGCCGCCAGAAGCATGGTGGGGCGAACGCCCAGGGCGGACCAGGGCCGCCGCACATCGCCTCGGGCGTAGTAGGGGCTCAGGGGGGTGGCCCGACAGGTGTCGCCGCAGCCGGAACGAACCCGTCCGAAGGCGAAGGCGCTGGTGATCGACACGCACTCCACCCGCCAGGGGGCGGCCCAGGCCAGGGCGTAGGCCTGAATCTCGGGCGGGGTCTGCCGTCGCACCTGTTGATGGAGGGACTGAAAGTCCGCCAGCGACAACGCTTGCCGTCCAGGGGGAAACCGCACCCGGATCACCTGCCGCGGCTCCAGGCCCCGGGCCTGGATGTAGCGCGCGCCGATGGCCTCGCTCACGGGGTCGGCGGCATTGATCACCAGGGCCAGGTGACGGGCCTCCAGCGGGGCGTTGGCCGCCTCCAACGCCCCCGGCGCGAGCACCGACCCCACCAGGCGGCCGATCCCCAGCAACAGCAGCGCGCCCGCCGCCACCACGAACGGCAGGACCGGCAGGGGCCAGGCCCGGGGATGGGGATGTCGCTGCATGATCGGCTGTTGAACCTCCCTGGTGTCATGGTGGCGGTTGACTCGTCCTTTGTCGGCCGTTCGACCGCTGCCGTGAGGCTGGATTCAGGATGAAGGGCCTGCAGACGCCGCTCGCCACCCGATGACCACCCATCCCCAACCGGCCCGTTCCCCCGCCACCAGCGCCGGCTCCATGGCCCTGCCCCTGCATCGCCCCGCGGCGGAGCGCTTTCACAGCCGCTTCGATTGGCTGGACAGCTGGCACACCTTCTCCTTTGGCTCCCATGTCGATCCGGCCTGGATGGGCTTCGGCCCCCTGCGGGTGATCAACGACGACACCATCGCCGCCGGTCAGGGCTTCGGTCTGCATCCCCACCACGACATGGAGATCATCACGGTGATGGTGGAGGGGCAGCTCAACCACCGCGACTCCATGGGCCACAGCGAAGCGCTCCGCGCGGGCGAGGTGCAGCGCATGAGCGCCGGCACCGGCATCGTGCACAGCGAGATCAATGGCGGCGATCGCTCCTGCCGTCTGTTGCAGATCTGGATCCTGCCGGACGCCCCTGGCCATGCGCCGGCCTATGAGCAGAAAGCCTTCCCCCGGGCCGCGGGGTGGACCCTGCTGATCGATCCCCTCGGCGCCGACGGCGCGCTGGTCATCCATCGCCCGGTGCGCCTCTGGCGCGGGCGGCTGGATTCCGGGCAGACCCTGCCGGCACCCGGGGCCTCCGAATCCACCTCCCCGCTGGGCTGGCTTCAGGTGATCGACGGCGACGTGCAGCTCGCCTTCGGCGCTGAACCCTCCGCCAACCCCGCGGTCCCCATGACCCTGGGGCGGGGGGATGGACTGGGATTCGCCCAGGCCCCCAACCTCGGGGCGCTCCGTGCGCTCACTGCGGGAGACCGCGGGGCGGATCTCCTCTGGTTTGCCCTCTCCTGAGGCTCCGCCCTCCGCCTGGCGGGTCCTCAGCGCACGAACAGCAGCTCCTGATAGGTGGGCAGGGGCCAGAGGTCGTCATCCACCAGACCCTCCAGGCCATCGACCGTCTCCCGCAACTGCCCCATCAGGGGCATCAGGGCGTCGGCGCAGTGGCGGAGGTGATCGTGGGTGGCGTGGGGCGCCCCCTGGAGCGCGGCCTCCAGGGCCGTGCAGCGCTGCAGGAGCTGCTGATTGAGCTGGGCCACCTGCTGGATCACGCTGCGGTCGGTCACCAGTCCCAGGGCCTCCTGCTCGCGGATGGCGCTGGCGAGGCGCTCCAGGAAGGTGTTCGCCACGGGATGGATCTGGGTTCGGGCGATCCGCGCCGCCAGCCGCGCCTCCACCTCGATGGCGAGGATGTACTGCTCGGCATAGACCCCGAAACGACTCTCCAGTTCCAGCGGGGTGAGCACACCCTGGCGCTCGAACAGCTCCCGGATCTCCGTTCGCTCCAACACCGGCAGGGCATCGGCGCTGGTGCGCAGGTTTTCCAGACCACGCTCCTCCACCGCCACGCGGTGCCACTCGCTGGAGTAGCCATCTCCACCGAAGACGACGGCGCCATGGTCGTCCATGGTGCGCTTGAGAACGGCAAAGGCCGCTTCCTCCAGGGGGGCACCCGTCGCCAGCTGATCGTCCAGCTGGTCGGAAATCCATTCGATGGAGTCGGCCAGGATGGTGTTCAGCACCACCAGAGGGCCGGCCACCGACTGCCCGGAGCCGACGGCGCGGAACTCGAAGCGGTTGCCGGTGAAGGCAAATGGAGACGTGCGGTTGCGATCGCCGGGGTCGCGGTTGAGGTCCGGCAGCGTATCGACTCCGAGGGACATCAGCGCATTCTCGGCCGATCCCTCCAGCCGGCCGCTCCTGATCTGGTTGAAGACGTCCTCCAGCTGGCTGCCCAGGTAGACGGAGATGATGGCGGGTGGCGCTTCATTGGCCCCCAGGCGATGGTCGTTGCTCGCCGTGGCGATGGCGGCGCGCATCAGGGGGCCGTAGCGATGCACACCCCGGATGACCGCGGCGCAGAACAGCAGAAACTGCAGGTTGGCATGGGGCGTTGTCCCCGGATCCAGCAGATTGCCCTGGGTGGCGTTGCCAATCGACCAGTTGACATGTTTGCCGCTGCCGTTCACGCCGGCGAAGGGTTTTTCGTGCAGCAGGCAGGTGAGGCCATGCCGCTTGGCCGTGGCCTTCAGCACCGTCATGATCAGCTGCTGGTGATCGGTGGCGACATTGGCGGCCTCAAAGTAGGGCGCGATCTCGAATTGCCCGGGGGCCACTTCGTTGTGCCGGGTTTTGGCGGGGATGCCGAGCCGGTAGAGCTGCAGCTCCACGTCCTGCATGAACACCTGAATGCGATCCGGGATGGCGCCGAAATAGTGATCGTCAAACTGCTGACCCTTGGCCGGCGCGGCGCCGAACAGGGTGCGGCCGGCCAGCTGCAGGTCGGGCCGCAGGGCACTGAAGGCGGCATCGATGAGGAAGTATTCCTGCTCGGCGCCGCAGCTGGAGTTCACCGGCGCGATGTCGGTCTCGCCAAGCAACCGCAGCAGCCTCTGGGCCTGGCGGTTCATGGCGGCGTTGGAGCGCAGGAGCGGGGTTTTCTTGTCCAGGGCTTCGCCGGTCCAACTGACAAACACCGTCGGAATGCACAGGGTGACGCCGTTGGCGGTGCGCATCAACCAGGCC
>CAYVWU010000032.1:0-17941 GCA_964455575.1 uncultured Cyanobium sp. | reverse complement strand
ATCAACCCCATGAAAAATTCGTCTTCCCTGAAGAGGTTCTGCCACGTGGAAACGCTCTCTGATTAGAGACGTTCTCTCCCAGCTTTTTCAAGGCGCCGTCATGGCGCCTTTTTCATTTCCGCATCTTTGCGCTGGCTTCCCCGGGATCCACTTAGACTTCTGAAGTCCCGGCAGCAGTGTCGTGGAGCTTTGGTCTTCGACCTCGACTCCGAAAGCGTCACCGGCTGTCATTGTCCCCAAAGGAGGAGGTGTCCATGGCCGAATGTTCCCAACATCAGGGTCTGCAATTCGCGGAGAATGCCGACTGATCTGGCGTTGATGGCCTGATCACCTCTCCACGATCATCCGGTTCCGCACCCCGCGGACCCACCTGTTCCCCCGAGGATGCGTCCTACGGGGGATTTGTTTTGGGCTGGGTTCGGGCGCTCTCCAGCCGATGCTTCACCTCGGCGATGGCCCGGGGCAGGCTTCCGCGGAGACCGGCCAGCCGGTCCAGGTGTCCAGAAAGAACACCGCTGACATCCGTCAACGCGTTGATCACTGAATTCTGTTGCAAGGCAACAGGGGCTTCTCTCAAGGCGGCATGGGCGCCCACGGGATTCCAGGACGCCAGCAGGACAACAGATCGGTAAGCCAGAGGCCAGGGATTCGTCGGCTGCAGACGTTGGAGGGAGGAATACCACTGTTGCGCTTCCACGGGGCGGTTCCGGAGCGTGGCCATCAACGCCAGGCTCCAGAGGGCATCCGCATCGTCTGGCCGCTCCCGCAAACGGGCGAGGGCCCAGCCGCGAACCCGGTCCTGATAGAGAAAGTGCGCATCCAGCTGGTGTTCCGCGCCAATGCTGCCGAACACAGGGCCCAGCCCCTCGGGTCCCCGCTCCATGCCCCGGGCCAGCCGAATGAATTCGGCATCAAAAGGCACGGCTGGTGCCGTGGGTCGGCGTTTCCACAGCTCCACCTGCCGCCCCTCGCTCCATGGCCAGTCGGCAATCCGCTCAAACCGCCCATCCGCACGGATGCGGTGGCTGAGTTCTCTGGAGAAGGGGCGGTCCGTGCCCTGATCCCCTGTCGCCAGAAGGATCCAGGTGCTCCGCTTCAGCACCAGGGGATGTTCGCTGCGGGCGCGCCCCAGGCGGCGTCCTTCGATCTGTCCTCCAGACAGCCTTCCAAAAGTGGAGACCGTCTGTTCATTGAGTTCAGGATTCCCCGGCACCACCAACAGGGTGGTGGGCTGGTCCCCCACCAGCGCCCTCAGGCGCCCCGTGACCGCAGCCACGGGAGCGGGATCCCTCCGTTCGATCTGGGACTCAGCGATGGCGATCGCCTGGCTGCTGGCCCCGGCAACCCCGGTCACCAGCAGGACCCAGGCCCAGGAACGCCCCCAACGGAGCCCGATCCACTGCCCGATCTCCCACCAGGCCCGCGCCAGGAGGATCACCACCAGCGGCAGCACCGCGGTGAAGTACCGGGGATCCTTGTTGGGACTGAGGGTGGTCAGAAACCAGCCGCTGCAGGCACACCCCAGGAGCCAGGCCCATCCCGGGGAGAGGCCCGTTCCCCCATGGCCACGGCGCTGCCCTCCCCTGTGACGACGCCAGGCTTCCGTGGCTCGAACGAGAGCCCAGGCCAGCACGGGAAGCGGCAGAACAGGACCCAGCTGGGCCGGCAAGCCACGGACATACCAACTCAGGGAGGCCCAGCTGAGAACCGGTGGATCGCCTTCCGCGGCCGCCGACTCCAGCACGGCGCGATTGGTCCCTCCCAGGGTGGTGATCCAGTTGTGTTGCAGCCAGGGAAGCAGCAGGGCCAGGATCACCACCACTCCAAGCAGCACCTGAAGCCGGCGGTGGCGGCGGCGAAGACCCTCCACGGCTGCCCAAAGCGCAGGCCCCGCGAGGAGCAGGAGAGCACTCTGCTTCACCAGAAGCGCGGCGGCCATGGCCAGGGAGGCCGCCAGCAGCTGCCCCCAACGCCCCCCCGCCAGCTCGGGAGCCTGCCAGCGGCCTAGCAACCAGAGGGCCAGGGTGGCGCTGGCGGCCAGGGGGAGATCCAAGGTGAAATCCACCCGCAGGTGGACCAAGGCCGGCACCAGCAGCAGCAGGGTGCCGCAGAGCAATCCGAAACCGCGGCCGAGAAGCTGTCGCCCCCACAGGGCCACCACCACCAACAGCAGGGCCTGCCAGACCGCAAGCGCCCAGCTGGCCTGATCCGGCTGGTCACCGGCGATGGCCATCACGGTGCCGTTCACCAGGGAGGCCAGAGGGGGAATCTTCGGGGAGAGATCAAGCAGGGCCAGCCAGTCGCCCCCTGTGCCAGGGGGGATCAGGCCAAGGGCCCGACCGTGGTCCAGGGCACTGTTGATGTAGTCCGCCTGATCCCAGCTGGGGAGGCGCCGGTCGAGCGCCAGCCAGGTTCGATCCGCCGCCGTGGCCACCGCCCAGAGCGCCGCCAGGGAGGCCCACCAACCGAGGGAGCGCCAGCGGGCGCTGAAATCAACACGGGGGCGGGGCAAGGTCTCCAGCGGGGTGGGGCATCCGGAGGAAGTCTGGACTGGCGTCGTCCTTCACAACAGGGGCTAGGGGAGATTCCGAGGACTGGGGTGAAGACAAGGGCGTTCGGTGTTCTGTCACACGCGGGGGTGTGTTCTCGAGAGCCAATCGTCAAAATCGCGTCGGCGCCTTGCGCCTGTTGTGTGAGGTCAACTTCCATGAAACTCTTCCAGCAACTGCTGGTGGCACCCGCGGCCCTTGGCCTGATGGCGCCCTTTGCGGCCAATGCCGCCGACATCAATCTCTCCGGCGTGAATCAGTACGCCAGCGAAGAGCAGGTCACCAGCATCAATCAGTTCAGCGACGTCAAGCCGACCGACTGGGCATTCCAGGCTCTTTCCAACCTGATTGAGCGTTACGGCTGCGTGGCCGGCTACCCCGACGGCACCTACCGCGGCCAACGGGCCATGACCCGCTATGAAGCGGCTGCTCTGCTCAACGCCTGTCTCGACCGCATCACCGAGATCACCGATGAGCTGAAGAAGCTCATGAAGGAATTCGAGAAGGAGCTCGCCGTCATCCGTGGCCGCGTGGATGGCCTGGAAGCTCGCGTGGGCGAGCTGGAAGCCACCCAGTTCTCCACCACCACCAAGCTGAGAGGTGTGGCCACCTTCGTGCTTGGTTCCAACTCTTACAGCGGCACAGCCGTGCCGGGTGGGTTTGGTGGAGATCCTGCGACCTCGTTTGATGCTGCCGTCATCAATGGGCTTGGTGGCACGGCCTTCATTCCCGGTGTCAGCCGCCAGTACGACCACACCGCTCGCCTGCTGGATGGCGCCACCGCCTTCAACTACGACCTGAGCCTCTATCTCGACACCAGCTTCACGGGCAAGGACCTGCTGCGCACTCGCCTGCGCGCCGGCAACTTCGGCTCGAGTCCTTGGAACGGCACCAACAATCCGATCGGCCTCAATGCGATGGAAATCGCGTTTGAGGAGAATGGACTCGGCGATGGCAGCGATGTGGTTGCCGTCAACCGACTGTTCTACCAGTTCCCCATCGGTAGCAGCTTCACCGCCACCGTTGGTGGCCGGGTGCGTCAGGACGACATGTTGGCCCTGTGGCCCAGCGCCTACCCCGCCGACACCGTTCTGGACATCTTCACCTACGCAGGTGCTCCCGGAACCTACAACTTGAATCTTGGTTCCGGTGGTGGTTTGTGGTGGAAGAGCGGCGGCTTTAGTGCCAGTGTCAGCTATGTGGCAGCCAACGGTAACGTCGGCTCCCCTGGTTACAGCGACAACGGGAACGAGATCTGCGGCGGTGGTATCGGCACCAGCTGCTCCCAGTCCACCTTCACCGGTCAGCTCGGCTATGGCGGTGACAACTTCGGTCTGGCTGTGGCTTACAGCCTGAATCGTGGCGGTGCTGGCCTGTACGGCGGCAACGGCACACCTCTGGCGGTTGCGGCCTCCCAGTTTGCTGAATCCACCAATTCGGTTGGCGTCAGTGGCTACTGGACCCCCGTCAACGGTGGTCTGTTCCCCTCCATCAGCGCCGGTTGGGGCATCAGCGCCTACAACGGTGATGGATTCGATTACGACAGCACTGGTTTCTCCGCCACGAATTGGATCGATGGCGCCCGCAGCCAATCCTGGTACGTGGGTCTGCAGTGGTCTGACGTGTTCTGGAAGGGCAATGCCCTTGGTATGGCCGTGGGTCAACCGACCTTCATCACCAAGCTCGACAACGCTCTGCCGGACAACTTGAACACAAATACCCCCAACGACGGCAACTACGCCTGGGAATGGTGGTACAAGTTCCAAGTTACCGACAACATCAGTGTCACCCCTGCCATCTACTACCTCAGTGCTCCTCTCGGCGCTCTGCAAAAGGATGACAATCGTTCAGTGACCAACTTCGGTGGCCTGGTCAAGACGACCTTCCGCTTCTGATCCTTTCCAGATCGCCTTCGACCTTTTGAATTCAAAAAGGTTGTCAATCCTTTGATTTCTTGGCCGGCTGTCAAACAGCCGGCTTTTTTGTGTCCTAAACAACAAGGGTCCGTGCCTTTGCCAACACTGATGCCGTCGGCTCACCGTTAAACTTTCTTCACCCTCAACGGGTTTCCTCTTTTTTTGGTGTGAGGATTTCATGAAACTTTTCCAGCGTTTGCTGGTGGCTCCAGCAGCCATCGGCATGGTTGCGCCTCTGGCAACCCATGCGGCAGAACTCAACCTTTCTGGCGTGAATCAATACGCCAGCAGTGAGCAAGTCACGAGCATCAATCAGTTCAGCGACGTCAATCCCTCCGATTGGGCTTATCAGGCCCTCTCCAACCTGATTGAACGTTATGGGTGTGTTGCTGGCTATCCCGACGGCACCTATCGCGGTCAGCGGGCCATGACCCGTTTCGAGGCTGCTGCACTCCTGAACGCCTGCCTCGATCGCATCACCGAGGTCACTGATGAGCTGAAAAAGCTTCTCAAAGAATTTGAGAAAGAGCTCGCCCTCGTTCGCGGACGGGTGGATGGCCTGGAGGCCAAGGTTGGTGAGCTGGAAGCGACCCAGTTCTCCACCACCACCAAACTTCAGGGTCAGGCCACCTTCGTGTTGGGCGCTGTGAATGCCAGCGGTGACAGCAAGGGCCGCGGCATCAATCCTGAGATCAGCGCTTTCAATCTCACCACCGCAGGGCAAGGTCCATTCGGCGGCAACCTGGTGACGGCGCCGACCGTGCCTGCCCCGGTAAGGAATAGCGCCGGAAGAATTACCAACCAGGCAGAAATCAATCGAGCCAGGAACGCCGTCGCAGACGCAAGGGCTCGCAACAATCGAGATGCAGCAAAGATTTACAACAATCTTTATGGAGCAACATCTTTCAACTATGACGTTCGCCTGAACTTCATCACGAGTTTCACTGGAAAAGATCAGCTCTACACCCGCATACGTAGCGGCAATTTCAGCAATGCCTTCAACGGCAATGGCGTCAACTTGACGGCACTGGACGTTGCCTCCAACGGCTTTGGCAACACCAATTGCACAGGCAATCGCGATTGCTCCGATGTCGTAGGCGTCGATCGTCTGTATTACCGCTTCCCTGTTGGCAGCCAGTTTGAAGCCATCGTGGGCGCCAAGTATCGGAACACGGAATTCCTGGGCGCAAGCCCCGGCGTTTATGGAAGCGGCAAAGGCGATAGAATTCTCGACATCTTTACTCTGAACGGAGCCCCTGGAGTTTACAATAAAGCCACGGGTTCTGGCGGTGGTTTGATCTGGAAAACTCCTTACAAAGCTTGGAACGGTCGCTTCAGCTTGACAGCCAGCTATGTCACCCCTGTTGGTGACAACGGCGCCACCAACTCTGACAACAACCCATTTGCGTGCTCCACAAGTGAAGGTGGTCTTGGCAACGCCTGCTCGCGCGCCAGCTTCCTTGGACAACTCGGATGGACCGCCAAGAACCTGGGTATCTCGGCCGCCTATCGCTACGGGCAGCGGGGTTCCAACTTCCGTCGCGGCACCAACTATGCAGCGTCCAACAGCTGGTGGCTGGCCAACGGCCAATCCAACAGCGTCGCGGTGAATGCCTACGCCCAGCCCAGCACCAATGGCCTGCTGCCTTCTGTCAGCGTTGGTTGGGGTCTCAACAACCTCAGCAATAACCAGGTGCGTTCAGGCGCCGTCGTCCCCAACGAGCCGAACGAGGCCGTCCTGTACGCCTACCCCCGGGTGACAGAGACCCAAAGCTGGTACGTCGGTCTGCAATGGAACGACGTCTTCTGGGGCGGCAACTCCGCGGGTATGGCCGTGGGTCAGCCCACCTTTGCCACCAAACTCTCCCGTGGATCCAACAGAGACTCCCAGACTCTCTTCGCCAATGACGGCAACTATGCCTGGGAGTGGTGGTACAAGTTCCAGGTGTCCGACAACATCAGCGTCACCCCCGCCCTGTTCTGGCTGAGCCGCCCCCTGGGCGCCCTCACCGATGGGGTCCGCGCCGATGGCTCGTTCGATCGCTCCTCCAGCTTCGGCATCCTCGGCGGCCTGGTGCAAACCACGATCCGCTTCTGATCCCCCCCCCCCGGCCTCACACAACACACAACAACCCCTCAAGCCCCCGCAAGGGGGCTTTTTTTTGCGGACGTTCCGCTTCAGGATGGACCTTTGCCGCGTCCCCCTTGGCCGCCTCCTCTCCCGCCGATCCCTACGCCGTGCTGGGTGTCAGCCCCGCGGCGACGGCGGCGGAGATCAAGGCGGCCTACCGCACCCTGGTCAAACGCCACCATCCGGATGCCGGTGGAGACGACACCCGGATCGTGGCCCTCAATGCCGCCTGGGAGGTGCTCGGCGACGGAGAACGCCGCCGCCGCTATGACGCCCAGCATGGAGGCCGACGCGGCAGCGGAGGCGGAGAGGGGCCTGGCAGCGGGGGGAAACCGCGGGAGCGCCCGGGCCACCAGAGCGACAGCTTGCTTTCGGAATGGTTGCGACAGGTCTACGGCCCGATCGATCGCTGGCTGGGACAGGTGATCAATCCCTTCAGCGCCCAATTGCGCGCCCTGGCCGCCGATCCCTACGACGATCAGCTCATGGAGGTCTTCTGCGGATTTCTGAAGGAGAGCCAGTCCCGCATGGCCAAAGCGGAACTGCTCTACCGCTCCAGGGCCTGCCCCCCGGCGGCCAAGGGCTTCAGCCTCAGCGTGTACCACTGCCTCAGCCAGGTGCAGGACGCGCTGGCGGAGCTGGAGCGGTACACCCTGGGCTATGTGGACGACTATCTGCGCGATGGACGGGAGATGCTGCGGGAGGCCAAGCGTCGCCGGGAGCGGCTCCACCAGGAACGCCGCCGCCTGGATCTCTGACTTTCGCGCGACTCCTCCCGCTCAGGCTTGCCAGGGCTGGAGCTGATCGACGCGCAGCCACACATCCGGCACCGGCCGCCGCCAGCGGATCTGGGCATGCTCCCCCTTCACCGACAGGATCTCCCCGGGACCTTCCAGGACATAGCCGGGAACTTCCGCGTCGCTGGCGCCGGCCTCCAGACTGCCGCGATACGCCTCCAGGTTGAGGCGCACAAGGGACCCCTTCTTCAGGGCCACCGCCGTGGCGCCTGCCGCGCTGGTGCCGGGCTTGTCCCTGGCGGCGGAGGGGGAAGAGGAATCGGCCATGGGGCCACCGTCAAGATCGCAGGCACCCTAGGGCGTTTGCGGCGCCATGGGCCACCGCTGGACGGATCAGCCACTAGTCTCCGAGCGGTGATCGGGAGGCCGGCGTGCGATTGCTGCTGCTCGGATGTTCTGGGTTTGTGGGGCGCGAACTGGTGCCCTTTCTGTTGAATCTGGGCCATGCCCTCACCCTGGTGAGCCGCCAACGGCAGCCCTTCCCCCTGCTGGCGGGGGATCGTCTGCGATGCCTGTGCCTCGACCCCGCCGATCCCGCCAGCTGGGACGATGCCGACCTCGGCGCCGCCCTCGCGGCAGCGGAAGGGGTGATCAACCTCGCGGGGGAACCCATCGCTGAGCGCCGTTGGAGCGCCAGCCAGCGGCAACGGTTGCGGGAGAGCCGCCTGCAAACCACCGCCAGCCTCGTGCGGGCGATGGCGGCTCTGGACAGCCCGCCCAAGGTGCTGATCAACGCCTCCGCCATCGGCGTCTACGGGAGCAGCGAGGAGATCCGCTTTCAGGAATCCAGCCCCCCCGCGTCAGACTTCCTCGGCCAGCTCTGCCAGGACTGGGAAGCCGCCGCCCAGGCCGCCCCCAGCGGTTGCCGGGTGGTGGTGCTTCGGTTGGGCATCGTGCTCGGCCCGGATGGTGGCGCCCTGGCGAAGATGCTGCCGGTGTTTCGGGCCGGCTTTGGAGGTCCCGTGGGATCCGGTCGGCAATGGATGAGCTGGATCCATCGCCATGATCTGTGTCGCCTGATCGCCGCCGCCTTGGAGGATTCCTCTTTCGAGGGGATCTACAACGCCGTGGCCCCGGAACCGGTGCGCATGGCCGACTTTGCGCGAACGCTGGGGGAGGTGCTCGGCCGGCCCTCCCTGCTCCCCGTGCCTGCGCCGGTGTTGAAAGTGATGCTGGGCGACGGCGCCGCTGTGGTGCTGGAGGGGCAACAGGTGCTGCCACAACGGTTGCGGGAGAAGGGATTCCAGTACGACCACCCCGATGTCACCTCAGCCCTCGCCGCCGCCACCAGCCCAACGCCCCGCTGAGCAGGGCCGCCAGCATGAGCAGCCCGAGAGCGGGCTGAAACAGCGGCATCCAAAGCCGTTGAAACACCTCCAGAACCCGGTCGATGCCGCGCAGATGGAGCACCACTCCCAACGCGAACCAGACAGCACCCCCCAGCACCAGAAAAACATCCAGCACCAGCAACCGATCCAGCCCCCCCTGGAGGCGTTCCAGCCAAGAGACCGGCTCCGCACCCGCAGCGGCGGACGAAGGGGAGGGCGTGGACTCAGCGGGACGGGGCGCCATGGGCTGGGCCAGGGGTGAGGGGCAATGCCGCCATGATCGCCTCCGCCATGCGCTCCGTGCCGCCCGCCTCGCCGAGCCGTTCCAGGGCCTCCTGGCGAAGGTGCTCCCGCCAACGGGGCCCCTTCACGGGGTCCGCCAGGCGTTGCAGCTGCGCCGCGGCCATCCGCGCCGTCTCCCGGAGGGTGGCCCGCTCCCCCGTCGGTCCCGCCGCACAGCTCACAGCAGGTCCCAACAGGCGGCGTTGGGCATCGGCGAATCCCTCCGTGAACTGAGGACCGGCCCCCGCCACCTGCAGCACCGGCTTGCCCAGGGCCACCGCCTGCTCCGCCGCCGTGCCCGCCATGGCCAGCAGCAGATCGCTCCCGCGCAACACCCCCCAGAAGTGCTGGCTGGTCAGCTCCAGGCAGAGAGAGCCGCACCGCAATCGCGCCACATCAGCCGCTGTTCCGGACGAAGGCGTCAGGGTCCAGCCCAGGGGGGTGGCGGCTGTGGCGATGGCGTCCAGGCTGAGGGAGGGAACAAGGGCGACCAGGACCCGCAGGCGGCCCTGCCACTCCGGCGGCAGCTCGCGCACCACCTCCAGCATCAACAGCAGGTTGTGGAGCGCCTCGGGCAGGCGGCTCCCGGGCAACAGGCCGAGCGTGGGACCCTTCCCCGTCTCTGGGAAGGGCAGGGTGAAGGTGTCCTGGCCATCGAGGAACGGATTGCCCAGAAACATCGCCGGGCGCCGCAACTGACGGGACAGATCCCTGGCGGTGAGGGCATCACGGGTCCCGAGCCAACGGACGCGGGGGCGACGCAGGAGCCAGCCACAGGGCCATGGCAGCCGCAGACGCCCCTCGTAATGGCTGGAGTAGGCCACGAGATAGACCGCCATCGGTCGTCCGGTCAGCCAGCCCGCCAGCACCGGCAGCACATCCCCCACCACGAGCACGCCATCGCACTGGCGGCGCCCCTGCCACGCCACCCGCAGGCGACCGAGCAGGTAGGGCAGTTGTCCTTGCCAGAGCTCCGTCAGGCGCCCTCGCAGGCTGGTGTACCCCAGCCCGCCGGTGCTGAAGTCGCGGGTGGGCCCCCACACCGGCAGACGGGCGCGTCGATAGGCCAGCCCCTGCCCCACCAGGGGCAGGGCGTCCACCTCCACGCCCCGTCGCCGCAGGGCTTGGCCCAGGAGGGCGCCGCTCAGGTCTTCGCCGTGACCGTTGCTGATCAGCAGAACCCGCGTCACCCTTGCAGCCAGCGACGCACCTTCTCCAGAGCCGACCAACCCGGACGCCGGGCCAACCCATCGGCGATCGACGCGTTCAACTCGGCCGCCAGCTCCGGTGCCATCAGGCTGACGCGCTGGACGATCTCAATGTGTTCCCGCACCCCCTTGGCGCCTGTCTCCAACATCGCCACGCTGAGATTGACGCGCGCCTGGGGATCCTGGGGATTGAGACGCACCGCCGTGCGCGCGGATTTCAGGGCGGCCTGGGGCTGATCCAGCAGGAGCTGCAGCCAGGCCAGACAGGTCCAACCAGCGGACTGCCCCGGGGCCTGGGCGGTGATCTGCAGAAAATCGTCGATCAGCTCTTCTGGTGGTGTGCCCTGGCGATAGCGCTCCAGGGCTTCAGTGAAGAGGGTGTCGTGGCTGGTTGTCAAAGCGGTTCACCAAGGGCTCAGCCTTTCAGGTTCCCATGGCGAGGCAAAGCCCGTTGGGCTGGCGGAGAGGATCTCTTCCGGTGGTGGGGAGAGGAGAATCGATCCCCGGCGCTGCCTGGGCTTGGGAACGGAGCGGACCGTCTGAAACCTGCACGGGCCAGGCCGATGCAGCCTTCAGACAGCGAAGGAGCTGCCGCAGCCGCAGGTCTGGGTGGCATTGGGATTGGTGAAGTTGAAACCACCACCAATCAGGGCTGTGGAGAAGTCAAGCTGGAGGCCGTAAATATAAAGAAGACTTTTGGGGTCGCTGACCACATCAAACGGCTCACCCTGCTCCGGCTGGTAGGTATAGCGCTCGTCATCGTCCCGAATGGCGGAGGGGTCGATGAAATCCATGGTGTAGCTCATGCCGCTGCAGCCCCCGGAGCGAACGCCCACCCGCAGCACCTTGCCTTCGCCCTGCTGCCCCATGAGCGTGGCGAGCTGGCGCATGGCGGGTTCTGTGATCCGGATGCCGCGGCCGTCGACGCCGATGTGGGTGGCGGGCGCGGGGGGGGCGGAGGGGTCGAGCGACTGGGGCCGGGAGGCGGACGCTTCGGACGTGTTGGCTGGAGGCGTCATGGAGTCGGTGGTCATGGAAGGAGCTGTCATGGGCGAGCGATCATGAAGTCCGGAACATGGACACCGTCCTCACTCTAAGAAGCCCCCCGGGATGCTGGGGGGTGTGGAGCGGAGCAGGGGTTGGGAGCGGGCCGGTTCTCCGCCGTGGGTTGGCGGTCCCACTTCATAAAGTCGGTGCATTGAAGGGAGGATCTGGTGCGAGTCGCCATCGTGGGTGCGGGGCTGGCGGGGCTGGCCGCCGCGGTGGATCTGGTCGATGCCGGCCATGAGGTCGATCTCTACGAAGCCCGTCCTTTCTTCGGTGGCAAGGTGGGCAGCTGGGAAGACCCCGAGGGCAACCACATCGAAATGGGGCTGCATGTCTTCTTCTTCAACTACGCCAACCTCTTCGCCCTCATGCGCAAGGTGGGGGCCATCGACAACCTGCTTCCCAAAGAGCACAGCCATCTCTTTGTCAACCGCGGCGGTGATGTGCGCAGCTTGGATTTTCGCTTCCCCATCGGCGCGCCCTTCAACGGACTGAAAGCTTTTTTCACCACCCCTCAGCTGGACGCCATCGACAAACTGCGCAATGCCCTGGCGCTGGGCACGAGTCCGATCGTGCGAGGGCTGGTGGACTACGAGGGAGCGATGCGTGTGATCCGCGCGCTGGATCACCAGAGCTTTCAGCAATGGTTTCTTTCCCACGGCGGCAATCAGCACAGCATTGAGCGGCTTTGGAATCCCATCGCCTATGCCCTTGGCTTCTTGGACTGCCAGTCCATCTCGGCGCGTTGCATGCTCACCATCTTCATGATGTTCGCCGCCCGCACGGAAGCCTCCAAGCTCAACCTGCTGAAAGGCTCACCCCACCGCTGGCTCACGGGCCCCATTCTCGATTACATCACCTCTCGCGGGGGGCGCCTGCACCTCCGCCATCGGGCCCTGGAATTGCACCATGACGACACCCCCGCCCGTGTGACCGGCCTCACCCTGGGAACTCCAGAGGGCGAACAGAGGGTGGAAGCGGACGTCTACCTGGCGGCCTGTGATGTGCCCGGAATTCAACGGCTGGTGCCGCAGGCCTGGCGCAGCCACGCACTCTTCGCCAACATCGATCGGCTGGAGGCCGTGCCTGTGGCTACGGTCCAGCTTCGCTATGACGGCTGGGTGACGGAGCTTGGCAACACCTCCGCCGCCGCGGAACGGCGGAAGGATCTCAACAGGCCTGCGGGTCTGGACAATCTCCTTTACACAGCAGACGCGGATTTCAGCTGCTTTGCCGATCTGGCCGTTGCCAGTCCGGAGGATTATCGCAAGCCTGAGCTCGGGTCGTTGCTGCAGTGCGTGTTGACGCCGGGCGATCCCTGGATTCCGAAGAAGAATGAAGACATCGTCCGTCACACGGATCAACAGGTGCGAGAGCTGTTTCCTTCCTCGCGCCACCTGAATCTGGTCTGGAGCAATGTGGTGAAGTTGGCCCAGTCGCTCTATCGCGAAGCGCCAGGCATGGAACCCTTCCGGCCCGAGCAGCGCACACCGATCAGCAACTTCTTCCTGGCGGGCAGCTACACCCAACAGGATTACATCGACTCCATGGAAGGAGCGACGATGAGCGGACGGCTGGCCGCTGCGGCGATCCTGGGGCAGCCCGTGAGCCTGGCCCGCAATGCGGCCGCGGCTTAGGAGCAACCCATGGGACGCTGGCTCGAACACTCCGTGACCACGGAGATCGCCGCCCCGGTCGACCTGGTCTGGGCGATCTGGAGCGATCTGGAGGCGATGCCGCGCTGGATGCGCTGGATCGAATCGGTCAACACCCTGGACGATCCCGACCTCACGGAATGGACGCTGGCGGCTCAGGGCTTCCGCTTTCAGTGGCAGGCCCGCATCACCCGGCGCGTTCCGGCCCAGCAGCTCCACTGGGAATCCGTCGGTGGGCTTCCCACCCGTGGTGGCGTGCGCTTCTACCCTCTCGGTCCCGCGCTCACAGCGGTGAAGCTCAGCGTCAGCTACGAATTGCCGGCGATCTTGGCACCGTTGATGGAACCCTCCATCATGGGCGGCATCGTCAACAAAGAACTCCAGGCCAACCTTGAGCGATTTCGCGAGCTTGTGGAGAGCGACTCCCGTGCCCAAGACCCTCCCGTTTGAGTCTCCCCGCCACCGGGACAGGCGCGTGTGCCGCCTCTTCCGCGGTCTGTCGCTGCTCCTCCCCGCAGCGCTCCTGGGCGCGTGCGCGTCGTCTCCTCCCGGCAGCGGGCCGGACACCGGCATCCAGCCCCCCCCGCCGCTGCCTCCCCAGGCGCGACGCGGCCCGAAGGATCGTCAACCCCCCTCCCAACCCCCTGCCCTGGCCCCCCTGGCAACGACGCAACAAGTGGTCAAGGCGGTCAGCGTCGGACGGCGGGACCCGTTTGGCAACGTGCTCATCCCCACGCTGATCCAGCAGCGGGAGGTCCCCGTCAACGCCGCCGGGCCCGCCGGGCGGCCGGCTCCTTCCAAGCCGCTCCCCTGGCCCAAGGGCCTGGCCTTTGAGGGCGTGCTGCAGACCTTTTCTGAAACGGAGGCGATGGTGAGCTACGTGCCCGAGCAGGCTGGGGGAGGCCCCCGCCGGGCGGGATCCCTGCGGGTTGGTGACACCAGCGCTGACAAACCTGACTTGTTGCCCCCTGGCTGGCAGGTGGCCGCCATCGACGGCACCCGGGGGGTGCTGGTGTTGCGGAAAGGGGGGGAGACCGTCAGCCAGACGCTTGAAACCCTGTAAGCGCGCGCCCGCAGGCAGCCACCAACCCCTCCAGGTCATGGGGATCGGCTTCGGCATCCACCCGTCCCAGCATCTCCAGGCAGGGCTGACTGGTCTGGGGACCGATGGACACCACCTTCACCCCCCGCAACACCTGCCGCCATTCAGGGCCAAAGGCGCCCTCCAGCAAATGGGCGCAATGGCGCACGGTCTTCGCGCTGCTGAACGTGATGGCCTGGAGGGTGCCCTGCTGCAACGCCTGCACCGCGCGGCTGGGCAGGCCATCGGGGCAGCGGGTTTCGTAGGCGGGAACCTCCACCACCCGAGCGCCCGCGGCGGAGAAGGCCTCGGCCAGCAGCGTGCGACCACCGCTCTGAACGCGGGGGGCAAGAAGTTGCAGCCCCCAGGCGGAAACGGGAAATTCGTCAATCAAGGCATCCGCCGTGAAGCGAGCGGGGACAAAATCAACCCGGACGCCCAGGGCATCCAGACGCTCTGCGGTGCGGCGGCCGACCGCGGCGATCCGCAGCCCCCGGGGCGGACGGGCCAGATCGCCTCCAAGTCGCCGCAGGCGCTCCTGCAGACCATCCACCCCATTGGCGCTGGAAAAGATGAGCCAGTGAAACTGGTCCAGCTCGCGCAGGGCCTCATCCAGGGGTGCCCAGTCGTCCGGGGGGCCGACCACCAGGGCCGGCAGATCCAGCACCTGGGCTCCGGCCTCTTCAAAGAGCCGGCGGGCGGCGCCCAGCTGTCCTTCCGCGCGCGTGACGGCAATCGTGCAGCCGCGCAGGGCGGCGGGAGGTGTGGCGCTCATGGTGTGTCCAGTTTCAACAGACCCGCCGCCCGGCTTCGCAGAGCTTCGGCATCCTCATTGCGGCCCTGAGCCCGCAGGAGGGCGATGGCCTCCTGAACGTGTTTGCGCGCGCCGAACACATCCCCTGACAGCAAGAGAGCCACCGCCAGATTCTGATGGGCCTCGCCCCGCGTGGGTTCCAAGGCCAGGGCCTGGCGATAAGCCTCGATCGCCCCGGGCAGGTCTCCCGCCTGGCGTCGGCTCACCCCGAGTTGAAGCCAGCCATGGGCAAGCTCTGGAGCGATCCGCGTGGCCTCGGCGGCCAGGGTCGCCGCCTCCCCCGGGTGCCCCTCCTCCCGCCGCAGCGTGGCCAGGTTGAGCCGGGCCGCGAGGGTGAGGCGAGGATCCAAAGGCAGCGCCAGGGCCTCGCGGTAAAGACGGTCCGCCGCTCTGCGATCGTCCACCGCCCGAGCCAGGGCCAGATGGAGCAGGAGCTCGTAGCGCTCGGGATGGGCGTCCGCCGGGCAGTGATCCAGGCCCTGCTGGAGCAGGACCACCCCCCGCGCCCGGTTGCCGCCGCTGATCTCCAGCCCCCCCAGCTTGGCGCAGGTGTAAGGGTCGAAGGGATCGCGACGCCACTCCGCTTCCATCGCCTCCCGCAGACGCCGCGCCTTCTCCCCCCGCTGAATCCGCTCCGGGCGATAGCCCTCATGCAGAAGGGCGGGCTCTGGGCAGTGGAGGACGCGCCAATGGGGTTCCTTGGCCATCAGCGCCTGCACGCTGTCATCCACCAAGGCGTGATAAGCCCGGGTCCAGGTGATGGCCGGGTGTCGCCGGAACAACCGGCTCACGCTGGAATAGGGCGACTGCAGAGCCCCCAGCTCCTGGCGCAGGAGGGTGATCAGCAGGCCATCCGGCTCGTCCATGGCGTGGCGGAGGGGAGCGATGGCCTCGGGCCGCAGGCGCTCATCCGCGTCCAGCACCAGCACCCAATCGCCCGTCACCCAGCGCAGGGCAACATTGCGGGCCGCGGCGAAATCACCGGGCCAGGGGAGATGGTGCACCACAGCGCCCGCCGCGCGAGCGATGGCCACGGTGTCATCCTCGGAGCCGGTGTCCACCACCACCATCTCGTCCACGACGTCCCGCACCGAGGCCAGGCAGGCGGCCAGGGTTTCGGCCTCATCGCGCACGATCATCGAGAGGCTCAGGCTCAATCCGTGAACCCCCCGTCCGCGAGGGTGGCCGGTGGCCCCCCGGGGGCCAGACCGATCCAGGCCAGGGCCAGCGCCTGAGCGTCAGGCATCTGCCCCGGGCTCCAAACGGCAGGCAATTCGGCCGGAAGATGCGACCGCAAGCTGTCCCAGAGATAAGGACTGCCATAGACCACGAGGCCGGCCAGCCGCTGTTGACGCACCAGGGTGGTGATCCAGTCCGCCCACGGTTCGGCCCCCCCGGCGGATCCGCGGAAGGGATTGCCGCGCACAAACAACTGAAGCAACACCGGCCCCTCGGTCGCGCCGTCCTCCGTCCAGGGGGGTTGGCTGTGGTGATCCAGCACCCGCGGACGGAACCCTGCCGCCGCCGGCAGCATCAGCGCCGGCGCGGCAGGAGAAAGGAAGGGACAGGCCAAGGGGTCATCGACCCGCACCAGGGCCAGCCCCTGGGCTCCGCGGAGGCGGGCCACCCTTCCCCCCCGGACCTCCAAGGGCTCACCCTGAACCGCCAAGGTGCGACGGAGCAGCTCTTCCGCGAAGGTGCGATCGGCGGCGACAGGGCCATTGGTGAGGGGGCCGAGGGGCTGGACGGGATCGAGTCCACCGGGATCCGGGTCGCCGCGGGTGAGCGCCAGAGCCCGCTGGCGACGTTCCGCGGAGCGACGCAGATCGTCCACCCGCAGGCGGCCGCTCTCCAGGGCCGCGAGGATGGCCTCCACGGCCTGCCAGGGATCCGCGGGCATCAGCACCAGATCGGCCCCCGCCTCCAGGGCCAGCACGGCCGCTTCCCCGGGGCCGTGGCGGGCGGCGATGGCCTCCATCACCAGCGCATCGGTCACCACCAGGCCCGCAAACCCGAGGTCATGGCGGAGCAGTTGGGTGAGCACGACGGGTGACAGGGTCGCCGGACGCTCAGGATCCAGCTCCGGCAACAGGAGATGGGCGGTCATCACCGAGGCCACGCCGCAGGCGATGGCCTCGCGGAAGGGAGGCAGCTCGATGGCCTCCAACCGTTCCCGGCGGTGAGGCAGCACGGGAAGGTCGAGATGGGAGTCGGCGGCGGTGTCGCCATGGCCGGGGAAATGCTTGGCACAGGCCAAAACCCCTTCGTCCTGCACGCCGACGATGAAGGCGGCCGCCAGTTCCGCCACCACCGCGGGCTCCTCTCCCCAGGCGCGCACGTTGATGACGGGATTATCGGGATTGTTGTTGACATCGCAGACCGGCCCCAGCACCCAGTTCAGGCCCAGGGCACGGGCCTCCCGACCGGTGCAGCGGCCGTACTGTTCCGCCAGGCGATGGGCGGCGGCGGGATCGCGGCCATGCAGGCGGCCGAGCGCCAGGGGTGGGGGAAGCCAGCTCGCCCCGGAGAACCGCTGACCCACGCCCTCCTCAACGTCGGCGCAGAGCAGCAGAGGCTGCTCGGCCCAGGAGGCGAGTTGACGGGTGCGGAGGCGAAGCTCTGCGGCAGATCCTCCGAGGAGGATCACCCCCCCCACGCCCTCCGCCAGGAGAGCTCGCAGCATGGCGTTGTCGTGCTCCCAGAGGGGGTAGCGCCGCTGACCATCGGCGAGATGCCCGCTGGCCCGCACCACGAGCAGGCTGGCCACCAGCCGGCGCAGATCAGGATTCGGGGTCATCGCTCCCCTCGCCGCTGGCCTCCGGGGTCGGGGCGGGGAGCCCCGCGTCCTCCCGGCGCAGCCGTTCACGCTCCAGCTCTTGCAGCAGCCCCAACACGGCAGTGCCGCGCTCAAGCCCCCGATCGAGGACAAAGTTCAGTTCCGGCATGCGCCGCAGCCGCAGACGGCGTCCCAGCTCGCCGCGCACATAGGGGGTGGCGGCCTTCAAACCGTCAATGGCCTGGCGCTGTTGCTCCTCCGAGCCATACACGCTGACAAAAATCTTGCAGTGCTGGAGGTCGCCCGCCACATCGACCCGGGTGATGCTCACCATTCCTTGGTGCACGCGCGCGTCGC
>CAYVWU010000031.1:4246-18106 GCA_964455575.1 uncultured Cyanobium sp. | reverse complement strand
GTGCGAGCGGCGACGAGATTGACGAGATCAGCTTTGTTCATGATTCAGGGAATGAGCCTCCAGATGGCGGTCTTGTGAGAGGTGGAGAGGAGGCGAATCGGAAATCCGACCGCCACAGGGCTAACGCCGCCCAATCGTATGGGGATTCCTTCGAGGCGGCAACAGAAAAATGCAGAGAGGGCCCAGCTTTTTGGCCATCGCGATTCCGGATGTGGCGCCTGCGCCGGGGCTGACCCGTGAACTAATAGGGGGAAGCGGGTGGTCCCGAGCCTTCGGAAACCCCTGCCAAGGCGGCCAGGGACGCCAGCACACGGGCTCCGTCCGGCACGAGAACCTCCCCCCGCAGGGCCCCCAACCCGGCGCCGGTGGCGATCCATTGCGGCGATCCCGGGGGCAGCCAATGGCAGAGGGCCACCACGCTGCGCTGTTGGCGCGGGAGATGAAATCCCCGCGGGGAGGGCAGGGGGGCCAATTGCCCGGGCGCCATCGGCACCAGCAGCCGTCCGCAGAAGAGCCCATCCAGCGGTCCCGCCACCCCGCCCCGCGCATGGAGCACCGCCGCGCCGGGGCTGGGTCCGGGGGTCCAGAGCAGATCGAGCCCCTCCAACAGACGGTGTTCCGTGCCAAAGGCAACCAGCTCGGCCACGCCCGGCAGCAGGTAGGCCTCCTGCTCCTGGACCAGGACCGGCCAGCCAAGGGGCTCCTGCACCCGTCGGCAATGCCCATGCCCCTCGCGCCCCAGCAGAACGATCCAGCCCCTGGTGTGGCGCGCCCTCTCCGCGAGGAAGCGCAGACTCTCCGGGCTGTCCGGCGGGCAGTCGATGAGCACATCCCCAGCGCTGGTCTCCAGCAACCAGGAGCTTCCCCCCCAGGTGTCGGGGTTCGGCGGAAACAACCAGAGGCCAGGCCTCACCTGACGGGGAGGTCGACCCGCCCGCCCCGGGGATGGGGGGAACGACGATCCCGCCATGGGCCGCACAGACAGGAGGAGAGGAGGAGCCTAGTTTGTCTCCAACCGCGTCGTCCTGGACGGTGATCAGGATTGGAAATCCCTGGCCGTTGGGGGCATCCGTGACCCCGCGGGGGGTGAACTTCTCTGTCGTGGCCCCCCTGGCCACGCGGGTGGAGCTGTTGTTGTTCGCCCACGGCGAGGCCCAGGAACCCGAAGCGATCGTGGCCCTGGAGGGGCAGCACCGGTCCGGGGATCACTGGCATGTGGAGGTGGAGGGAATCGGCATCGGCGCCTGCTATGGCTACCGGGTGTTCGGTCCCCTGGAGCCGGGGAATCATGGCTTCAACCCGTCCAAGGTGCTCATCGATCCCTGCGCCCGCGCGCTGGCCGGATGGGGCGTCTTCCGACGCAGCGCGGCCGTGGGGGCCATCCCCAACACCGCCTGCTGCCTGAAGGGCGTGGTGACGGAGCGGGATCGCTTTGACTTCCGCCAGGCGCCCCGCCCGCGCCACTCCTGGCAGAGAAGCGTCATCTATGAGCTGCATGTGGGGGGCTTCACCCGTGGCGAGGGGTGCCCGGTGGCTCCCCAGCGCCAGGGGACTCTGCTGGGGTTGATCGACACCCTGCCCTACCTGAGGGATCTCGGAATCACGGCCCTGGAACTCCTGCCGGTGATGGCCTTCGACCCCGAAGACGCCCCCGCGGGCCGCTACAACCATTGGGGCTACAGCCCCTTGAGCTGGATGGCTCCCCATCCCGGCTATCTCGTCAGCTCCGATCCCCTGGAGGCGCGCAACGAGGTGCGCCAGCTCGTCACCGCCTGCCATCAGGCGGGTCTGGAAGTGCTGCTGGATGTGGTCTACAACCACACCACCGAAGGCAATCAGGCCGGGCCGACCCTGAGCTGGCGCGGGTTTGCGGATTCCACCTACTACCACCAGAACAGTCGTGGCGATTACCTCGATGTCAGCGGTTGCGGCAATTCCATCGCCGCCAACCAGCCCCTCAGCCGCCGCCTGATTCTCGAATCCCTCCGCTGCTGGGCAATCGAGCTCGGCATCGATGGCTTCCGCTTCGACCTGGGCATCGCCCTCAGCCGCGGACAGGAGCTGCTGCCCCTCGACCAACCGCCCCTCTTTGAGGCGATGGAGGCCCTTCCCGAATTGAGCGATCTGAAGATGGTCAGCGAACCCTGGGACTGCGGCGGGCTCTATCGGATGGCCGACTTCCCCGCGCGACGGGTGGCCACCTGGAACGGGCGCTTCCGGGACGACATGCGCCGCTTCTGGAAAGGCGACGACAAGTGCTGCTGGCCCGTCAGCCAGCGGCTGGCCGGCAACCCCGATCTCTACGGGGGGCAGCCCGCCGCCCTGGGGCGCAGCATCACCTTCCTCACCGCCCACGACGGCTTCACCCTGGCGGATCTGGTCAGCTACAACCGCAAGCACAACCTCGCCAATGGCGAGAACGACAGGGACGGCGACAACCACAACAACAGCTGGAACCATGGGGTGGAAGGCCCCACCACCGATCGCGCGGTCAACGCCCTGCGCGATCGCCAGATGCGCAATCTCCTCAGCAGCCTGATGCTGGCCCCCGGGGTGCCCATGCTCTCCATGGGTGATGAGGTGCGGCGGAGCCAGGGGGGCAACAACAACGCCTGGTGTCAGAACAACCCCCTGGGCTGGATGCACTGGCGGCCGGATGCGGGCGATCAGGCGCTGCGGCGCTTTCTCTGCCGCCTGATCCGCCTCCGCCAGCGGCTGGCGTTTTTGTTCAACCCAGAGATTCCTCTGGCCGACTCCCCCCCCCGGCGCCTGGGCGAAGGCTCGGCGCTCTGGAGGGAGTGGCACGGGGTGGAGCTGAACAAGCCCGATTGGGCCAGCTGGTCCCACAGCCTGGCGTGGAGCGTGCAGGACTCCCGGGAGGGGCCCCTGCTGTGGTGCGGCTGGAATGCGTATTACAAGGCCATGCACTTTGATTTGCCGCCCTCCACCAGCGGCTGGATGCGCGTGCTCGACACCGCCTTGCCTCCGGATGAGGATCTGCTCGACACACCCGTGCGCTGGACCCCCTCCGGCGTGCCCCTGGAAAGCCGCAGCCTGATCCTGATGCTGCACCCTTCCCTGGTGCCTTGAGCCTCACTGGCGCTTGGAACGCACCGGCAAGCGTTTTGGCGCCCCGCCCCTGGCGGGTTGGCGATCGCCCCCCCCCACCCCCGCCGACGGCGGCGCCTCCCCTGCTGCTGCTGATCGATCGCCGCGCTCTCGTTCCGTCCTCGCCCCAGGCTGATCTGCTCGCCACCCTCACCGCAGAGGAGCGTCAACGCCATGCCGCCTTTTGTCGCTCGGCGGACCAAGAACGCTTCCTGTTGGGTCGCGCCGCCCTTCGTCAGGTGCTGGGCTTTTGGCTGGGGCGTCCCCCCGGGATGGTGCCTCTGGAGACCGGCGCCCATGGCAAGCCCCATTGCCCGGACGCGCCCGCCTTCAACCTCAGCCATTCCGGCGCTCTGATCCTGCTGGCGTTCCATGGCGCTGGCGCCGTGGGGGTGGATGTGGAGCGCCTGCGGTCTGACCTGGACTGGCGATCCATCGCCAGGCGGGTGTTCCCCCCCGCCCGGGTGACGGCTCTGGAGGAGCTCGCCGCTGAGGAGCGGGCCGCGGCGTTCCTGCAGGCCTGGTGCCGCCTGGAAGCGCGGCTCAAGGCCCGTGGGGAGGGGCTGGCCGGCTTGGAGCGGCTGCGGCGGGATGACGCTGAGGCCAGGGGGGCGGTCGTGGCGGGGGGGGAGGCTGAGGCGGCCCTTGCGCCCGCCGGGCGAAAGCGGTGGCGGGAGACTCTCTGGGATGTGCGGGTGCCGTCGGGTTATGCCGCCGCCCTGGCCCTCGCCACCCCGCTCATGGACCCTCCGGCGGGGGCGGCAGGGGGCGATCATCCCAGTCCTCCGGAGTGAGCGGCAGACCCAGCAGCTGTTTCTCCGCCCGTCGCACAGCCCGCGGATGGCTCAGCAGATCGCGGGCCTCCAGCAGCGGGTGGGTTTCCGGCGCCAGATCCCGCGGACCCCGCGGCGGCGCTTGCCAACGAAAGGCGCTCTCCGGCGCGCGTTCCCGACAGAGGCGCTCCAGCTGCTGGTGGAGCGCCAGCCGCACAGGGCCATGGGCCATGGCCTGGAAAAACTCCTCCCGTGGCGCCCGGCCCGAGCTGGTGGGCCTGTTGCCATCGCCTCCCCGCAACCGGGCCCCATCGGGCCTCCAGAGGGGCGTGCAGATCCCCTTCTCCGCGGTGTTCACCTCCAGCCAGAGGTGCAGGCCCTCGCCGCCGGGGCGGCTGACCACGGCCAGCCCATCGCCGGGCCGCAGGCGCGGCAGGGCGTAGACCCGCCAGCTGGGGCGCTCCGCTGCCGGCACACAGCCCGTGAGCAGCAGGGCCAGGAGGGTGGCGGGTACGGGCAGGGGCAGCCTCGGGGGCACGGCCAACGGAACGGATCTCGCGCCATGATCCGTCCTTCCCCCCTCGGCGAGGTGTCCATGGCGTTGACCCCCTCCACCATGCTCCCGCTGGGCACGCCTCTCCCCTGGGCGGTGCTTCGGGACGCCCTCACCCCGGTCACTGGTGGCCCCCTGCCCCCTCCGGCGACCCTGGAGGGCCGGCCCGTGCTCGTGCTCTTCCTGTGTCCGCACTGCCCGTTCGTGAAGCACATCGAGCCGGAACTCGCCCGGCTGGAGCGCGACTTCGGCGACACGACGGCCTTCATCGCCATCCGCAGCAACAGCCTCGCCACCCATCCTCAGGATGGTCCTGCCGAGATGGCCCGCCAGGCCTCCAGCCATGGTTGGCGCTTCCCCTATCTGGCGGATGACAGCCAGAGTGTGGCGCGGGCCTTTCAGGCGGCCTGCACCCCCGACCTCTACCTTTTTGATGGGCGCCATCGCCTGGTGTACCGCGGCCAGCTTGATGGCAGCCGGCCCGGCAACGACCGCCCCCTGGACGGGGGGGATCTGCGCGCCGCCCTGAAGGCTGTTCTGGCGGGTCAGGTTCCCGCGGAGGAACAGGTGCCCTCCATCGGTTGCAACATCAAGTGGCATCCTGGTCAGGAACCCACCTGGGCCTAGGGCCAACAGCGCAGGGGGCCACGCTCTCCCGCGTGAACTCTTTCGTTGGTCTTAAGGTTGCGCGCATGCATGTGCCCCCCTTCAGCCTCGACGAACAACTGAGGCAACTTGGTGATCGTCTCGATGAGGCGGTGTCGCAGGTTCTGCGCAGCGGCCAATACATCGGCGGCTCCACCATCGCCTCTTTTGAACAGGCGTTTGCTGACGCCACCGCTGTTCCCCACGCCATCGGCTGCAACAGCGGCACCGATGCCTTGATCCTGGCCCTGCGGGCCTTGGGCCTTGGTCCCGGGGATGAGGTGATCACCTCTTCGTTCAGCTTCTTCGCCACCGCGGAAGCCATCAGCGCCGTGGGTGCCACGCCCGTGTTCGTGGATGTGGAGGCCGAGACCTACCTGATCGATCCCGAGCGCATTCCGGCTGCGATCACCCCCGCCACCCGCGCCCTGCTGCCGGTCCACCTCTTCGGCCGTCCGGTGGACATGGAGCGGATCCTCACCCTGGCTCGGGACCACGGCCTGCTGGTGATCGAAGACTGCGCCCAGGCCGCTGGCGCCTCCTGGGCGGGCCGCCCGGTGGGGAGCTGGGGAGATGCGGGTTGCTTCAGCTTCTTTCCCACCAAGAACCTTGGCGCGGCGGGTGATGGCGGTGCGGTGGTGTGCCGGGATCCCGATCTCGCCCAGCGGGTGCGCGAATTGGCCGTGCACGGCATGCCCCGTCGCTATCTCCACACCGCCTTGGGGTACAACAGCCGCCTCGACGCCCTCCAGGCGGCTGTGCTGTCGGTGAAGCTTCCCCATCTGACCGATTGGGTGGAGCGCCGCAGGGCCATCGCGGCCACCTATCTGCGTGAGCTGGCGGATCTGCCAGGTCTGGTGCTTCCTGAAGCCGGCCCCGCGGGCCACAGCTGGAACCAATTCGTGGTGCGTCTGGCCGCCTGCCCGATGGAGAAACCCTCCTGCCAGAGCCGCTGCACCCCCTCGGCGGACAGTGCCACCTATGGACTGCCGGAGGCCTGCTGCCGCGACTGGATCAAACACCAGCTGCAGGAGGCGGGCGTCAGCACGATCATCTACTACCCCATCCCCATTCATCGTCAGCCGGCCTACGCCGACCTCGGCTATCGAAG
The DNA here is from genome assembly GCA_964455575.1 of uncultured Cyanobium sp. Taxonomy (GTDB): domain Bacteria; phylum Cyanobacteriota; class Cyanobacteriia; order PCC-6307; family Cyanobiaceae; genus Cyanobium. The sequence continues at coordinate 11,916 of CAYVWU010000031.1, read as the reverse complement.
CGGCAGCCTTCCCTTGACCGAGCGCCTCTGCGCCGAGGTGCTCAGCCTGCCCATCTATCCCGAACTCCCATCCGACCAGCAGGCGACCGTGATCGCCGCGGTGCGTCAGCTGCTGAGCGGGATGTCCGCCAATCCGGCGGCCGATCGCTGCGCGTCCCTGTCCATCGGTTGAGTCGCCCGCGGCTCTCAGGTGGGCTTGGGGCTCGTCCGGGGCAAGGCGGCATAGAGCGCTTTGAACTGGGCCTGCTGTCGCTTGTGATCCACCAAGGGCGCCGGATAGCCGCGGCGCTCCAGGGGCTCGATGGCGCCGCTGATCAGATCTCCGGTGTTCACGTGGGCCAGCTCGGGCAGCCAGTGGCGAATGTAGGCGGCCTCCGGATCGAATTTGGCGGCCTGGCTCGCGGGGTTGAAGATGCGCAGCGGCTTGGGATCCATGCCACTGCTGGCGCTCCACTGCCAGCCGCCGTTGTTGGCCGCCAGATCGCCATCCACCAGCCGTGCCATGAAGGCGGACTCCCCCAGGCGCCAGTCGCAGATCAGATCCTTCACCAAAAACGAGGCCACGATCATGCGGCAGCGGTTGTGCATCCAGCCGCTGGCGTTCAGCTGGCGCATCGCTGCGTCCACAATGGGCACCCCCGTGAGTCCGTCCCGCCAGGCCTCCAGCCAGCGCGGGTCGTTTTGCCAGGGGAAATGGCGCCAGTGCGGGCGATAGGGACCTGCCGCCAGCTCCGGGAAATGGAACAGGGCCTGCTGGTAGAACTCCCGCCAGGCCAGCTCCTGCTCCCAGACGCTGATGGCCTCCAGGGCTTCCGTGCCGCGGGCTAGCAGCCGGGCCTCCTGAGCGGCGGCCCACGCCTGACGGGGGCTGAGGGTGCCGAACTTGAGAGCGGCGCTGAGCCCGGAGGTGCCCGCCTGCGAAGGGATGTTGCGGCCCGCGTCATAGGTCAGCAACGGGGCGTCCCCCGGGCCAGCGCCACAAAAGGCTTCCAAGCGCGCCAGGGCCGCGGCCTCCCCGGGCCGGCAGGGGCAGAGCTCCGCGCCCGCGAACGGGGCTCCGAGCTCGGCGCCGGTGGGAACCGTTTGGCGCAGCGGCAGAGTGTCCCACTGCTGTCGCCGTTCCCGCGGCCAGGGGTCTCCCGCCCCCTCCGGCGTCAGATCCACCAGGCCATGGGGGGCCGCCACGGGCTCCAGGCCTCCTGAGGCCGCGGATCCCAGGGTGGACCGGCTCTCCACCTGCCGCCGCCAGCTGCGCAGGAAGGGGCCATACACCCGATACGGATCCCCGCCGCCCGTCCGCAACGCCTCCGGCGGCACCAGCACTTGATCCCAATCCACCAACACCTTCAACCCCAGCCCCCGCAAGGCCGCGGCCACCCGTCGATCCCGCTCGCGCCCGTAGGGCTCCACATCGCGATTCCAGACCACCACCTCCGCGCCGATGGCCGTGGCCAGCCGCGGCAGCACCTCCACCGGATCGCCCTCCGCCAGCAGCAGGCGGCTGCCGGCCTCCCGCCAGCGCTCCGCCAGCTCCCGCAGGCTTTCGGCCAAAAACCACAACCGTGCCGGCGCCAGATCCGGGGAGGAGAGGATGCCGGGATCGAGCACGAAGACCCCCGTGACGGCGGGGGTGGCCGCCGCCGCCGCCGCCAGACCGAGGTTGTCGGCCAGGCGGAGGTCGCGACGATGCCAGAACAGCCAACGGGGGGGCGCCATCAGCCGATCCCCCCGCGTTGGGCGAGAAACCAGGCGCTGACGCTGCGGCCATCCACGGGCTCCTCCAGGTCGGTGAACACGGCGTTCAGGGCGGCCGGCGCGTAGAACCGTCGCTCCATCGCGGTCTCCTCCGGCGGTGCCAGCTCTCCCGCGGCGGTCGGGAGGGCGTCCAGCGCAGCCCCGTCCTCCTTCAGGGCCAGCCAGCCAAGGGCCATCCGCTCGTCGGAATAGCCGGGATTGGGGCGCAGCTCGCCGAGGGGGTGCCAGAGGCCCTCCCCGCTCCCGAGCAGATCCCGCAGCAGCCGCGACGCCCCCCGCGCGGGCGCTTCCTCGCAGGCCAGCGGTGCAGCGGGAAACTCCAACACCCAGCGCCCCACCGCCGGCCGCCAGCGCCGCACCAGCAGCAGGCGGCCATCCGCCAGCCGCGGCACGACCATCACGCTGGGCGGGTGGCGCAGCCAGCCGAAACTCGCCTCCTGCCCCAGGGGCAGGCGCAGTCGTTCGCGCACGAAGCGGAGGGGCCCGTCGGTGAGTTCCGCTTCGACGGCCAGGTGCTGATGGGTGGCGGTGGGGGAGGGGCGCATGGTCCGGGTGGGCTTCAGAGCCCCAGCAGTTGGCGGGCTCGATACCAGGCCGTCACGCTCTTCCCGTCGAGGGCCTCGTCGCCGCTGGCGATGGCCGCATCCAGCTGGGCCGGCTCCATCAGCAGCACTTCCAGATCCTCGTCATCATCCCCGGCGGGCGGATGGTCCAGGGGCGTGAGGTCCCGAGCGAGGAAGAGGTGGATCACCTCATCGGAATACCCGGGACAGGGCAGCAAGGCGCCGAGGGAATCCCAGCGCTTGGCGGCATAGCCGGTCTCCTCCTGCAACTCCCGCTCCATCGTGCTCAGCGGATCCTCACCCGCGTCGAGGGTGCCGGCGGGAAACTCCAGCAGGCGGCAGGCCACGGCGAAGCGATACTGCCGCAGGATCACCACCCGGCCGTCCTCCAGAAGGGGCACCGCCAGAGAGGCCCCCGGATGGCGAATCACCCCGAAGGTGGCTTCCAGGCCGCTGGGCAAGGCATAGCGATTGAGCTCGAAGCGGATCTTGCGGGCGTCCAGGGCGGCGATCGTCTCCAGCTGGCGCGAGGGTTCCGGGGAGGGCAGGGGCGCCATGGGGGGCGTGCGTCAACGGTGGAGGCCAGCTTGCCGCACGCTGGAGGGGGCGGTGGCGTCCAGGCCCTCAGGGCTGGGAACGCCGGGCCTGGAGCACCTGGCGGCAGACCATCTCCGCGGAGGCGCTCACCCCGGCGGTGCCCTCCCCGGGGTGGATGGAGTCACCGCACAGCCAGAGGCCTGGCAGGGGAGTGCGGCTGGGCAGCCCCAGCAGGCCGGAGCGCAGGGGATGCTGCCCGAGACCGCCGACCCCGCCTCCCGGCCGACCGGTCCACCGCTGCCAGCCGCGCGGTGTGGCCAGCTCGGCATGGCGCCAGTGATCGGTCTCCAGGCCCAAAAGCTGCTGGAGACCGGCCTGGATTCCCGCCATGGCCTGGCGCTTGCGGGCTTGATAGGCCTCTCTCTCCAGTTCAAACCAGGGTCGGGAGGGGGTGAACACGCTGGCGATCACCGTGGCCTCCCCCCGTGGCGCCCGCCCATCCCCCTCCTGGCTCACGGAGACGAAGAGCGAGCCGGGATCCGCCCAATCGAGCTGGAGATGGCTGGCCACCGCGCCGTTCAGGTGCTGACGCTCCACCGCGCCGTAGAGCACCAGGGCGCCACTGGGCTCGTGCAATCCCTCCAGGCGCCGCCGCCAGCTCGCGGGCAGCGCCTCGGCCAGCAGGCCGGGCAGGGTTTGCGGCGGCAGGCTGACCACCACATCGCGCGCCTGGACGCTGAAGGGCTCCCCCCCCGGTCCATCGCCCTCCACCGCCCAGAGGCGATCCGGAGCGGGGAGCGGCCGCAGCCGCAGCACGCGGTGGCGCAGCCGCAGCACCCCCCCATGGGCGGAGAGGGCCTCCTCCAGCGCCGTGCTCAACGTCTGCATGGAGCCCAGGGGGTGCCACAGGCCGCGAGGCTCCTGCACGATCGAGAGCACCGTGGCGCCATAGAGCGCCGCCGTGCGCTCGGCTGGCTCCTGGGAATAGAGCCGCAGCTGCAGATCCAGGAAGCGCCGCAGCCGCGCACCCCCCGGTCCGCCAGCGGCACCGGTGAGACGCAGCAGATCCGCCATGCTGCTGGTCGTGAAGATTCCGGTGGCGAGCACCGCGGGATCGAGGGCCCGCAGCAGCTGGCTCAGATCCCACCAGGAGCGGGGCGGGAGGATGGGATCGCGCTCGGCAAAGGCCCAGGTGGCCGCCTGAAGCCTGTCGCAGAGGGTCCAGAAGGCGCCGCTTCCCGGAAACTGCCGTTCCCGTTCCTCTCGCCATCGGGCGGGGTCGCGCCAGAGGGCCACCGGTGGCAATCCATCCGACAGATCCACGACGCAGCCCGGATCCAGGGGCGTGGCGGCCGGGGCAGGCACGCCCAGCCGGGCAAAGAGCCGGGAGTGGAGGCCCCCCGGCTCCAGGCCGGCCACCTGGGTGGCACCGACATCAAACACGTAAGGGCCGCGGCGGAAGGTGCCCGCACACCCCCCCGTCTGGGCATGGGCCTCCAGCAGGGTCACGCTGAGCCCTTCGCGAGCCAGGAGGCCGGCCGTCGTCAAACCGGCGATGCCGGCCCCCACCACCAGCACATCGGTCATGGTGGAGGAGTTTAAAGTTTTCACGATCGCGGTGGTGGGGCCTCTTCTGCGGCACGCCCGCCTTCCGCCACCCCAGCACCGTCGTCTCGGCGTCGATGGTTCCCCCCTCTGCCGACTCCCTGAAGGCCTGGCTGCATGATCAGCTGGGGATCGAACTGTTGGAGCGCACTCCGGTCGGGGGCGGTTGCATCCATGACGCCTGGTGCTGGCGCACGGCGGGAGGCGGCCGGCTGTTTGTCAAAACCAATCAGGTCGATCGGCTGCCCCTTTTGGAGGCGGAAGCGGACGGCCTGGTGGCTCTGGGCCAGGTGGCGCCGCGGGGACTGGTGGTGCCCCAACCCCTGGCCGTGGGAGCGGCCGGGCAGGCGGCTGTGCTGGTGCTGCCGTGGCTCGACCTGGCGGGAGGGGCGGGTCGGCGGGACTCCTGGGCGGCGTGCGGCGCCCATCTCGCGCGGCTGCATCGCCGAAGCCTTCAGCCCAGCAAGGACGGGAGCACTCCCCGAGCGTACGGCTGGCCTCGGGACAATTTCATCGGCACGGCACCGCAGCGCAATGGTTGGCGCGACGACTGGGCGGTCTTTTTCACCGAATGTCGCCTGCGCCCCCAGCTGCGCTGGCTGGAGCAGGGAGCTGGCCCGCTGGCGGGCGGTGAGGCCCTGCTGGAGCGCCTGCGGGACCGGTTGGCGGCCCACAAGCCCGACCCTTGCCTGGTGCATGGCGACCTCTGGAGCGGCAATGCGGCCGTGCTTGTCGCTGGCGGGAGCAGCCTCTTCGATCCGGCGGTCTATCGGGGGGATCGGGAGGTCGATCTGGCCATGGCCCGGTTGTTCGGAGGGGTGCCGGAGGCCTTTTTCAAGGGCTATGACGAGGAGTGGCCCCTGCCGGAGGGTTGGCGGGAGCGGGAGTCGCTCTACAACCTCTACCACCTGCTCAACCATGCCAACCTTTTCGGTGGAAGCTACAAAAAACAGGCCCAGTCAGTGATGAATGCACTGCTGGGAAAGCAATAAAAAACCCTCCGCACCTTGTGTTTGGAGGGATGGTTTAAGGCTTCTATTCGTGTGCCTGAAAGCCGGGAGGATCGGCTCAGCCAAGATATTCCTTTTTGAGATGGTCAACCCTGGCCATGAGCTCGGAGCGCTTTTCGCTTGTGGTGAGATTGTTCCAGCCCCAGGTGCCAACAACAATCAACCCCAACAACTCAAGCAGGCCAGGAACGATGGGCAGAAGATTGATCGTGTCCAAAACCCCTTTGATCAGGATTTGGGCAATGATCACAGCGAGCAGGATGCCGAAAGCCTTGCTGACCTTGCCAAGCTGGCTCCAGTCCACCTGGGAAAGTGTCTCATTGACCTTGCCGATGACCTCGCCATAGCGCTGCTGAAAGTCAAAGCCCGCCTCGCTGGATGGGCTCGTTTCAGGGGATTTCACCTCAGAAGTTTCGGATGTGGCGTCACTCATCGCCAAACAAGCCTGCATCAGAAATACCCCCCTAAGATACAGGTGTGACGCAGAGTTGGCCAGATCGCATTGTCTTCGGTCGGAAGGCGCTGACCGTTGTCGGCCGGCTGGTGACGGCGGCCGGTGAGGAGGAGGCTTGCGGCTTGTTGTTGGGGCCTCGCTGGCGGGTGGACCTCGTCTGGCCCTGTCGCAACATCTGGACTCCGGCCGAGGACCGCCGGCGCCGTTTCACCATCGATCCCCGGGAGCAGTTGCTGGCGCAGAAGCGGGCGCGGCAGCGCGGCTGGGAGGTGTTGGGGTCGCTGCACAGCCATCCCGGGGGCGAGGCTGTGCCGTCCGCCACGGATCGCGCCCTGGCCGTTCCCCCGGCGCTGCTGGTGATCCAGGGTGTCGCCGAGCTGGCCTGCTGGTGGTTGCCGGAGGAAGGCCAGCCGCGCCGCCTCATGTGGAGAATGGAGGATTCCCAGGTTTCCCGCGGGACCCGTCCCCATGCTCCCTCCTGACACCACCGGCGTTCAGCTGAGCCCCGATGAGGTGGCTCGCTTTTCCCGCCACCTGATCCTGCCGGAGATCGGCCTGGAGGGGCAGAAGCGACTCAAGGCCGCCTCCGTGCTCTGCGTGGGCACCGGCGGCTTGGGCTCCCCGCTGCTTCTCTACCTGGCCGCCGCTGGCGTCGGCCGGCTGGGCATCGTGGATTTCGATGTGGTGGATGCCAGCAACCTGCAGCGCCAGGTGATCCACGGCACCAGCTGGGTCGGCAAACCCAAGATCGAATCGGCGCGGCATCGCATCCTGGAGATCAACCCCCATTGCCAGGTGGAGCTCCACAGCACGGCGCTCACCAGCGAGAACGCCCTGGAGATCATGGCCTCGTACGACGTGATCTGCGATGGCACCGACAACTTCCCCACGCGCTACCTGGTGAACGACGCCTGCGTGCTGCTGGGCAAGCCCAATGTCTACGGATCGATCTTCCGCTTTGAGGGACAGGCCACGGTCTTCAACCACGAGGGTGGGCCCAACTATCGCGACCTCTTCCCCGAGCCCCCTCCGCCGGGGCTGGTGCCCTCCTGCGCCGAGGGTGGCGTGGTGGGGGTGTTGCCCGGGATCATCGGCGTGATCCAGGCCACCGAGACCGTGAAGATCCTCACCGGGATCGGCACCACCCTCAGCGGTCGCCTGCTCCTGTTTGATGCCCTCAAGATGTCCTTCCGCGAGCTGCGTCTGCGTCCCGACCCGGCGCGACCAGCGATCGATCGGCTGATTGACTATCAGGAGTTCTGTGGGGTGGCTGGCACCGCCCCCGGCCAGGAGGAGGCAGCCGCCGTGGATGCGATCACCGTCCAACAACTGAAGACCTTGCTGGAAGAGGAGGCGGACAGGCTGGTGCTGCTCGATGTGCGCAACCCTCCCGAGGCGGAGATCGCCACGATCCCCGGTGCCGTGCTGATCCCCCTCCATCGCATCGAGAGTGGCGAGGCCATCGAAGAGGTGCGCCAGCTGGCTGAAGGCAAGACGCTGTATGTGCACTGCAAGATGGGGGGGCGCTCCGCGAAGGCGTTGATCGCCCTTCAACGCCATGGCATCGAGGGCGTCAATGTGACGGGTGGCATTCAGGCGTGGAGTGAGGAGGTGGATCCGAGCGTCGCCCGTTATTGAGCTCAGCAGCGGCGGACAGCGTCCGCCGCTGAACCCTTGGTTTGCCCACAAGGCCTTGGTTTGCCCACAAGGCCTTGGTTTGCCCACAAGGCCTTGGTTTGCCCACAA
>CAYVWU010000031.1:0-4146 GCA_964455575.1 uncultured Cyanobium sp. | reverse complement strand
GGCCTTGGGTGGCTCAATAGTCCACGCCGCGTTTGAGGTCGACACCGCGCTCGGCGTAGTGCTTGTGGCAGACCATCTCGGAATGGACGCCAGCGAGATTGAAGTAATCGGGGCGACTTTTGCAGCGGCCCGTGATGATCACCTCCGTTTCCGCAGGCTTGCGCAGGAGGGTCTGGACGATCGGCTCCACGGGCAGCAGCTCAAGATCCACCGTGGGGTTCAGCTCATCCAGAATGACGGTTTTATAGAGACCGCTGGCGATGGCTGCCCGCGCAATCTCCCAGGCCCGTTCGGCTTCCACGTAGTCGATCGGCTGTTGTTGACCGCGCCAGACAATCGCATCGCGACCGCTGCGCAAGTGATCCACAAGGTGGGGATAGCTCTCTCTCAGGGCGGCGATGGCCGCATCTTCTGTGTAGCCATTCCCCCCCTTCAGCCACTGAAGAATCAATACCCGGTGACTCTTGTCCTGGCTGATGCCCCTGCCGATCGCCTGCAACGCCTTCCCCAGGGCGCTGGTGCTCTTCCCCTTGCCTTCACCGGTATAGATCTCGATGCCCTGCATGCCGGGAGCCTCGACGGTGTGGGCGCGCATTTCGGAGTGCAGATCCGCCAGTTGCACCAGGGCCGGCGGCGCGCCTCGTCCGGTGCAGATCACCTCCATTCCCGGCGGCTTGGTGGCCAGGGTGCGCACCACCTCGTCGGTATCCAGCAGGCCCAAATCCAAGACGGGATTGAGCTCATCCAGCACGACGACGGAATAGAGATTGCTGGCCAGGGCCCCCTTGGCGATGTCCCAGCCACGCTGGGCTTCCATCCGATCGAAGGGCGTGGCCTCGCTGGCGGTGAAAAATTCGCCGCGTCCCGTCCGCACCTGGTCAATCAGGTGGGGAAATCCCTGCTGCAGCGCCTCAATGGCTGCATCCTCGTCATACGAGCGTCCCGGGCCTTTCAGGAAGCGGAGCAGCAGCACCCGGGTGCGCTTCTGTTCGCAGATCCCCAGCCCGATGGTGCGCAGCACCACCCCGAGAGCCGCCTGGCTCTTGCCTTTGCCCTCCCCGTCATACACATGCAGCTGGCCATGGGCGCGTTCGTCCTGGCCCCGCGCCGTGCGAATGCCGATGCCTCGCCCTGTGCCCCGTTGGCTGGTTTGGCTGTGGTTCGGCGGGGTCATGGGCCTGGCCAGGGGTGTGGATGCTACTGAGAAGTCATCCCCTGCCCCAGCCTCCGGGACGCCTTGCCAGGATGCCTCGACACCAGGGGATCTCTGGAACGGATGGCGGCGAAACCCACTCTCACCCTCCTCGAAGTGCTGCCCGACCCTCTGGCGGAGTCGCTCGCTGCCCTGCGTCTGGCCTTGGATGACCTCGGTCAGGTCGTGGTGGCCTACTCCGGCGGGGTGGATTCCTCCTTGGTGGCGGCTCTGGCCGCGGAGCGGCTCGGGGAGGGCGCCCTGGCGGTGACGGGCGTGTCCCCCGCCCTTGCCCCCCACCTCCTTTCGGAGGCCCGTGACCAGGCCCGCTGGCTGGGGTTGCGCCATCGGGAAATCCCCACGGCGGAGCTGAACGATCCCGCCTATACCAGCAACCCACCGGATCGCTGCTACGCCTGCAAGCGTGAACTCCATGGCCTGCTGGCGCGCATCAAGGCGGAAGCCGGGGCGGCCCAGGTGCTCGATGGGGTCAACCTGGACGACCTGCAGGACCATCGGCCTGGCCTGCGGGCCGCGCGGGAACACGATGTGCGTTCCCTTCTGGCGGAGGCGGGGGTCGACAAAGCGGGGGTGCGCCAGCTCTCCAGGGCTCTGGGGCTGCCGTGGTGGGAAAAGCCGGCCCAGCCCTGCCTGGCGTCGCGGTTTCCCTACGGGGAGAGCATCACGGCGGCGCGGCTGCGACGGGTGAGTGCGGCGGAGGACTGGTTGCGAACCCGGGGGTTGGTCGAGGTTCGGGTGCGCAGCCATGGGGAAACGGCACGGGTGGAGGTCCCCACCGCCTCCCTGGCGCCGCTGTGCGAGCGTCTGGCTCGGGGAAGTCTGCGTCAGGACCTCGTTGAGGCCTTCCTCGGCCTGGGCTTCCACGCGGTCGCTCTGGATCTGGAGGGATTGGTGAGCGGCAAGCTCAATCGGGATCTGGCTGACCCGCACAACACCCAGACCCTCGGGCGAGGAGTCCTCTAGCACGGATCACGAGCCTTCGCCATCGGGATGATCAGTGGCCGAGGCAGCAAGTCCTCAGTCCAGACAAAAACCCAGGCCTGTGGCCAGACGCGGGAGCGTCGGCAGCAGGCCTGGGGTTCGGGTGCGATCGGCTCCAGAACGGGCCGGTGGCGCTTCAGAGGCTGACCAGATGGGGTTCCCTCTCGCCTTGTCCCACGCCCATGGGGGTCTCCCGCCGAAAGCTGGTGAGCTTGTGGCGGGACGCTCCCAGGGCGGTGCACAGGACGTGGCAGGCCCGTTCCGGCATGGTGTGGTCACCGCAGGTGAACACATCCACCGCCGCGTAGCCGGATTCCGGCCAGGTATGTATGGAGATATGGGATTCGGCCAACAAAGCAAGACCAGTCACCCCCTGCGGATCGAAGCGGTGGGTGATCAGTTGCAACAGGGTGGCACCAGCACGTTGCGCCGCGCTTGTGATGGTGGTCCTGAGGAAAGACTCGTCGTCGAGCTTGGCACTGTCACAGTCGTAAAGCTCGAGAATGCAGTGTTTGCCAACCGTTTCGCTACTGGGTGGCGCGGGGGACTCGGAGGCGGGGAGAGGGGTGGAGGCCTCGCCCCATCCCGGGTTGGGATGCAGGCAGGACAGGCTCTGATTCATCAGGGTCTGAAAGACAACAGCTTCCCACCTTAGGGTCTGATCCGCTGGTCTGCCAGTTCAGGCGACGATCCGTTGCGGGCTCCGCACCGTTTCAGGCTGTGGCCTCCAGCCTGCCCCCGCGCATGGCCACCACCTGAGCCCGGCGACTCCAGCCGCGACTGAACATCTCCACATGGGTGGCGCTCACGAGGCACTGATGCCCCTCCCCCACGGCCTCCAGCAGGAGCTGCTGCCTCCGTGGGTCCAGTTCCGCCAGCACGTCGTCGAGCAACAACAACGGTGGCGCCCCCACCACGGCGGTGACGAGCTCCACCTCCGCCAATTTCAGGGCCAACACAAGGGTTCGCTGCTGCCCCGACGATCCGTAGCGTCGAGCGGGCAGCTCGCCCAGCAGCATGGCCACATCATCGCGATGGGGGCCCACCAGGCACTGCCCCAGCCGTTCCTCCTCACTGCGCTGTTCGCGCAACTGGGTCTCCAGGGCCAACCGCCAGGTGCTTTCCTCCACCGTGACGTCGGTGAGGCCCGCGGCGCCAGCCCCCTGGGGAAGGGGGGTGCCACTCAAGTAGCCGAGGGCCAGGGATTCGCCCCCTCCGCCCAACCGCTCCTGCCAGCGGCTCGCCAGGGGGGCCAGGCGTTGCAGGGCCCGCAGTCGGCGGCGGTGGAGGCGGGTTCCCAGCGCCGCCAGCTGGGTGTCGAAGGCATCCAGCAACGGGTCCTGGGTCCAACGGCGCCGCACGAGCTGGGCCCGCTGGCGCAGCACCCTCCCGTAGTGGCGCAGCACGGTGTCGTACACCGGCTCCAGCTGCATCACCACCCGATCCAGCCACTGCCGTCGCAGAGCCGGCTCACCCCGCACCAGCGCCAGGTCCAAGGCGCTGAAACCCACACTGCGGAGGCTTCCCAGCAGATCCGCCTGACGATCGAGCGTCTTGCCGTTGCGCAGGGCTTGGCGCCCGCCGACGCGCCGGAGGTGAAGGTCCAACTCGTCCCCCTCCACGGTGGTGCCGCGAATGTGGCTCGTCGGGTGGCCCTGCCGGATGAGATCCCTGTCGCTGCCGCAGCGATGGGAGCGAAGGCTGGTCAGCAGTTCCACGCTCTCCAGCAGGTTCGACTTCCCTTCCCCGTTGGCGCCCACCACGATCAGGCGAGGTTCCTGCAGCCACAGCTGCAGGCCCTCCATGTTGCGGAACTGGCGGAGTTCCAAGCGCTGCAGCCGCATGGTCAGCCGGGGCGGCCAGGGGGTAAGCTACCGGTTCAGGCCAAGGCCTGAGAATGGGCATGTAGCTCAGTTGGATAGAGCATCAGATTCCGGTTCTGAGTGTCGGGG
>CAYVWU010000030.1:9956-18185 GCA_964455575.1 uncultured Cyanobium sp. | reverse complement strand
CGGTTCGCCGTCGCCCCTACACGGTGGTGTTGCTCGATGAAATCGAGAAGGCCCACCCCGATGTGTTCAACCTGCTTCTCCAGTTGCTGGAGGACGGTCGTCTCACCGATTCCAAGGGTCGCACGGTGGACTTCAAGAACACCCTCGTGATCATGACCTCCAACATCGGCTCGAAGGTGATCGAGAAAGGCGGTGGTGGCCTCGGCTTTGAATTCGGTGGCGGCGACGCTGAGGAAACCCAGTACAACCGCATCCGTTCCTTGGTCAACGAGGAACTGAAGCAATACTTCCGCCCGGAATTTCTCAACCGCTTGGATGAGATCATTGTCTTCCGTCAACTGACCCGCGATGAGGTCAAGCACATCGCCGAAATCATGTTGAAGGAGGTCTTCGGACGCATGCGGGAAAAGGGAATCCAGTTGTCCGTCACCGAAGCGTTCAAGGAGCGTCTTGTGGAAGAGGGTTACAACCCCAGTTACGGCGCCCGTCCCCTGCGGCGTGCTGTGATGCGCCTTCTGGAAGACTCGCTGGCGGAAGAGTTCCTCTCCGGCCGCCTTGGCGAGGGGGATCAAGCCCTCGTGGACGTGAATGACCAGAAACAAGTGGTGATCCGTAAACAGGATGCCGCACCCAGCCTTCCTGAGCTGGCTGGCGTCTCCGCCTGAAGCCTCACTGGCATCGGTAAAGGCTGAACATCAGCCTTTACCCTCTTGCATCCAGCAGACGAGGTTCGCTCCTCTCTGCTGGTTTTTTTGTCCGCTTGCTCTGGCGGCCTTGGCGAGGGAGCGCAAGCGCGCCCGGTGCAGGCCCGGCACGGTTGTTCCTACGCTGAAGGTTCTGCCGCACGCTCGCTTGTCATGTCCTCGGCCGTGATCAGCCACGCCATTGCTCCCCGCCTGGTGCTGCGGGGCTCGGAGGTCTGGCCTGCCGCCTTGGAGGTCATCGCCGGGCTGGGCCGCAGGCCGATGCTGCTCGGTCGCAGTGGCGCCACCCAGGCCCTGCGGCGGCAGCTCCAGGCCCGCCTCGAAGACGCGCAAGGCAACGTTCAGCCCGCTGAGCTTCACCACGATTGCTGTGAAGAGGATCTGCAACGATTGAGCGCCGCGGCCCGAAACGGCGACAGCGACGCGGGCGACGCCACCCCCTGTGACCTGATCATTGCCATGGGGGGAGGAAAGGTGCTGGACGCCGGCAAGCTTCTCGCCCATCGGCTCGGCCTTCCCTGCGTCACCGTTCCCACCAGCGCGGCCACCTGCGCGGGCTGGACAGCCTTGAGCAATCTTTACACCCCAACCGGCGCCTTCCTCGGTGATGTCAGCCTCGCCCGCTGCCCGGACCTGCTGGTGTTCGACCACGCGCTGGTGCGTCAGGCGCCGCCCCGCACCCTGGTCAGCGGCATCGCGGACGCGATGGCCAAGTGGTACGAAGCCTCGGTGAGCAGCGCCCAGAGCACCGACGGTCTCGTGCAGCAAGCCGTGCAACAGGCCCGCCTCCTCCGCGATCAGATGCTCTTGGATGGCCAGGAGGCCGTGGCTGATCCCGGCTCCGAAGCCTGGGTGCGCGTGGCGGAGGGGGCGGCCCTGACCGCTGGGCTCATCGGCGGCCTCGGCGGCGCCAGGTGCCGCACCGTGGCCGCCCATGCCGTGCACAACGGCCTCACCCAGCTGCCGGCCACCCACCCCCATCTCCACGGGGAGAAGGTGGGATTCGGCATCCTGGTGCAGTTGCGCCTGGAGGAGGTGCTGGGAGGCAATCGCCTCGCCGGGCAGGCCCGCCAGCAGCTCCTGGGCTTCTTCCGCTCCCTGGGCCTTCCCTGCGACCTGGCTGATCTGGGACTGCTCGACGCCAGCCTGCAGGACCTCCTGAGCGTCTGTGTCCATGCCTGCCGGGACGGCTCCGACCTGCACCACCTGCCCTTTGCCGTCGATCCCCACGACCTGCTGGCCGCCCTGGTCAACACCACCAGCCAGCCCGTGGCCGCGGGATGACGGTTCCACCCACGGCGGAAGCGCTGGTCCGCCAAGCGGCCACCTCCCTTCAGGACCCCCAGGGCCGCCAGCTCGCCGCCCAGATGCGCTGGTGGACCCTCCCCGATCTGGAGACCAGCTCCCGGGCGCCCTGGCCCGTGGTGGTGACCGGCGAAGGGCCACCGCTGCTGATGCTGCATGGCTTTGACAGCTCCTTTCTGGAATTCCGTCGGCTGGCCCCCCTCCTGGCGGAGGACCACACCCTGGTGATACCAGACCTCCACGGCTTCGGCTTCACCCCGCGCCCCGACGGGGCCACCTACGGCCCCGATCGGGTTCTGGCCCACCTCGAAGCCCTGCTGGCCGTCCTGCCGAGCGCCCTCCCCCTGCCGCCCTCCTCCGACGGGGGCCCGGCTCCGATTGGCGTGATCGGCGCCTCCATGGGCGGGGCCGTGGCCTTGGCGCTGGCCCGGCGGCGCCCCGAGCGGATCCACCGCTTGCTGCTGCTGGACCCCGCCGGCCTCGACGGCCAGGCCCGGGGCCTGCCGGCCCCCCTCGCCGCCCTCGGCGTGCGCTTTCTCTCCCTGCCCTGGGTGCGCCGCGGTTTGACCCGCACCGCCCTCGCGGATCCCCAGAAGCGCGTCGGCCCCGCCGAAGACGAGATCGCCTCCTGGCACCTGCAGGCGCCCGGCTGGGCGGAATCCCTGGCCAAGTTTGCCGGCTCCGGCGGCTTCGCCGGCTGCGGCGCCCCCCTGCCTGACCTCCCCATCAGCGTCCTCTGGGGAGAGCGGGATCGGGTTCTCGGACCCTCCGGGCGGCGCGTGGCGGAGGCCCTGTTCGGCGAGTCCCTCCTCTGCCTGCCCGACTGCGGCCATCTGCCCCATCTCGACCAGCCCAAACTGGTGCGTGATCACTGGCGCCAGGTCCATGCCCCCGCTCCCCCTCTCACCCCCACCCCCCAGCCCTGAACGCCCCTTGGCGACGCTGTCCGTCCGGGCGCGAGGCCAACGGGCGGGCGAGGGACGCCGTAGTCGTCGGCCCTGGACAGGGATCCTCGGCCAAGCGTTGGCCCTCCTTCTTGTCCTCGGGTGTCTCCTCGGACCCTCGGCGCCGATGGCCACGGCGGCCTTGTTGCACCTGGAGGGTCCTGTGCCAGCGGATCTGGGGGTGGGCGCCAGCGGGTTGACCCCTTGCCGCTCCCCCGCCCACTGCGCCTGGGCCAGTTGGCCGGCGGAGGATCCCCAGGGCGCCCTGGCGGCTCTGCTCCCAAGCGTGCTCGCCCTTGAGGGGGTGCAGGTGGTGGACACCCGCGAGAGCTACCTCCACGCCACGGTGACCAGCCGCCTGCTGGGCTTCGTGGACGACCTGGAACTGTTCGCCGACATCCCGCGCCACCAACTCCAGGCCCGCTCCCAGAGCCGCCTGGGCGACTCCGACCTGGGGGTGAATGGCCGACGCCTGGAGCGCCTCCATCGCGCTCTGCTGGAGTCCACCATCGCCCTGGCGACGACGGGGTGATAGGAGGGGGGCTTAAGCGGCCCGTCCCTCTCCCTCCCGCCTGTCCATGCCTGACGCTGACCGCATGCCCGGGGACCCGACGTCCGCGGGGGAGACCTCCGGGGAGGATCCCTCAGGGGGGGGGCAATCCGGGGGGCCCCTGCTGGGCCTTGTGGCCCGCGGCCTGGAACTCTGGCTGCGCCAGCGCTGCCAGGCCGCGCAAACCATCGAGATCCACCTCGACGGCTCCATGGGGGAACTGCTCCGCGGCCACCTGCGGGGCGTGCGGGTCCAGGCGCGGCAGGTGGTGTTTGAGAACCTCAGCCTGGAGTGGGTCGAGCTGCGCAGCGACGCCATCCAGGTGCGGACGGGAGGCCTGCTGCGGGGTCAGAGCCTGCGGCTCGACCATCCCTTCCGCGTGCGCGGGGCCGTGCACTTCACGGGCGAGGGGCTCAACCGCTCCCTGACGACATCCGCCTGGCGGGAGCTGGGGGATCTCCTGGGTGAACAGCTTCTGGGGGTGACCCCCCTGGAGTCGGTGCGGCTGCGGGACGACAGCCTCATCGTTCAGGCCAGGGCGCCCCATGGGCTCGCCGAGGTGGAATCACGCCTGGTGCTCACCCCCGAGGGGTTGGGGGTCCATCCGCTGGATGGCCGCCCCGTGTTGCCGTTGCCCATGGACCCGGCCATCACCCTGGAGCGGGCAGAGGTGCGCGCGGGGCGATTGGAGCTGGCGGGGGAGGCCCTGGTGCGCCCCTGACCGTCAGAGCCGCTGCGAAAGGGGCAGGACCAGAGTGACAAGGGAATACACCACCGCCGGCACGAACAGATAGCTGTCGATCCGATCGAGGATGCCGCCATGGCCCGGGATGGCATCCCCTGAGTCCTTCACGCCGGCGTCCCGCTTCATCATCGACTCGGTGAGGTCGCCGACGACGGCGAACACCGCCACCACCACCCCGAGCAAGGCGCCGAGCAACCAGCCCATCCGCCAGCCGAGCAACACCCCCCCCACCGCCCCCACCAGGGCGGCGCACCCCACGCCGCCGAGGGCGCCCTCGATCGTCTTGCCCGGAGAGATCGGGGAGAGGGGGCGTCGTCCCCAGCGGCGACCGATCCCGTAGGAGCCGATGTCTGTGGCGACGATGAGCGTCGCGGCCAGCAGGGTGAGGGCCAGTCCGGAGGTCCAGGGCCAGCCCAGGCCTGCGATGGAGCCCGTCAACCGGGGAGCGAGGGCCGGATCGGTGATGGCCCGCAGCTTGATCCAGTGGCTGGGAAGAAAGCCCAGATAGAACAGCCCGAAGATCGAGGCCGCGATGTCGGCGATGGTGCCCGTGAGGGGTTGCAGGAGGAGCCAGCCACAGATCACCGCTCCCGAGGCGGGCAGCACCGCCGCCGCCACATCCCCCACCTGATCGCCCGCGGGCCAGTGGTTGGAGGTGGCCATCATGGTGGAGGCCAGGAGCAACTGCACAGCCACCAGGGTGGTGCGCGCGGCGGGGCGCATGCCCTTGAAGCGGGCCATGCGGAAAAACTCCAGCAGGCCCAGGTGCACGATCAGCCCCACCGCCACGGTGAACCACCAGCCACCCAGCACGATGATCAGCGCGCCGAGACCGCCGGCCGCCCAGCCGCTGGCCAAACGGGCCAGGGAGGTGCGGTTGCGGGGGGTGGGGATCCCGCTCATCGCTCGGCGGCGATCACGAACAGCGGTTCGGCCGCCGCCAACTTGGCCTGGGCCCCCCGCCGTTGCATGCGGTGCACGGTGGCCTGAATCACCTGAACGTCGCGAGCCTCCAAGCGCTCCAATCGCTCCATGGCATCGACCAACCCCTCCAGGCTCATGGTGCTGATGACCAGGCGGCCGCGTTCCGCCAGGGCGTCCCACACCGCCGTGAGGGTGTCCCCCAGGGAGCGCGCCACCTCCAGCAGCACCCGATCGGGGTGGGGGGGCAGCAACGCCAGGTCATCCGGGGCCATGCCGGAGTGAATGTGCAGGTTGCCGATGCCAAAACGCCGACGGTTGCGCTCCAGCAGATCGATCGCGTCGGGGTCCCGCTCCAGGGTGTGCACCACGCCCTGGGGCATCAGCCGGGCGATCTCCAGGGCGAGGGCGCCGGTGCCGCCCCCCACATCCCACACCAGGGAATCGGAGCTGGGGCGCAGATGGGCCAGGAGGATCACCCGCAGCTCCATCGGCGTGGGACTGAAGCCCGGCGCGTCTTGAAACACCCCGTCCGGCAGACCCGGGGTGACGAAATCCCAGTGAAAGGCGCTTGGCTGGCTCACGGGCAGGGGTCACCAACAGGCCCAGGACGGTCGGCCACGACCCTCACCGTATCAGTGATCTGGCCGGGCCAAAGGCGCCGCTGCTCCTGGAGCCAGCGGGCCCGCGCCGCGTCGATCCGCTCTCCTGGCACCAGCAAGGGGATGCCCGGGGGGTAGGGAACGAGCGGCTCGGCGGCGATCCTCCCCACCGCCTCCGCCAGGGGAACCAGCTCGCCCGGGGCCCGCCAGGCCGCCCCGATCGCCAGGGCCAAACCTCCCACCAGCGGTACCGGGGGCGCGGTCTGCGGGGGCAGCGGCGGTCCCCCCAGGGCCTGGCGCATCTCCTCCAGCAGACCGGCCAACCGCCGCTCCATGGCGCGGGGAGGGGCCAGGCCAAGGCAGAACAGAAGCACGGCGGGTTCGGGCAGCTCCACCACCACCCCGCGCTCCAGCAACCAGGCGTCCGCCCTCAGGCCATTGATCCCCAAGGCGCCGCAGTGCAGAAGCAGGCGCAGGGGATCCGCCGTGGCCACCAGGGGCAACCCCCGCCGGGTCAGCTCGCGGGCGAGTCGATCGGCACGGGCTTCCGCCCGGCGCCTCTGGGCCTGTCCCGCGGGGGACACCATCTGCTCCAGGGCCGCCGCCGTGGAGGCGAGCAACAGAGCGCTGGGGCTGGAGGTCTGCAGCCAGAGCAGGCTGCGGGCCAGGGCCTCCTCCTCGATGCGCTCCCCCTGGCTGAGCAGCGCCGCGCCCTGGGCCAGGCCGCCGCCCGACTTCTGGGGTGACAGCACCACCAGGTCCGCCCCCGCCGCCAAGGCCTCCCCGCGGCCATGGGCCTGGTCGACGAGCACGGGAACGCCGCGGCCATGGGCGCGGGCCACCAGGGGAGCCAGCGCGGCCCGCTGCCCCTGGTAGGTGGGATCGAGGAGCACGAGGGCCGCCACCGGCCCCTGGGACAGGGCCTCCTCCAGCACGAGCTCCAGGTGGTCCGGGGTGGGGGGCTGCCAGAGACCCGTGGCCGCATCAAAGGGAAGGGAATAGAGAAGAGGGTCCACACCCCCCAGCAGACAGCCATGGAGCAGGCTGCGGTGGAGGTTGCGCGGCAGCAGCACCCGGGCGCCAGGCGGAGCCAGCGCCAGCAGGGCGGCCTGCAGCAGGCCCGAGGCGCCGTTGACGCCGAACCAGCAGGCGCGGGCCCCCAGCAGGGCCGCGCAGCGGCGCTGGGCCTCGGCCACAGCGCCATCAGCGAGCAGAGGCCCCCCCCAGTCGGGGAGTTCCGGGCAATCCCACACGCCGGGGGTGAGCCGCAGGAGCCGGCGCAGGGGGCCTGGCAAGGCGCGGCCACGGCCGTGGGCGGGCAGATGAAAGGCCAGGGGCACTGCCGCCCGCAGAAGGGAGAGAAGGGGAGCGGAGGGCCCGGCGCCCGCGGCGGATGGACCCATGGGGGCGGGGGGAACTTTCTAAAGTCTGCCCAGCCGATCGCGGATCCCTGACCTTTTCCGACCCTGCCCCCAGCGATCCGAATCTCCTCTACGAACCCGATCGCCACCTCCGCTGGTTGTTGCTGAGGCCCTGGATTCTGATCAGCCGCCTGCTCGTTGTGCTGCTCACCCTGGGCCGGCTGGCGATCGAAATCGTGGCGCAGGGCAACAGCTCCGACCCCAAAGTGCAGCAGCGCCTGGCGCGGCGCATACTCACCAGCCTCACCGCGCTCGGCCCGTGCTTCATCAAGGTGGGCCAGGCGCTCTCCACCCGCCCCGACCTGGTGCGACGGGACTGGCTGGAAGAACTCTCCCGCCTGCAGGACGATCTCCCCCCGTTTCCCTGCGCGATCGCCCGACAGACCATCACCACGGAATTGGGGGTGCAACTGAGCGATGTCTTTGCGGAATTCCCCAGTTATCCGATGGCCGCGGCCAGCCTGGGCCAGGTCTATCGCGCCCGCCTGAAGGACGGACGCTGGGTGGCCGTGAAGGTGCAACGGCCGAATCTGCCGCTGATCCTGCGGCGCGACCTGGCGATCATCCGCTTGCTGGCCATCTTGTGCGCACCGTTTTTGCCCCTGAATCTGGGCTTCGGGCTGGGCACGATCATCGATGAATTTGGCCGCAGCTTGTTCGATGAAATTGATTATCGCAAAGAAGCGGCTAATGCCGAATATTTTGCCCAGCTTTTCGCGGACCATCCCGAAGTCACCGTTCCCGAAGTCGAAAAGGATCTCTCCAGCCGAAGGGTGTTGACGACGACCTGGATCAATGGGGTGAAGATGGCCAACCGGCGAGAATTGGAAGCACATCATCTCGATCCAGCCTCTCTGATTCGCACCGGCGTGATCTCAGGATTGCGGCAATTACTGGAGTTTGGCTACTTCCACGCCGATCCACATCCTGGCAATTTGTTTGCCCTTCCCGGCGTCACCAATGGCCTGGGGCACATGGCCTATGTGGATTTCGGCATGATGGATGCCTTGAGTGAGGCCGATCGCCTCACCCTCACC
>CAYVWU010000030.1:0-9946 GCA_964455575.1 uncultured Cyanobium sp. | reverse complement strand
ACCGGCGCGGTGGTCCATCTGATCAACCGTGACTTTCAGGCCCTCGCCAGAGACTTCCAGGCCCTTGGCTTTCTTCATCCCCAGGCGGATCTCGAGCCCATCATCCCCGCCCTGGAAAGTGTTTTGGGTCAGGCGATCGGCAAAAATGTGGGCAGCTTCAACTTCAAGTCGATCACGGACAGATTTTCGGAGTTGATGTATGACTATCCCTTCCGGGTTCCGGCGCGGTTTGCGCTGATCATCCGGGCCGTGGTGAGCCAGGAGGGTTTGGCCCTGCGCCTGGATCCCGATTTCCGCATCCTGCAGGTGGCCTATCCCTATGTTGCCCGGCGCCTGCTGGCGGGGGACACGGCTGAGATGCGCGAAAAACTGCTGGAGGTGATCTTTGATGAAAACGGCAGGCTGCGGCTGGAGCGACTGAGCAATCTGCTCAGCGTCGTCGAAACCGACCTGCCTGGCGGCCAGGACCTCCTGCCCGTGGCACGCGATGGCTTGCGCCTTCTCTTTGGGCCGGATGGGAGTGGACTCAGGCAGCGTTTTTTGCTCAGCCTCGTCGCTGAGAACAAGCTGCACACCGATGACGTGACTGCATTGATCAACCTCATCGCTCAGCATTTTTCCCTTGGCAAGCTGGCCACAGGGGTTCTCAGCCGACTGAATCCCCTGGCCGCCTAGACCACTCCATCCCTGACCGCCAAGACCAATCAATCCAATGATTTTTCAATCAGATAGGCGGCGAGGTTAGACAAAGAACGACCCTCGTCATCACTTCTGTTCTTCAGATGTTGATAAATGTTATGGGGCAAGGTAATTGTTATTCGCACCGGCTTCCTGAAGACACTCGGCAGGTTCATGACTTCGAGCACGCTCATACAACAGTGGCGTTTGATCTGATTTAACCAGCACTCGCCTGAACCTGCACAATTTTCAAAGGTTCCCAACGCCGGTGTTGCGCGGAGCTGTTGCGGTTGCGCCTTCAGATCACGGCCCGCGCCGGGCCGCGCTGCCGGCAGGACGCCGTCCGAGTGAAGAGGGGTTGCCTGCGGAATGCCCGCAATGCCGAGCAAGGGACCTAGGGTTCGCCATGGTTGGCTTCCCCTGTCGTGCTCCCTTCTCTTCCGCTTGTCCTGACCATGGCGCCACAGGAGGCGTTTGAGGTGACGGAGGTGTTGGGCGGCGGCAGCGGAACGGACCTTGAGGAGCTCGACATCCTGATGCTTCCTTACGCCACCTTCACCCAGCCTCCCTACCTCCTGGCGGGGGTAGGTCTGGCCATTGGCATCCTTTGCGGGCTCACCTTCAGCAAGCTGGTGCAACAGCGCCTGGACGATTGGAAACAAGATCGACTGCCGTTGCTGCCCCTGGCACGCATGCAGACGGTGCTGCCGTGGATCGGGTTGCTGCTGGGAATCACGCTGTTCATCGGTGGCAGCCTGCAAGTGTTCGGCTTTGCGCCGGGCGCGGCGATCCTGGTGGCCTTTCTCTTGTCGCTGGCCACAGGTGGAGCGTTGTGGGTGCAGCTCGTGCGCTTGATGGCTCAGGTGCAGGCGGGCAATTTCAAAGCCGTCGATTTTGACAACTTCGACGAATTTTTTGGCTGACTCCCGCCAACTCTTCAGTCCTCCACCCGCTGGTCATCGCTGGGTCTTGCCCGGGCCGAACCCTCCGCCGAGGGTTCGGCCCTGACTCGTCATCGTGGCGCTGGAGCGGGCACGGACATGGGCGCAGGCGACACGGATGGCGTGGGCACCCTGAAGGGGGACGGCACAGGCCTGGGAACGGTGCTGGCTCCGGGAAGCGGGCGATCACCAACCACGACATTGACCAACTCGGTCTCCACGAGGTAGTGATTGCCCAGATAATTCAATTGGATGCGGCGCGGAATCTCGATTTGTTCACCCAGCCCCTCCAAGGCAGCCGGGGAATTGGTATTCACACCAAAAGGCTTCTGTTCAGCGATTCGCCAGCGCGTGTTGAGGAACAAAACACCATCTTGAATGGCGAGTCTACCAGGATTGATATTATACAGGAACTCACGATAGGGAGTGATCTGGAGATTGCGAATATTGCCATCTCTGACATTCACATCCGAACGCTCAGGCAGCTGACGAAAATAAATAAAGCTGATGTCCTCTTCTTTCACAACGACTTCACCACCTTTTGCATTGAGAAAGACAAACTCTTTTGAAGCTGGATTATATGATTTGATAGCGGTTATTCCTGTATAGTTTGTTCCGAAGGGATTCTGCACGCGCAACGCATACCAACCGAATTGCAGTGGGCGATTCAACTCCAGGTTGAGCGGCGCCGCGCTGGCCCCAGCTGTGGCTTGTCCCACCAGCACCACGCCGAGCAGCACCGCCAGCACACCCGCTTCACCCCGCTGCCTGGGCTTGGGATCCGCGCCCACCACCACAGGGGTCGAAGCGGCGCCCACGCGTTGTGTCCGATCGGTCTTTGCGAGGTGCTCTGAACAGGACCGCTGGAGGAACGGAAGGGTCTGCCGCAGCCAGGGGCGCGGGTCAATCCGGCGAAGGCGAGATGCAACGTACAACGGATTTTCAGAGGATGTCTGAGACGCCATTAAAGCGGAGCAGCCGGGGTTGGCTGCAACAATTGGATGCGGTAAAGCACATCCTCCAGCGCATCCGCTGCGGAAATGGCAGCGAATCGCTGTGGCGTTGGTGGCTGGCAGCAGGAGGGGAGGGGGCACAGGATCGTGCTGGGCCGAGGGTGACAGAACTGCACCACACTGATCCGTTCCTCCTGCCCCCCGGCCGGTGCGCTCACCCGATGCCAGCCACTGGGAAGCCGTCCGTTGCTCAAGCGCTCCAGCATCAAGCCGGTGTTGATGATCAGCCGATCCGCCGTCGGCACCACCGCCTGCCACTTCCCCTCCACGCACACCTCCAAGCCAGGCCCGGTGGCGCGCGGCAGAACCGTGATCAGATTGATGTCCGCATGGGGGGCGGCCCAGCAATGGCCGGGGGGAGAGGAGGCCAGAGGGGGGTAGCGGAGCGCCCGGGTGAGGGTGGGCGCCTCCCGCACCATCTCCTCAAACAAGGCTTCATCCGCCCCCAACCCAACGGCGATCAGGCGCAGAAAGCGGCGTTGAAAGTCGGCCATGGCGTCGTGGAAGCGCCGCAGCACGGCCGTGATCCCCGGCACCACCTCCTCCGGCAGGACCCCCTGCGGGTAAGCCAGGGGATAGCGACGGCGCAGAGGATGATCGGGGGGCAGGGGGGTGGACCAGTTGAGCATTTCCTTCCAATCCGCCTTCTCCTCCCCGGCGGCGGTCTCCACCAGCAAGCCGGTGTATCCGGTCTGGCCGTGGGCCTCCGGCCGGTGCCAACGCTGTTTGACCTCCAGGGGGGAATGGAAAAACTCTGCCAACATGCCGTAGGCCGTATCCAGGAGATCGCCCGGAAGATCGTGGCTGCTATAAACAAAACCCGTCCGCAAGCTCTGGAAGAGCTCCCGGAGGATCGCTTGACGCACGCTGTCCCCGCCCCGCTCGTAGGCCAGCAGATCCACCTCCAGGATGGGCGCGTCCATCGTTGCCTGGCCTCGGCTCCCGTCGAGACTCGCACTCCAGGGGGGCACACCCCGGTCCGTCGCTGGCTGATCGTTGGGATGGCCTTGGTCCTCCCCTCCCTCCTCGCGGCCTGCGCACCCCGCAGAGCCGCCACCCCCCCTGACCCCAACATCACCCGCGAGGAATCCATCCGCCAGGCGACGGAGCGCCGCCAGCTGGCGGACGCCCGTGGCCGCGCCGAGCGCCAACGGCTGCAGGAGCGGTGTCTGCGGGAGCGCCCCGCGCTGGAGGCGCGGATGGCCGCGCTGCGGCGGGCGGAGAGCCGGCTGGCACGGGTGAAGGAGGAGAGCTACGCGCCTCTGCCCCCCCCGCCCCCCTGGGACGAGGCCGCGGAAGCTCGCTTTCGCCAGGAAGACCGTGACGCTGACTGGCTGCGCCATCAACGGGAGCAGGAGGCCTGGCGGCAGCGGGAAGAGGACAGGCGCGCCCTGTGGTGGAGCGATCAGCAGGCCCGGTTGCGTGAGGCCCAGAGTGAGTTGAACGCGGTGGCCAGGGCGTTGCGGGAGCAGCGGGCCGATCTGTTCACAGGCCCGGGGAGCATCGAGTTCAACCCGGTGGTGGTGGCCCAGATCCGCGGATGCCGGGAGGTGGTCGCTCAGCCCGTGGGGAAAACCGCACCCCCCTGACCGACCCACACGCTTCAAGACCCGTTACACTCTCTTTACATTTGGACACACTCCAATGACCACTTCCGAATCCCGCTTTGGTTTCGTTGCTTTCGCCGAAACCTGGAATGGCCGCCTCGCCATGCTCGGTTTCGTGATCGGCCTCGCCACCGAGCTCCTCACCGGTCAAGGCATCCTTTCTCAGATTGGTCTCGGCTGATCCAAAGCGTTGATCCTTCAGGCCGGCCGGTGTGTCGGCCTTTTTCATGGCAACCTTTTCCCCAGAACCAACCTCCAAGCTTCCTCCAACAGAAAACCTCGAACCGGTCCCGCAGAGCTCATCCTGAGAACGGCGTCGCCTCTCAAGGACAAGATTCAGGTGGAAGGTCCGAGGTTTGCTTTTGGACGCTGGAGGGGTGAGCCCGAGGAGTTCCGGCGCGCTGAGAATTTCAGGCGCGCTGAGGATTTCAGGCGCGCTTTAGTCCCAGCAGTTCAGCGCCATAGCGCTCGCTCATTTCGGCCTGAAGCTGCCAGGCGGTGAGGAGGGTTTTGGCGACCCGGCGCAGCTCTTCCACGTCGGAGCAGGAATCAATGGCCCGGGAATGCAACTCGGTGGAGAACTGACGCGAGAGCGACGGGGTCATGCGGCAACCAGTTAGTGACAAAACTTTAAGAAGTTTTTGGATCAGCGTCGTGCGGTTGGCCGTACCTCATGCGGACGGCAGACTCGGGGCGGACGCCAGCTGGGCCAGGCGTTGGTCGAGCCACACCAGCCCGATCACCGTGGTGATCGCCACCATCACCACCACTGCCGAAAACACCGTGGCGCTGATCACCCCCGCCTCCCGGGCTGTGGTGGCAAACACCAGACCCGGCAGCCCCCGTGGCAGCAACCCGAACACCACCGCCCGCCGGTCCACTCCGGCCGCCACATCCCGCGGCCAGACCCCCAGGGCACAGGCGGCTTTGCTGAGCAGGGCCAGCACCGTCAGCGCCGCCGCCAGGCTCCAGGCCCGCGGATCCTGAAGCGCCGCCAGGGGCAAGCGCATGCCCACGCTGATGAAATACAGGGGCAGGAACACCTCGGTGATCAGGGCAAAGGTGCGCTCGGTGGCGACCTCAGCCGCCCGACTCCTCACGCCCTCCTCGCCTGAGCCGCGAAGACGGGAGAGCAGAACCCCCGCCCACAACGCCCCCAGCAGGGAGGTCAAGCCGCTGATCTGCCCCACCCAGGCGCAGCTGATCAACAGAATCAGCACGGCCAAGGCGCTCTGGGGCCGTTCCGGTCGATACCGGCTCCACAGTCCCACCCCCCACCAGCTGAGCACGACGGCCGCCAGGCCCAGGGGAGCCCCGAACCAGGCCGCGCCCCCCGCCCCTGAAGCGCTGTTGCCGGTCAGGGTGGCCAGGGTGAGCAGAGCGATGGCTGGCAGGTCGTCCAACACGCTGACGCCCACCAGGAGACGCCCGGTCGGGGTGGAGAGGGCGCGGCGCTGGGAAAGGAGGCGCAGGGTGACCCCGGTCCCCGTGGCGCTGAGCGCCGCCAGGGTGAGCAGGGTGGCCGGGGCGGAGAGGCCGAAGCCCACCCGCAGGGGCCACCAGGCCGCCAAAGGCGTCAGGGCGCTGAGGGCCACGGTGCGCAGAATCGCGCCCCGGCGGGAGGCCAGCAGATCGCCACGCACCTCCAGCCCCACCTGAAAGAAGAGGGTGAGCACCCCCAGCTCCGTGAGGCCACTGAGCGGAGCGACGGCCGCGAAGGGCAGCACGGTGTTGCCCAGCAGCAGGCCCACCAGCAGCTCCAGGACGATGGCGGGCACCGCCCAGCGAGCGAGACGATCGGCGCTCAGACGGGCGATCAGCACACCCGCCAGGAGCACCAGAAGCGTCGAGAGGAGGGAGGATCCCAACAGGGCCGCCCCCCTCAGGACAACAGGGAAGAGGACCGCTCACCCCTGGCATCCAATCCGAGGCCCTCAACGGAGTCCGCCGCGCGCACCGTGAGGTCGTAACGCATCTCGGAGGTGGCGCCGGTGCCGCGAAACTGGCCGCTCACCGGCGCCGCCAGGCGGTGGTCCGGCGTGGCGGCCAGCGCCACATGGCCATCGGCCACGGCCAGGCCGAGGCTGGGGTCATACCCCCGCCACCCGGCCCCCGGCAGGTAGACCTCCGCCCAGGCATGAAGTTCGTGCTCGCTGACCTCAGGCGGGTGGTGCATGGAGTAGCCGCTCACGAAACGCGCCGCCAGCCCCACGGCGCGGCAGACCGCGATATAAAGCATGGCCGTGTCCCGACAGGCGCCGCGCCGCTCCCGGAGGGTCTCCGCCGGGGAGAAGGGATCGCCCTCCAGGCGGCCGACATGAACAAAGTCGTGATGGATGTGGTCCGCCAGATGCAGCAGGAAGGCGCTGGTGTCGCCCCGCACCTCCTCCGCCCGGGCCCGGGCCCAGGCGGCCACCGTGGGATCGAGCTCCGCGCTGGCCCGGCAGGGAGCGAGGGAACAGGCCAGCTCCGGGGCGTAGGTCACGGGCACCGTGCGGGCGGAGGGGTCGGTGATGATCCAGTCGAAGGGGTTGTCGCGCAGGGTCTCCACCAGAGCCTCCATCGCGATCGTCAGGTCCTGATGGGTGTGGTTGAACCAGGCGATGGTGGCGTCCGTGCCGTCGGGCTCGACCACCTGGCATCTCCCTGAGGGGGTGGGAAGAATCTCCAGCCGGTGGCGGAGGAGCCGCTGGCTGGCGTCCTGGCGTGGCGTCAGCCGCAGCGTGGTGGGCTCCAAAAACACCGGACGCCCGTAGGTGTACGTGAGGGTGTGACGGATGTGAAAAAGCATGAAAGCCGCTTGAAGGCAGGGACGCCGTCGCCCTCAGCTTGCCATCACCACGGCACGGCTCCCCGTCCCGCGCCCACGTTGCAGCCCATCTGCGATCCCAGCAGGGCGCCGAGAGGCACGGCCCAGGCACGGCCGTCCTTGCGGGAGCTGGCGTAGCCCACCCCGCCGCCGATCACCCCGCCCACCAGGCGGCCGAGGTTGCAGCGCTGGGCCAACTGGGCCTCCGTTGGTCCCCAGCTGGCCGGATCGTTGTCGTACACCGTGTCCCGTCCGGGAGCGACGCCGGTCCAGGGGGCCGGGGAGGACACAGGCGGCGGCGGTGGAGCGGCGGGCCGACCCCAGGGATGGGCGAAGGCGGGATTGGCCGAGAGCAGCAGGGAGGCGGCGAGCAGCCATCCCCCGCGGCGCGAGGCCAGGAGGGGAAGGGCGGGCGAGGGCAGGTCACGGAGCGCGCGCGGGGTCATCGGCGGTGGGGCGAGACAGGCTCATTCCAGCGCTGTCGCGGGCGAAACGGATGACCCAGCCATGACCCGGAAAGGGGAAGATGTGACCGGATGTGACCAAGGGCTGTTGGTCACGCCCAGCGTGGGGATTTCCTCACGAGGGCAGGGAGCCTCTTTCCCTTTTGGCGGACCTTGTCAAGCTGAGCGCTGGCCGGGGGCATCCCATGAGCTGGAGCGAGTTGCAGCGACTCGTGGAAGAAGCGGAGACCGATGGGGCCCTGCGCCGCGGCCTGCGCCGTTGTCGCAGCCAGCGGGAATTGCTGCTGGCCTGCCGCAGGCTCGGCTATGGGATCCAAACCCTGGACCTGCGCCACGCCCGGGATCTGGAACACCAGGAGGGCCACTGGTTCACGCCGGCGGATCGCCGGTTCACTCCGGCAGATCGATGGTGTGCGCCTGAGAACCGCCAAGCAGGCGGTTGAGATTGACGCCAGCGTCATAGGCGGCGGAATGAAGCTGTCCCCGCTGACTGGGGCTGAGGCCGTCCCAGAAGGCGTGGAACAGGTCGATGGAGGCCTTGCCCAACCCCACCGCGCCCATCACAGTCAAGGGGAGTGCGAGCCAGGGGAACACCAGCACCACAAGGCTGAGGGCCAAACCCACCGCCGTCCCCTCCTTCATGGCTTCCCACACCGTGGTGAGAATCAGCCGCGCCTGGGCCGGACGGGTGAGCACACCGCGTCGCACCAGGCCCTCGCTGCGCAGGCCGCTCAGCAGAGCCTGGTAGACGCCGTAGGCCACCATGCCAGCCAGGGTGGCCTCCGTGACCAGCTGACGGGTGGGGAGTCCGGGTCGGGGCGTGCTGATCCTGAGGGCAGCCAGCCCGGCGAGGGGTGCGGCCTCCAGTCCCGCCCGGGGAATCTGGAAGGGATCACGTTCACGGGTCATGGGAGGAACGGGCCGCAAGACGATCTGAAGCCAGGATCATCCTGGCCCGGATCCGGGCTCGGGTTCCGTACGGTCATCGCACCACCAGAACCGGCACCGAGGCGTGCAGCAGCACCCGCTGGGTCTCGCTGCCCAGAAGCAGGCCGGAGAGACCCTTGCGGCCATGGGAGGCCATGACGATGAGGTCGCAGCCATGGCGCTGGGCGGCGTCGACAATCGCGCGATGGGGAAGGTCCTGCTTGATGACCTCGGCCTGGAGGTCCAGCCCCCGGGCGGCGGCAACGGCCCGGGCCTCCTCCAGGATGCGGGTGGATTCGCGTTCCGCGGTGGTGCTGAGGCTCTCGATCGTGGCGGGATCGAGCATGTCGCCCATGCCAATCAAGGACACCGGCAGGGGAGGTTGCACATGCACCAGGGTGACCTTGGCGCCCAGGGCCTTGGCAAGGCCCAGGGCCTGGACCAGGGCCGCGTCCGAGAGCCGGGTGCCATCGCTCGGCACCAGCAAATGCTGATAGGGCATGAAGAACAGAACGGCTGTTCCTTGTCTACTCAGGCGCAACGAAACAATCGTCCATGGGAATGACTGCAACATGTAACGACAGCTGGTCCGCTGGCGCGGCGTTGCTTCATTGAGCACAGATCTTCCGCCTCCGGCACAGGGCCATGCTCAGCGAATCACGGGCTCTCCACGGGGCCACACTCCGCGGCGAATGGCGCCACCGGGGCTGCATCGTCGGCCTGGATCCCGGTAAACGTCTCGGCTGGCGGGTTTATGCCGTGCGCCACGCCAGTGGCCTGCCCATGGGAGAGGCCAACAGCCTGAGGGAGGCCCGCCAACTGATTGATGAGGAAATCCTGCTCGTGCGGCAACGCCTAGCGGCCGCGAGCTGAAGGGGGCCTCGGAGAGGCCAGTTCCTCGCGGACGAGGCGTCGGCGAGAGAGCAGCAGATTCACCAGCTCGCTCCGCAATTGCGAGAGCTCACGGCAGCAGCATTGAAAGGCGGCGCGATGTTGCAGGTGTGGATCAACCGAACCCAGATCCTGCAACAGCAGTTCGATGGCATCCATCTGCCGCTCGCGGAAGAGGGTGGTGGCGGACTGGGGGGGAGACGACTCCACGGCAGAGGAGAGCGGAGGGCAAGGCAACAAACCTACGCGCCATGATTGCAGCCCTCTGAATGCAGACAAACTTCCACGAAAAACGCAATCTTGGTTGACACTTTTTGGTGATCTTGACTACCGTTTAATCGGGTGGTGCGCTGACCGGGTGAACGCTGAATCTCGCGCGGGAGTCACTGGCTTCAGGAACGACCGGGTGGCCGTTGGCGCTGGTGGTGGGGAGGGCCGCTGAGCGGCGTGGGGCGAGGGGTCTGGCGGGGAGGTTCAGGGCGTCCTTGAAGGCGGCCTTTTTTGCCGCTTTTTTTATCACCAAACCTTGCTGGAAAGGGTCGCCCATCGCCACCGAAGCAGAGACGGGCTAGAGAGGGAAAAGGCCTCCGGCTGGGATTCCGGGAGCCCTCACCCG
>CAYVWU010000029.1:0-18546 GCA_964455575.1 uncultured Cyanobium sp. | reverse complement strand
CGCCAGGCGATCGCCAATTCCCTGGAGGATGGAGACATCATCCTGTTCGAGTTCGTGGAGATCACGCCTTAGGGGCTGAGGGCCGGGGGCTGGATCGCGCAAGGGGGTCGACATGCGCCCCCTTGCCTTGACCTGCTTGAACCCAAATGGCCCAAGCAAATTCAAACGCGCTTGCGAGCCTGAGCTGTCCCGCGGTGAGATCACCAGGCAGGCCGTTCACCGCGGCCAAGGCCCTCAAGCACGCTTGACTCCACAGCCACGCGGGACCTCGCGGCCAACCGGCCGCGGAGCGAGCTCGTTCTGACGTTTTCCGAGCAGGGGGAGGAGGCGGAGCCCCCAGGAAGCCAGCCAAGCCCGAAGGCGGACAACCGCACCCCGCAAGCTTCACAATCAGCTACATTGCGCTTAACCATTTGAAACATCCATGGCTGATCCCACTCCCCGCTTTGGTTTTGTCGCTTTCGCTGAAACCTGGAACGGTCGCCTCGCCATGCTCGGCTTCGTGATCGGGCTGGCCACCGAACTCTTGACCGGACAGAGCATCCTCTCCCAGATCGGCCTGGGCTGACCCACCGAGGCGGACCCGCCTCCCCCACTCCTCCTGCCTTCATGACAGAAACTCCCATCCCCGTTCCTTCGACGGCCGACCCGTCGGTGCAACGCCTTCTCCTCGATCAACTCAAGCGCGCGGAGCTCTTCAACGGCCGCGCCGCCATGCTCGGCCTGACCATCGGCATCCTTGTCGAGGGTCTCACCGGGGCAGGCATTGCCCATCAGATCGGCCTGGGTCCCTTGGTGGACGGCTATGCCGCCTGCCGCACCCAGTTTCTGCCCTTCTGCTTCTGAACCCGGGGGCCGCCTGACCAACGGGTGGCTTCCATCCCCCACGGATCAAGCGGTCCTCACGAGTTGGGCCAAACCTGGCTCGGGAATCGTGGCCCGCCATCCCTCCTGAGGGTCCCTTTAAGGTTGAGACTCCTGCCCCGACAGGGCCTTTCGCGGGCTCGCGCCGCCATGACCCTCTCCCCGGACGGCTCGGATCTGGAACGACAGGCACGCCATCTCCTGTCCCGGCTCAGCACGGCGGAGAAATTGAGCCTTCTGGATGGCGATACCGCGTTCTGGTCGGGGATGGTTGACATCGCCCTTCGGGACGCCTCCCATCGCCATCCGTGGCCCGCGGGTCAACTCCCCCGCCTCGGGCTCAAGGGCCTGCACTTCGTCGATGGACCGCGCGGGGTGGTTCTGGAGGGTGGCGCCACCACCTTTCCCGCACCCATCGCCCGCGGCGCCAGCTGGAATCCCGATCTGGAGGAACGCATCGGCGCGGCGATCGCCCGGGAGGCCAGGTCCTTCGGCGCCAACTGGGTGGCGGCGGCCTGCATCAACCTGCTGCGCCATCCCGGCTGGGGGCGCGCCCAGGAGACCTATGGCGAAGACCCCGTCCATGTGGGCGCCCTCGGCGCGGCCATGACCCGCGGCCTGGAGCGCCACGCCATCGCCTGCGTCAAACATTTCGCTCTCAATTCCATCGACAGCTCCCGCTTCGTGGTGGATGTGCAGGCCAGCACGCGGGTGCTCCATGAGCTCTACCTGCCCCACTTCCGGGAGTGCGTGGAGGCCGGCGCCGGCTCGGTGATGAGCGCCTACAACCGGGTGAACGGCCGCTGGTGCGGCGAGCACCCCGAGCTGCTGAACGAGATCCTCAAGCGGCGCTGGGGCTTCCAGGGCCTGGTCGTCACCGATTTCATCTTCGGGCTGCGGGATGGAGTGGCCGGCCTGCTGGCGGGCCAGGACTTGGAGATGCCGTTCCGCATGATCTTTCTCGGTTGCCTCGGCGAGGCGTTGGCGGAAGGACGCTTGCCCATGGAGCGGATCGACGACGCGGTGCTCCGTCAACTGCGGCAGCAGCTGCGCGTTCCCGCTGGCGACCACCCGCCGGCCCTGCGCCGCTGCCCGGACCACCTGGCCCTGGCCCGCGAGGCGGCCCGTCAGGCGATCGTGCTGCTGCGCAACGAGGGGCCCGTGCTGCCCCTGGGCGACCTCGCGTCCCTCGCGGTGATCGGCCCGCTGGCCGCGACGGCCAACCTGGGCGATCGCGGCTCCTCCGACACCCGGCCGCCAACCGGGTCGGTGGTGACGCCTCTGGAAGGCCTCAAAGCAGCGCGACCGGAGCTGCCGATCCACCACGACCCCGGCCGCCACCCGCCAACGGCGGCGGCCCTGGCGGCCCGCTGTGACGCGGCAGTGGTGGTGGCGGGGCTCGACTGGCGGCTGGAGGGGGAGCACATCCACCCCGGCGACATCGCGCCGATCCTGGCCCGGATCCCCCCACCGGACTGGTTGGCGCGACAGGCCGCCTGGCCGCGTTGGAAGCCCTTGTGGCACCGGTTCACCGCCCTGATCGCCTGGCTCACCAGCCATGCCTCCGCCCGCCAGGGCGGCGACTTCGCCGCTGGCGATCGCACCTCCCTCCACCTGCCCCCCGAGCAGGTGGCCCTGATCCGCGCTGTCGCCGCCGCCAACCCGCGCACCGTGGTGGTGCTGATGGGGGGTGGCGCGATCCTCACCCGCGAATGGGAGGAGCAGGTGCCGGGGTTGCTTCTGCTCTGGTATCCAGGAGAGCAGGGGGGCCACGCTCTGGCGGAGGTGCTCTTCGGCGCGGTGTCGCCCTCGGGCCGGCTGCCCTTCGCCATCCCCGTCAGCGAAGACCACTTGCCGCCGTTCGAGCCCCGCGCCCTCCGAGTGGTCTACGACCTCTGGCATGGCTACCGCCGACTGGGGCGACTGGGCCAGGCCGCGGCCCATCCCTTCGGCTTCGGACTCTCCTACAGCGCTTTTGCCCACACCCAGCCAGTGGCGGTGGCGCGCCAGGGGGAAGTGGAGCTCGCCATCCGCGTGCGCAACTGTGGCGCGATGGCCGCCGCGGACGTGGTGCAGGTGTATCTGGAGCCGCCGGGCCGGCTGCTGGAGCGGCCGTCGCGCACCCTGGCGGCCTTCCAGCGGGTGCACCTGGAGCCGGGTGAATCCCGAACGCTCCGCCTCACGATTCCGATGCGGCGCCTGGCCTGTTTCGATTCCGACCGCGACCGCTTCGTCGTGGAGGCTGGCGAACATCGCCTCGTGATCGCTCCTCACGCGGAGGCGCCGGGCGTGGCCGTGGCCCTCCACCTTGAGGCCGCCGTGCTCGGCCCCTGAGGCTGACTCCCCCCCTGGCCTCAAGCGCCCATGCGGGCCAGGCAGCGCCGCAGGCGGCCACGGTTGAAGCGTTGCAGCAGCACGCAGGGCAGGTTGAACACGGTGGCGAACACCAGGTTCACCAGCACGCCCGCGGGTGGCAGCCACAGGACGGTGAGCAGACCCGCGGGCCAGAGCACCCAGTGCACCAGCTCGGCCCGACGGGTTTCCACCACAAGCCGCCGCAGCGCCACCGGATCCCGCCGCACCAGGGTGGCCTTCCGCACCCCGCCCGGCAGGGCTCCGCCGGCATCGGGAATCCAGTGCTTCCAGGTTCGAATGCCCGGGGCCCCGGAGACAACGGGGCAGCCCGGGTGGCGAGGGGGGATCCGAGGCGAGAGCCATCGCTCAGCGGTCGCCAGCCACCTCGGCGGAACTTGGTTGGCCAGCAGCCCCACCAGCAGGGCGGCCGCCAGCCAGAACGCCGCCGAGCTGATCAACGGCAGCAGCGTCTGAACGGTCATCAGCGGGTGGGAAAGCTGCGGCCTTTCCAGCGCACCCGCCCCCGCTCCAGGTTGAGGATCGCCAGCAGAAACACCCCGAGGAAGAACAGCACGGGCAGGGGAATGACCAGGCTGATCCAGCCAAAGCGTCCCACCCGTCGGGTGAGAAGCAGCAACTGAACGGCAAAGGCGGCATAGATCAGGGCGTTCGGGGCGATCGCCGGATCCCCCACCAGGGGCCAGCCCAGCAGGGCGGCCGGCAGGCACCAGGCGGCCCAGAACAGCCCGGAAAGCCAAAGCAGAACCGCCAGCATCCGGGGCCAGCGCACCTCTCCCGCGGCGGTGGCGAAGTTTTTGTCAAAGCCGACCACCATGTCTCCCAGCCCGCCGGGATACATGCGATAGGCGATCTGGCCGTAGCCGATGAACGCGCTCACGGGCAAGCCCTGCCGTTCGTAGCAATGGCCCAGAAACCAGTCCTCCACCACCTTGCCGGCCACCGCGGCATGGCCACCGCTGCGGTCGTAGTCCGCACGGCTGGTGAGGAGAGCCGGCCCGAACGCCACCCCGCAGCCCGGACCCAGGGGAACGGCCATCAGGCCGACGAGGTTGAACAACACCGACAGCTGCTCGTAGGGCTTCTCGGTGCGGTGGTAGGGCTGCACCGACACGAGCCCTCCCAACGCGTCGTGCTGAGCCACGAGTCGCTCGACGAACTCCGGCCCGGGTTCGGTGTCGGCATCGAGAAACAGGAGCAGCTCGCCAGCACTGGCCCGCACGCCATGGTGCAGGGCCCAGGTCTTGCCGCACCAGTCGGCTGGCAGCGGCGGAGGCTGGATCACCCTGATCGGCAATCCCTGCGCGAATTGGCGGGCGATAGCGGCCGTGTCGTCGCTGGAATGGTCGTCGATCACGATCACCTCGTCGGCCTGGACGCGCTGATGGGCGAGGGCGGCGAGCAGATGGGGCAGGGTTTGCGCCTCATTGCGCGCCGGAATCAGCACCGTGAGCGCGCGGCGTTGGCGGGGCTGGCCGGGGGGCAGCAGGGGAAGGCGCAAGGCCAGGGCCCAACCCAGAAGCCAACGCACCAGGAGGGAGATCGCCAACCAACCCATCGCCACCCCCCTGGTATCAGGAGACCTTCACGCTAGTGGCTTCCACCTCGCCTGGATGCCGAGCTTTTCAAGGCCGCAGCAGTTCCTTCACCAGCGGTTTGATCGCCGCCGGATCCCGCAGCAGCTGAGGGTGGGTGGCCACGGGCAGCATGCGGATCGCTCCCACCGGCAGGACGGCGCGCCAACCGGGCAAGACCACCAGATCGAGGGGGGAGTAAAAGCTGAGGCATTCAATCCGGCTGAGGCGATCGAGGTCGCCATTGAGACGCTCCAGCAGGGCGCTGCCCCGCTTCAGGTCGCCGATGCCGTTGAACAGCCAACCCGGCCAGGGCTGGGCGGTGAGGGTGCCCTGCTGGGGGCTGCCGACGCTGAGAAAGCGCCGGGTGCGGCGATGGCCACCCAGAAGCTGGATCCAATAGCGGGCGATCACACCGCCCATGGAAAACCCCAGGAGATCCAGTGGTTGCTCCCGCCCGAAGCCCGCCTCGATGGAGCGGCCCAGCAGCTCGGCCGCCGCCTGGATGGAGGTGCGTCCGAGCCGCAGCGGCAGGTCGGGGATCAGGATCGGCTCCCGACGGCCAGCGAGCTCCCGCTGAAGGCTGTTGAACACCGCCGAGGTGTCCAGCATTCCATGCACAAGTACCAGGGGAGGGAGAGTCATCGCTGCGTCTATGCATTGATCATGCCTGGAGAGCGTGGGGTCTGCCGGGGAGGGGGGCCCCGATCTGGGAGAGTGTGCTTCCAAGGGCGGAGCGCCAGTGATCCATTCCGAAGCCGCGACCGCCCTGGCTCTGGCCAGCCTGCTGTTGGTGGTCCTGGTGATCTGCGGACGCGTTTAAGCTGCATGTTTGCGGGTCTCTCCTGCGCCGTCTTTCCCATCCCTCCCCGCGACCGCGGTGGACGCTCCGTTGTCTTCACGGTCTTGGACCGGTCTTCATCCTGTCCGCCCACGTGGGATGCGCTGTGCCGCTGTTCACGGGCCTGGGGCTGGCAGCCGCGTTCTGGGCTCTCGGTCTTTATGTGGTGCGCATGTTGGCCACCACGGCGATCTATCACCGTCTGATCGCCCACAGGAGCTATCAGGCTCCACGCCTGGTCTGGTGGATCGGCTCGCTCGTGGCGGCCTCCGCCGGGCAGATGGGTCCGAGCTGGTGGACGGCGCACCACCGCCAACACCACCGCCATGTCGACACCATCGACGATCCCCACACCCCCCTCGTGCCAACGGGTGGCTGGCGTGGCTTCTGGCGCTCGCAGGTGGGTTGGCTGCTCTCTCCCGGCTTCCATCCCGACCAGCTGCCGGCGGAGGTGGAGGCGGATCCGGTGCTGCGGGCGATCGATCGTCTGCATGTGCTGCCCCCGCTGGCCCTTGCCGCGCTGTCTTGGGCGTTGGGGGGAGCGGAATGGCTGGGAGCCTTCTGCCTGAGCACCACGCTGTTGTTCCATGGGGTGGCAAGCGTGAATTCGGTGTCCCACCTTCTGGGAGAACAGCCGTTCACCACCGTCGATGCCAGCCGCAACAACGGTTGGGTGGCCCTGCTGACCCTCGGCGAGGGGTGGCACAACACGCATCACGCCTTCCAGGGCTCCGTGCGCCAGGGTCTGAGCGTGGAGGAGGGACAGCCGGTGATCCTTCCTGATCCCACCTACTGGTTCATCCAACTGCTGAAGCGGGCGGGATGGGCCTGGAGTCTGCGGCACCCCTCGACCCGAGCCCTGCTGGCCCGGGCGACGGCGAGGCCCGACCCATGAAAAAACCGCCCTGTTGGGGGCGGCTGAAGCGGGATCAACAGGGATCCACGCGGATGGTTGATCTGCTCGAAGGAGCAGGGCTCACCAACGCTGGCCGCCGCCACCGCCGGTGGGGCGAGGCTCGGCCTTGTTGACGCGGATGGTGCGGCCCATCCACTCCACGCCCTGGAGATCATCAATGGCTTTGGTTTCTTCCTGGGTTGAAGCCATTTCCACAAAGGCGAAACCACGCTTGCGGCCGGTTTCGCGGTCCAGGGGGAGGCTGCACTTGCTCACCGAGCCGTAGCCGGAGAACAGGTGTTGCAGATCTTCCACTTCAGCATCGAAGGAAAGATTGCCAACGTAAATGGTCATGAAACAAACAGGTATAGGCAAGATTCTTTGAAAGTCCTGGAGAAAGTTGCTGGCCGTGGGGAGAAATCTTTTGGAGGTCGCCGGTCTGGGTTGAAACCCGCTGAAGGAGATTCGCTGAATCGATTACACCGTACAGCACAACGCGCCGGAACGGAGGGGGGGGCGGTGCGGACAGGGGGTGAGGCCCCGAAGACGAACAACCGATCACCGGCCGCCCGGCGCCTGTCGCCGCGGGGGTTGAAGGACGCCTCTCCCGCCGCACCGACAGGTTATGGGCCTCCCGAAGCCGATTCGGAGCGGTGGTCTGCCCCCCCGGGGGAGGGTTCCGCGCCCTCCCTGGCCCCTCGCCACGCCTCTC
Source organism: uncultured Cyanobium sp. (assembly GCA_964455575.1). GTDB lineage: Bacteria > Cyanobacteriota > Cyanobacteriia > PCC-6307 > Cyanobiaceae > Cyanobium. The sequence goes on along the minus strand of CAYVWU010000029.1, from coordinate 11,287 downwards.
CCCGATCGGTGTCGTGATGCCTTCGCGCGGCGCCGCGCGGACCGAGGGGTTGAACTGCGCAAAATGATCGTTGCTGCGCGCCAGCATCCCGGCCTGTGGCGCCGAGCGCCGGGTCAGATCCATAAGCAATCCTCCTTCCACGATCGCGTCGCGAGCGTGACAGTTCGCCCAGCCGCTTTCCCATAACTTTCATGCGCGAGGTGGTGCTCCATGGCCTCCCGAAAAGAAGATCCTGGTCTGTTTGCCCTGGTGTCCCTCGGCAGCCGGCAGCCGCTCTATGTGATCTGCGCTTCTCGCCCGGAGATCCAGACCGCCAATCTGCGCCTCTGGCAGGGGGATCTGCCCATGCGCTATGTGCCCTGGCGCCAGCCCTGAGGCCCACTTGAAAGCTGAGGCCTGCAAGACTCGCGCCATGCCCTAATCTTCGCACCCAGGATTGAAGCCGACAGCCGTTGAGAGGCTGCAAAGATTAAGAGATGATTCGAGAGAGATAAAGAATTGATCTCACAACGCTTTACCATGCAGCAATCGCAGACTGAGCAGACATTAAACCGGAGTTTGCAAGAGATCTAGTCCCTAACAAAGCTATGATCAACCAAACCGTCACTTCGCGTCATGCATCGCAGGGAAATCCTGCTGCACCTTCTAGGCTTTGGCTATGCCAGCGCTCTGGCGCCTCTCGCCAGTAGCCGTTCCATCGCTTCACCACCGGCACCCTTCCCCAACGTCCCGCTGCCCCTGCCACTGCCGAGTGACGGACTGAGCGGAGCGGAACAACGCCGACACCTTAGGCGGGTCGACATTGAGGATTGGCTGCGGTTGCCGCCCGGATTCGTTAGCGATCTGATTGCGGTCTGGGGTGATCCTCTCGCGAGCGGTCGCTTCGGCTTTAACAATGACCATCTTGCCTTTTTCCCTCAAGGCAATGACCTGGCTTTGTTGACCATCAATTTTGAATACATCAGTTTTCGACCCTGGCGGGAGGGTTTGGCGGAGGTCTTGTCGAAAGCGCCCCCCGTACAAGCACTGATCGATGCCCTTGCCGTGCGGAACGGTCGGGTGGACGCCACGATCCTTCCCGCAGGCGATCCCCTCAAGGCCATGGTGCTTGCCGTTGCAACCGCGGCCATGGAAGATCTGGGCATCGGAGTGGCCACCCTCAGTCGTGATCGCAACGGACACTGGCAACGTGTTCCGGGACCGAAGGATCGGCGCCTGACGGGATTGACCGGAGTCGATGACCGACGCCAAAGACTCCGATGCAGCGGCCCCGCAGCCGCCGTCTTCCGGCAATCCCGACGGCTCGGATTCGACGACGCTTTGGGGGATCGAATCATTGGCACCTTCGCGAATTGCGCTGGAGGCGCGACACCTTGGGGCACCCTGCTTTCGGCGGAAGAGAATTTTCAAGATCAGGTGGTGGAGGCCGTCCATGCCGATGGCTCCTCCCCCTCCCCGTCAGCCCTACCCTTCCGCTGCGAAGCGGATCGCCTCTCCGGTCTCGGAAACCCCTTTGGCCTTGCCGGGAACAAATACGGATGGATGGTGGAGGTCCATCCTTCACGGCCTGACCTGCCAGGGGTGAAGCACAGCTGGCTGGGACGCTTTCGCCACGAGGCTGTCGCCGTGCGCGCTGTCGCCGGCCAGCCGTTGAGGGTTTATTCCGGTTGTGATCGGCATGGCGGCCACCTCTACCGTTTTGTCAGCGACGGCATCGTGCAAGACCCAGCCGATCCCGCCAACTCCCGCCTCCTGGAGAGGGGCCGCCTGGAGGTGGCTCGCCTCGAACCGGCAGGACCCGACGGGGAGGGAGGAGGCAAGTGGCTACCCCTGGCCCCATCCACTCCGGTGGATCCGGCGGCTCCCAGCCGGATGGAAACCTTCGGCTTGCGCCAACCCACCCTCGTGCCCCACAGCGACCGCAGCCTCCCTGGCGCGGAGGCGTTGAGAGACGACGCTGCCGTCGTGGCCTATCGAGAACGCTTTCGCACCCTTGCTGATCTTTACCCGGGCTCCGGTGAGGAACAGATGGGGGCCATCCTGATCGATGCCCACCTGGCTGCCAACGCGATTGGGGCCACCGCGGGAGCCCGTCCGGAAGACACAGAGTTGGATCCCGTCAGCGGAGCCCTCCTGATCGCGTTCACCAGCGCTGGAACGGACGGGGAGGGCAGCGCGGATCCTGCGATCTTCCGCGGGCCTGCCGGGGAAACCCGTTGGCCTTTCGGGTGGTTGATGCGGCTGGCTGAGGCTGATGAAGGATTTCGTTGGCGCATGGTGGCTACAGGAGGAGCGCCATGGCAGGGGGGAATGGGCTTCGCCAATCCCGACAATCTCGCCTTTGATGGCCAAGGCAATCTCTGGATGGTGACTGATCGCGCCAGCGGAGATGCCGGTACGGATGTGTTCGGCAACAACAGCTGCTGGGTGTTTCCGGCCAAAGGCGATCTTCGAGGCCAGGCGCTGCCCTTTGCCACAGGACCGATGGAGTGTGAGCTCACCGGCCTCTGCCTGGAGCCCCCCGGGGTGAGAGGCGGTTCAGCCACCTTGTTTTTGTCGGTGCAGCACCCGGGAGAAGCCCGTGGAACCAGGCAGAGCGGGTCGGAGGAGATTCAGTCCCACCAACTCGTTGATCGTGAGGGAGTGATCTTTGAGCAGCTGCGCACTGTCCCCCTCGGCTCCAACTGGCCCTCCGGCGTGCCGGGTCGATCCCCTCGGCCAGGCGTGGTGGCGATTCGACGGCTGAAGGGTGGGCCGCTGTTGCCTGGATGAGAACCTTGCGGCCTGCCACCCCTTAACGCCGTCCTAACGCAAAAGCTTCAAGGTGAGGGCGTCGCAAGTCTTGTTGATGACGCCCGCTGAAGCTTTTGCTGTGATCCCTCTCGCGGCCGCGTCCGCGGACAACCGTCTCCAGCCGGAGGAGGCCACCCTGCTTTACCAACAGCTGCGAGGCCACAGTCCCTACCGGGAGATGACGCCTGTGGCCTTCGGCACCATGATCTCCTCCATTCTCCTGGCATTGAAGGAGAGGAGACGTGACCTCGTTGAGGAGGCCACCAGCCTGCTCAGTCTCCCAGAGCAAGAAAAGGCCTATGCCTTCGCGGCAAGGATCGTCCACGCTGATCGCGTCGCCACGAGGGAAGAATCGCTGCTTCTGGCCGAGGTGGGAAGACTGTTATCCGTCACGCCGGAACGGCTGGGCCAAATCGAGGCCTCTTTTGCCCTGCTGAGGCATGAATCTCCTTGAGAGCTGGCTCACCTCTGAACATGGAAACCCCATCGGAACTGGTTCTGGTCTGCGGTTTGGGTGGTTTGGGACGGGCTTGCCTGCGCAGTCTTCTGCGTTTTGAAATTCCACTCCGTTGTCTGGATCTTCAATGTCCTGACTGGATGGTGGACCATGACCTGCCCGAGCTGGCACGAACCATTGAGATCGGGGATATGCGCAATCCAGCTGCCCTGCGCCGCGCTGGCGTGGAGAAGGCGCGATCGGTTCTTCTGTTGGCCTCAGACAGCGGGGTGAACCTGGAAGCGGCCCTGCAGGTGCGTCTTCTCAACCCGGAAGCGAGAGTGGTTGTGCGGTCCAGCGGCGGCCTCGGATTGGAGCGCCATCTCCGGCAGCGCCTGCCTGGGCTGGCTTTGGTGGACCCGCAACTGTTGACGGCGGGAGTGTTTGCCAACGCCCTTCGCACCGACGGAAGCGAGGCTGCATTCACCTTGGGGGGGGAACAGCTTCGGGTGCGCCATGAGGTGCTCCAGGCCAATAGTCCGGATGATCTCTTCAACCTTCAGAGTCGGGAAAGGCTTCTGCTCCATTGGGATCGACCCGCTGGCAGGCTCACAACCTGGGGAGAGCCTGCGGGCCATTGGTGGGATCTCAATGAACAACCCGTGGAAGGCGATCATCTGTTCTGGCTGGAGGCGATCAGTCCTCTGGGCCTGAGGCAGATCTCCAAGAGCACCCTGTTTCAAAGAATCCTCATCCGACTGCGACTTGTGTTGGAGAGCCTTCTGGAGTCGCTAAGAAGACAGCCACGGCAATGGAACCGGTGGCCCGTGGTGACCTCCTTTATCTTGCTGACGGTATTCCTCGTCGGCAGCGCATGTTTTGGGGAGGGCTCACCCACTCGCGGACTGCTCCTGACCGTGGCCTTGCTGAAAGGCGAGTATCTCGATGCCCTTGGAGCCATGACCAGCGGCACCTCCATGAAACCGGACCATCTGGGACTTGCCGCCGTCGCCCTGGGTTACGCCCTTGGAGGGACGCTCTTGACAGCCTGGCTGGTGGCCTTGGTTGTGGACTGGCTGCTTGCCAGGCGCCTGGGAAGGAAGGAGCCAGCCGCCTTGCCCGACGGTTCCCCTTTTGTGCTTGTTGTGGAGGGAGGCCGTCTGGCCACGCGGCTGGAGGGATTGCTGGTCCAGCGAAGCCGAGCACGGGTCATGCGCGTTCAGACAGGAGGCCAGCAGGACTCCTCTCCCTCCTTTTCAAGCCTGGGGCGTGCGCTGAGGCAACTCCGCCATGGGCGATGCCAAGCCGCGGCTGTGCTTGGGGAAGACTTGCTGGCCAACCTGGAGACTGCTCTCAACCTCCAGGAGTTGTTTCCCTTGGCGCGAATGGCCGTCCGATCCCAGTCACGGGCCCGTGCTGCCGGCATGCAACAGCTGTTCCCTGGAATGGAAGTCATCAACCCTCTGGAGTTGGCAGCGGATGCCGTGGTGGCAACGGCCTTTGGCGAACGCGTGCGAGAGGTGTTGCGAGTTGCCGACCATCACCTGCTTCTAACCGAGTACCAAGTGACGGAGGGTGACACTCTGGAAGGGAAAAGCCTGGACGCGATTGCAGCGGGGTACGGAGTGATGCCCCTCTCCCTTGTCGTCGCAGGCCAAACAACTGAGCAATTGTTTCCCAGCCTGGAACATATTCTCCAGGCTGGTGACACGGTCGTCGTTCTAGCCCCATTGACTGGACTGCGGGCCGTTGAGACGGGCCAGCAGCGACCACCTCGCTGGCGACTGGAGCTTCAAGGCATGGGGAAAAGCGCTGATCTATTTGAAGGGAAAATGCTATTGGCAAGGTTTCTGGACAAGCCCCCAGGAGAGATGGACGCTTATCTGACCCAGGGTCACCATCCCCAACAGACACCACCACTGCACCAGGCTTCAGGTCGCGTGCTGGAAGCAGGCCTGCGTCGCCTGGGCTTCCGTTGCTCCCTGATCGCCATCACATCAGAGCCGGAGATCAGGGAACACGCCTCACACCACAATGAATGCGTTAGCACTTGAGATGAAAAAACTCATTCATCAGTCTGGTCGGCGATCCACATCCACTTCATGATGGCTTGAGGTATCGGGCAAAAGGTTGGAGGTCAGGGGGGAAACCAGAGGAAGTTGCCATTGGCGTGAGATTCGCCAACTGCAGTGCTGCAGCACCTGCCGGGCGATGTTCAAACCAGTGGCAGCTTCGAAACCTGAAAACTCCGGGGCACTATTGATTTCACAAACGCGAAAGTGGTCGCCATCGAAGAGTAGATCAACCCCCGCCACCTCAAGGCCGAGGGTGGCAGCGCACTCGCGCGCCAACACCTCGATTCCAGGCTCCATCGGCCAAAACTCACCGCGGCCTCCACGGGTGATATTGGCTTTGAAACTACCATCGGTGCTGCGTCGCAACATCGCGCCAACAACCTGACCTCCAATCACCCATACCCTGAGATCCTGACCCGGACGATCACCAATGTAGTTTTGCAGGATCAGGCTTTGATGTCCATTCAAACTGGAAACCAGTTCCATCAGATCGCGGAAGCTCGAGCGATCACGACTGAGATAAATGCCTTCGCCATGGGAGCCGACCAACACCTTCACCACACAAGGAAAACCAATTTGGCGCTCAACGAGATCACAATCCACTGGAAACCGTACAAGCATTGTGCGCGGTATTGGCAGGTTGGCGCGCGCTAGTTTCTGGAGACACACCAGCTTGTCTTTCACCGCCTCAATAGACTGACTACCATTAATGACAGGCACGCCCAAATGCTCGAATTGGCGCAATACTGCCAAGGTGAAGGTGTCAGAGCCGCTACCAGCACGCGGAAGGAGGCCATCGGGCAGGTCAACCATCTCGCCTCCGCGACGGATTGAACGAGGACCGTCACGACTGACAATCAAATCAATCTCTTCAGAAGCGACGAGCTCTAGATCGATGCCCAGCACGCGGGCCTCCTCCAGGAAGCGAGTGGACTCATAAGAAGCACTATCACAACTTTTTCCCTGCCTCTGGAGAATCCACAACTTCATTAAGAGTTCTCCAATTCGATAGCACAGTTTTCCAACTCGAAACCAAGCATCAACTTTTATTTTATTCATGCTACATCTATTTCGCCAACCGCCAGCGACACAGGTAAGAGCCAGGAAGATGACAGACAACCAGCCCAGCACTGCGCTACGGCATTTGAAAATCTGGACGAGCCGGTCCCGGCTCTGCAATCCACTCTGTCATCCAGATCACTTTCCTCATGGACGCAGATCACCATTCGGGGATTGGGAGAGAAAAGCAAACCCTCTCTTAGGACAATCTTTACCTGTTCGTTGACGGTGATGGGGGAGGGTTGGGTCGGGCGCAGAGGCGAACGATTGTCAAGATCGTGCCACCTCTCGCCCTTGCCCCCCGAGCCTTCCTTCCATGCCAGTCTCGTTCACCGGGTCATACACACAGACCTTCGACAACCTGGCGAAAACTGGAACGAGCCTGGTCTGGACCAATGATTTGACTCTGACTGGATGGTCGCTGTTCAGACAGCCCATGCCGGGAACAGCGCTGAGCACCTACGCGGCAAGCGATGGCAGCAGCGCCACAGGATCTTTTATGAGTTTTGGCAGCACCGGCAGTGATGATCGTGCCTTGGGCGGCATCGGTTCTGGGGGCGGCTATTACGCATCCCCGGCCAGCGGCTCCATCGCCGGCTGGCTGGCTCTGGCGCTCACCAACATGACGACGGACACCGTTGGTCGACTCTCCATCTCCTTCAACGGAGAGCAGTGGCGCAACGGCGGCAACACCACGGCACAAACGATGGTGTTTCAGCAGGGATACGGCGATCGCTTCGACCAGGTGCCAACGTGGTTCACTCCCGGTGGCCCATTCAACTGGAGTTCTCCGGTAGCGACAGCCAGCGCCGCGCCAGTCAATGGAAACGCTGCTGGCAGGATCGCCAGTCGGGGTGGTGAGCTGGATCTCTCCACTACTCCCTGGGCGCCCGGCACCACCCTTTGGCTGCGTTGGATGGAGACGAACGACGTGGGAAACGACCACGGCCTGGCCATCGACGACCTCACCATCCAGGCCGTTGTCGCGCCGACGATCCCAGAGGTGTCGATCACGGCGATCGATGCGCGGGCGAGCGAGTTTGGCGACGAGGCGCTGCTGCGAATCAGCCGCACCGGATCCAGTGCATCAGACCTTGTGGTGGCCCTGAACATGGCCAGCGGGAGCGGGCTTGCGAGCCAGGAGGACCTGACAGCTCCTGTGCCTGCCACCCTGACCATTCCGGCAGGGAGCATGCAGATTGATATGCCCATTCGCCTCCTTGACGACAGCCTGGACGAGGGTCTTGAAACGTTGACGGTCGCGCTCAGGCCCGGCGGCACTTACAACCTTTCCCCAACCAGGTCCAGCGCTTCTGTAATCATTGATGACAACGATCGAATCACCCTGATTTCTCAGGTTCAGGGAAGTGGATCTACCACTGCCCTGACAGGCCAGAGCGTCACTCTGCGCGGGATCGTCGTCGGGGATTTCCAGTCCACCAACGAGTTGGGGGGCTTTTTCCTGCAGGAGGAAACCGCCGACTGGGACAGCAACGTGCTCACCTCCGAGGGTCTCTTCGTGAGCTACGGACTGGGCAGCGGATACGCCGATGTGAATCTTGGCGATCGAGTGTCCCTCAGCGGGGTGGTAGGGGAGCGTTTCGGCCAGACAGGCCTGCTCAGTGTCAGTGCCCTCAAGGTGGAGTCTCGCGACAGACTCGCTGACACCAGCGCGGTGATCATCCCTGAACTTCTGGCTCAGCGCGCCAGCGTTTCCGACCTGGAACCCTTTGAGGGAATGTGGGTCCGATTTCCGGAAACTCTCAGCGTAAATGGACTGTACGGCCAGTTCCGCTTCGGAGAGGTGGAGCTAAGCGCGGGGGGGTTGCCATCTCAGCCCACCAATGTCATGCGACCCGGAGCAGAAGCCTATGCAGCGGAGCAGGCGATGGTCCTGCGGGAACTGGTACTGGATGACGGCAGCAACGCCAGCTATCGGCAGGCAAGTGACGCCACAACAGCGGCCCCTGTGCGGGATCAGCTCCTGCGACGAGGCGACACGATCCGCGGACTGGAGGGAGTGCTCAGCTTCGACTTCAGCAAGTATCGCCTCCACCCCACCACCCCCCTGTCCTTCGTCGCCACCAACCCCCGTCCGTTGACACCGGCGGCACCGTCTCCCGGTCAATTACGAGTGGCCAGCTTCAACGTGCTCAACACCTTCACCACCCTCAACGCGGGCGGCGCGCTCACCGACATCGGCCTTGCTCCACGGGGAGCCAACACAGCCGCGGAGCTGGAGCGACAGCTGGCTGGACTGGGGGCGGCTCTTGCGGGCCTGCAGGCGGATGTCATCGGCCTGATGGAGGTGGAAAACGATTCCGATGACGCCACATTGGTCGCGATTGCTCAGCGACTGAACGCGTCCCTGCCTCCGGATTCCGGACGCTTTTACAGCCATGTGTCCACAGGCCTGATCGGCACGGATGCCATCAAGGTGGGTCTGCTTTACAACAGCAAAGCCGTGGCCTTGCAGGGAGCCGCGAGCGTGCTAGACGCCGTCTCCTTCACCGATCCCTTGGGCAGTGGGGTTCCGAAAAATCGCCCGGCACTCGCTCAAGCCTTCCAGGAACGGGCGACCGGTGAAGTGGTGAATGTGGTGGTCAATCACTTCAAGTCGAAAGGCAGCAGCGATGCCACAGGGCCTGATCGCGACCAGCTGGATGGTCAATCCGCTTTCAATGCCACGCGAACCGCTGCCGCCAAGGAGCTGTCGCGATGGATCACGACCCAGCCAACTGGCAACAGCGACACGGACTGGCTGATCCTCGGCGACCTCAATTCCTACGCCATGGAGGATCCCCTTCAGGTGTTCGAGGCCGCCGGTTACCGCAACGCCCTCTCCGCCTTCACGGCAGAACCACCCACAAGCTATGCGTTTTACAACCCGGTGGAGATGAGCGGAGCCCTTGATCACCTCCTTCTCTCCCCGTCACTGGTGCGGCAGGCCACTGCCGCCGCGGACTGGAGCATCAATGCGGCAGAAGGCGCATTTCGGGATTACAACCTCGACACAAACAGCAATGGCAACGCGAGCGTGAGGGATTTCTTCACCACCAGTGGGTTCCGCACCTCCGACCATGATCCCCTGTTGGTGGATCTCGACCTGGGGCGCTCTCAACCCAGCGGGTTGGCCTTTGCCCACGGGGTGGCTTCAGGGGATCCTTATCGGGATTCGGTGATCCTCTGGACCCGCGTCACCCCCCCCGCGGAGTTCGCCGGGCTCCTCGACGTGCGCTGGGAGGTGTCGACCAGCGCGAGCTTCGCGGCGGGGTCCATCGTGAATCAAGGTGTTTTCACCACCAGCGCTGGAAGAGATTGGACGGTGAAGGTGGAGGCCGTGGGGTTGACCGCCGACACAACTTATTTCTACCGCTTCTCATCAGGAGAGCAGATCTCAGGAGTCGGCCAAACAAAAACCCTACCTGTGGGCGGCGATCCAGTACGGCTAGGGGTGTTTTCATGCGCAAACTTCCCCGCCGCAGAGCAGTTTACCGCCTATGGCCGAGCCGTTGCTATTCATGCCAGCAAGCCCTACGACGCGCTCGTGCATCTGGGGGACTACATCTATGAATATGGACCCGGTGGGTATGGCTCGGCTGAAGCAGCCGCCACCAGCCGCGGCTTCCAGCCCAATCGCGAAATCATCGATCTCAATGATTATCGCCAGCGTTATGCGCAATATCACACCGATATCAATCTTCAAGCCCTGCGGGCAGCAGCGCCGCTAATCGCCATCTGGGACGATCACGAAACGGCTAATAACAGCTGGACAGGCGGAGCGGAGAACCATCAAAGCGCCACGGAAGGCGACTGGCTGGCCCGGCGCGACGCTGCCCTGAAGGCTTACCACGAGTGGATGCCGATCCGGGAACTCGGGATGCGCCAAGCCAGCGATGGCGCATCAGCGCTGTCTCCCCTCACCCAGGGCTACCGCACCTTCAATTTTGGCGACGTTCTTGACCTGCATGTGTTGGAAACGCGCCTCACCGCCAGGGATAAGCAGCTGCAATACCCCAATGCGGCTTCTGTGCGAGACCGCATCGCGTTGATCCTCAGCGACCCGAACCTCTTGGGCACCTACGCAACGCGGGTGGGCATCACCCCCCCGGCCGGCCTCACTGAACTTTCGGCGTTGGCGACGGCGATCGCCCCGCTGGTGACGCGGGACCTTGTGGCCGAGGTGGTGCAACAGGCCTGGGGAGACCCTAACCGTGATCTGATCGGCGACGCCCAGCTGGCCTGGCTGCAGGGGCGGATGGCCAGTTCCACCTCTAGCTGGCAGGTATTGGGGCAGCAGGTGCTGATGCAGTCGATGGCCCTTCCCGCCGAACTGCTGCTCAATCCGAGTGATCCAACCCTGCTCGACAAATACGCCGCACCACTCCAGAAGCTGGCCACCGGCACCCCCTTTGACCAACTCTCAAGCGCTGAGAAGGTGTTGTTCAATGAAGCCAGCAAGATTCCCTATAACCTTGACGCTTGGGATGGCTATGGGATCGAGCGAGAAACAGTCCTGCAAAGCGCGCTGCGGCTCGGCAAACGGCTGATCAGCCTGGCGGGCGACACGCACAATGCCTGGGCCGGCGTCCTCGACACGATGTCAGCCGGGGCGGGACCAGCCGGCACGGTAGCCGGGGTGGAGTTCGCCACCCCGGGAGTCACCTCACCGGGGCTGGAAAATTATCTGCCAGGGGCTGACGCCTATCTGCGGGCGCGCTACCCGGCCATCGACGGATTGGACGGCCTGTTCCGGGGTTATATCCAAGGCCTGAAGTATGCGGATGTCAACCGCCGCGGCTTCCTCGATCTGACAGTGACGGCACAGGAGGCGATCGGCGACTTCCAACTCCTCAGTGGCATGGATCCGCTCACCTCCCAGCCCCGCTGGATCAGTGAGCGGGTCATCGCCAATCAGGCTCTC
>CAYVWU010000028.1:7979-18752 GCA_964455575.1 uncultured Cyanobium sp. | reverse complement strand
CAGCGCTGCGGGCGGGCAGGCCCAGAAGCACGTCGCGGATCTGTTCGGCGACATCGATGGCCACATTCTCCTGGGCTTCCGCCGTGGAGGCTCCGAGGTGGGGGGTGAGGATGAGATTTCCCTTCACCTGGCGCAGCGGGGAGTCGGCCGCCAGGGGCTCCTTGGCGAAGACATCCAGGGCCGCTCCGGCGATCACGCCCTGCTCCAGGGCTTCGGCCAGGTCCGCCTCATCCACAATCCCGCCGCGGGCGCAGTTCACCAGGCGGGCCGTGGGCTTCATGGTGCGCAGCAGGGCAGCGTTCACCAGGTTTTCCGTCTCCGCGGTGCGGGGCAGGTGGAGGCTCACATAGTCGGCCTCCACGAATAGCTGGGGCAGGGGGAGGAGGCGCACCTGCATCTGTTGCGCGCGTTCGGGAAGGATGAAGGGGTCGTAGGCCGCCACGTCCATGCCCATGGCCCGAGCCACCCGGGCCACGTGGGACCCGATCTTGCCGAGTCCGACCACGCCGAGCGTCTTCTTGTAGAGCTCGTTCCCCACGAAGCTCTTCCGATCCCAGCCGCCCGCCATCATGCTGGCGTGGGCCTGGGGGACGTGGCGCGACAGGGAGAGCATGAGCGCCAGGGCATGTTCAGCCGCGGCGATCGTGTTGCCTTCCGGGGAATTCACCACCAGCACCCCGCGGCGGGTCGCGGCGGCCACGTCGACGTTGTCGACGCCCACCCCGGCCCGGCCGATGATGCGCAGCCGCTGGGCCGCTTCGATCACCGGGGCGGTCACCTGGGTCCCGGAGCGGATCATCAAGGCGTCGTAATCCTCGATGCAGCGCTGCAGCTCCTCAGGTGAGAGGCCCGTGCGGACATCCACCTGGGCCACTTGGGAGAGAATTTGGATCCCTGTCTGATCAATGGGATCGGAAACCAATACCTTCGTCATGGGCGGCGAAAGGGTGCGCGGTGCGGGATGGCTGGAAGGACACCGCGGGCCGCGGCCGACAGTGCAGTGTAGACAGCAACGGTCATGCGCTTTGGAGGACCTCCGTGGGGACAACGGTCGTGGTGGTGCTGGAGAGCCGGAAGCGGCTGCGGGAGTTGCGGGAGCGCCTGGCGTCCCTGCAGCCACCGCCGCGGCAGCTGGTGGCGGTGGGCACGGGAGAGACACCGCTGGGGGAGGTGCCGGCGCTCAACCCCTCCTTCTCCCGGCAGCGCCGTCAGCGCGGCATGGCCCTCTGGCTGATCCCCTTTGGCTTCCTCGCGGGGCTCACCTTCACGCAGATCACCGATCTGCACACCTTTTCAGCCCTGGGACCCCTGGGGGAGCCCCTGGTGGGAGGCCTGCTGGGCATGGGGTCGGGCTGGCTGGGCAGCTTTGTGGCCGCCGCCAGTGTTCCCTCGGAGGGAGACGACCGCATCCGCACCCTGCGCAATCGCCTGGAGGAGGGCAGCTGGCTGCTGCTCCTCGAGCCCGCGGCGGGCACGGAGGTGCCTTGGACGGTGCTGCGGGCGGCCCAGCCCAAAGCGATGATTCGGCTCGATGAGGGATGAGACGGTGAGCGCGAATCGTCCCGATCCGCCGCCCCGGGGCGGTGGCCTCCCCGAGGAGCTGGAGCGGCAGCTGCACGACCTGGAGGCTGCCGCGGCGGAGACCCTTCGCACCTGGGAACCGCGGTGGACGCCCTTCCTGGATCCCTGGTTGCGGCGGGAGGCGGAGGCCAGGCTCGGCGGACTCAGCGATCTGCTGGTCAGCAGCGACGGCGGCTACAGCGGCGCGGTGCGGCGCCGCCTGCTGCTGCGGCGCCAGGAGACGGCGGGCGCGGAAAGCCTCCCTTCGGCTGGCTTGGTGGGTCTGGAGATCAGCGGCAACTTCCTGTTCGACCCGGCGACGCCAGCGGACATGCGCGAGGGACTTCACCAGGCGGGGGCCGCCCCCGGCGAAGTGGGGGATCTGTGGCTGCGGGGAGATCGGGGGGCCCAGGGGGTGATGACAGACAGCCTGGCGGCCTGGCTCGATGGCTGCCTGGGCCAGGTGCGCAGCGTGGAGGTGCGATTTGAAAGCCGCCCCCTGGCCGACCTTCGCTGTCCCCCGGAGCGGGCGCCCCGCACCCTCCAGACCGTGGAGGCCTCGTTGCGGTTGGATGCCGTGGCCTCCGCCGGGTTCGGGGTGTCCCGCACCCGGTTGGCGGAGTGGGTTCGCCAGGGAGTCCTGCGGGTGGACTGGCAACCCGTGTTCTCCCCGAGCCACCTCGTGAAGCCCGGTCAGTGCATCCAGCTGGAGGGTCGGGGGGAACTGGAGATCAACGCGGCCAGCCCAACGCAGCGGGGGCGGTGGCGGATCCAGATGACGCGTCGCTGAGACGCAGAAGCCCCGGGGCAGGGATTGCGTCGAGCCTGAAGGCGCAGGCTGGACTGCTAAGGTCCACCAGAGCGTTGAGGCTCAGCGCTTCGACCACGATCGGGAATCAGTCCCGCAAGGGCGATTAGCTCAGAGGTAGAGCACTACCTTGACACGGTAGGAGTCACTGGTTCGATTCCAGTATCGCCCACTTCCCTATCCCAGTTTCCTGGTGATCACCCCCGCCGCGAACGCGTCCAGCACCGCCGTGGTCGTCGGTCTTGGCCGTTCTGGCAAGGGAGCCGCCCGGCTTCTCAAGGCGCTGGGCCATGGGGTGATCGTGATCGAGAGCCGTTCCGGAGAGCTCCTGGAGGCGGAGGCCGCCGACCTGCGGGCGGAAGGCATCGATGTGCGCCTCCAGGCTCCGTTGCGGCTGGACACCTTCGCCGACCTTCCTCCTCCGGACGCGGTGATCGTGAGCCCTGGCATCCCCTGGGATCAACCCGTGCTGCTGGCTCTCCGGGAGCGGGGGGTCCGGGTTCAAGGGGAGATCAGCCCGGCCTGGCAGGCCACGGCGGAGGGCGCCATCCCCTGGATCGGCATCACGGGCACCAATGGCAAGACCACCGTCACCCATCTCGTCCACCATCTGCTCTCTTCCGCCGGACTGGAGGCCCCCCTCTGCGGAAATGTGGGTTTTTCCGCCGCGGAACTGGCTCTCCAGTGCCTGCGCGATGGCCGTCGCCCCGACTGGCTGGTGGTGGAGCTGAGCAGCTATCAGATCGAGGCCTCTCCGGAGATCGCCCCGCGGGTCGGCGTCTGGACGACACTCACGCCCGACCATCTGGAGCGCCACGGCACCCTGGAGCGCTACAGGGGAATCAAGCGCGGTCTCCTGGAGGCCTCGGGCACGCGGATCCTGAATGCGGATGACCCGGATCTGCGGGCCCACGCCAGCAGCTGGGATCAGGCCCTTTGGGTCACGGCCGGCCCGCGCCAGGCCTTGCCTGCGGATCTCTCGCCTTCCCTTTGGGTGGAGGAGGGACGGGTGCACAACGCGGCGGGTCCGCTGATGCGTGCGGACAGCCTGGCCATGCCTGGCCTTCACAATCGCCAGAACCTTCTCATGGCTGTGGCTGTCGGCTTGCAGGCCGGCTTGGCGCCCGACGTCATGGAGGCCGCCTGCAAAGGTTTTCCCGGAGTGCCCCATCGTCTGGAGCGCCTGCGGGAGCTGGCCGGGGTCGCCTGGATCAACGACAGCAAGGCCACGAATTACGACGCCGCGGAGGTGGCCCTCAAGGCCCTCGACGGCCCCCTGGTGGTGCTGGCTGGAGGCCAGGCCAAATCGGGGGAGGCCGGTGGCTGGTTGCGGCAGCTGCGTCGCCAGGCGGCGGCGGTGGTGCTCTTCGGAGACGCGCGGCAGGCCTTCGCCAGCCTCCTGGCGGAGGGGGGCTACGAGGGGGCGGTGGTCGTCACAGAAACCTTGGACGAGGCCGTCAGCGAAGCCCGGGAGCTGGCTCAGCGCCTGGGCTGCCGCGGCGTGTTGCTCTCACCGGCCTGCGCCAGTTTTGATCAGTACGCCAACTTCGAGGCCCGGGGGGATCACTTCCGTCAGCTTGTGGAGGCCCTGTGAATTCCTTTCCAGCCCACTGGTTGATGAAAAGCGAGCCAGAGGTGTATGGCCTTGAGGATCTGGCCAGGGAAGGCACCACCCTCTGGGATGGCATCCGCAATTACCAGGCGCGGAACTTCATGCGCACCATGCGGATTGGTGATCGAGCGTTCTTCTATCACTCCAACTGTTCTCCTCCAGGGATTGTGGGCTTGATGGAGGTGTGTGAGACGGGTTTGCTGGATCCAACCCAATTTGATCCCGCCTCAAAATATTTTGATCCGCGTTCCCGCCCCGACTCCCCCCGTTGGGATTGCGCTCGATTGCGCTACCTCCGCACGTTTGACACTCCGGTCAGCCTTGAGGTGTTGCGCGCGTCGTTCGCCGAGGAGGATCTGGCGGTGGTGCGCCGCGGCAACAGGCTATCCATACTTCCTGTTCCGGAGTCGGCGGCGCGCCGGATCTATGCCCTGGCCGGCTCTGAGCCGTAACCCTCTCCTGAGCCCGGACGCACCAACGCGGAACGCCTGGTGAGACCATGAAGAGTCGGCGATTCAGGCCACGTCTCGGGATCCAGGATGGGATCCCGGGCGGGATCGAGGGGAGCGCGCCTCGGAGACCGGCGCCCCCTCAAAGCCGCGGTGGGCGGGGAAGAGGTTGCTGAGATAGCAGCGGGTGACCGCCCGATCCAGGCTGCCGTGCTGCACGAGGAAACCCGCCAGAGCCGCCTGAACCAGGCGGTATTGATCCCAGTTCGGGTGACGGTCGATGAAGGCCCGCATGGCCGCCAACAGCGCCTCCGGCACCTCGACCCGCAGGCTCACCGTGCCCTCCTGGTCTTCCTGTCCCTCCCCGATGGGTGCCCTCATCAACCCGGGTTTCGCGAATGGCCCCCCCACTTCTCCACAGGCCGGCCCGGCCGTCAAATCCCGGCGCCATTGCCCCCTCACGAGCCGTCTCATCATGAGAGTGCTGTGTTGGCGGGGGCTGGGACGGGGCGGGCGAACGCAGGCAGGGCCCTGGTGCGGCTGCGCGCAGGGCGTCAAGGTTTGCCTTGTGGCCAGAAGACTGTTTCCCCAGTCGGGGCCAGACGCCTCTCGCCCCATGGGAGGGGGTGGGGAAAAGCCGGGGAAAACGGCAGCGTCCCTGGGGGAACCCTGGGGAGGGCCTGATTCATCAGTCTTGCTGATCAATGCATTGAAACGAGCGGGTCTCAAGCCCCGTGGCATCCGGAACGGACCGCCGTCGCTTCCGCCAGATCGGCGCAGGCGCACGCGAAAGCCTGCGCGGCCCCCGGGCCCCAAGCTCCCTCCATCCCCCGCTGACCCGCGGAGGGATGAAGAACAAAGCGAAGGGACCAGACCCTGCGATCGCCCTCCAGAAAGACGCAAAGTTCACCGCTGTCTTGCCCGGTCGCGGCGGGCACGGCGCCGGTGAAGTCCAATCCGATGGTTTCCTCCTCCATCAAGGTCTCCACGAGCGCCAGATGCTGGGCGCACAACGCGCCGATGGCGTGGAGAAGGGCCTCTCCTTCCGCGGCTGTGAGCTCCGTGGCCCAGGTTTCGCCGCCGATCAACAATGGGTAGGGATGGCGCTGGTCATCCCAGGCCAGGCGCCAGCCTTCGCCCTCACGCTCCAGCACGTTGGCGTGTCAGCCGGGGAGCAGATCGGGCTGATCCTGTTCGTCGCTCAGTTCAACGATCGCCCGTTGCACCGGTTTGACCATGGATTCATCCAGCAGGCCGTCAAAGTCGTCGAAGCGGCGCTGCTTGGCCCGATAGGCGATGCGCACGGTGGTGAGATAGCGGTTGCTGGAGTGGCGAATCAGGCTTTCGGCCCGCTGCGCCAGATCCTTCGGGTTGAGGTCGATACCGCTTTGCATCAACAGGCCGCGCATTTCCCTCACACTAAGTCAGCTCCCCTCAGCCCATGGCCGGAACCCTGGCGATCGACCTTGGCAGCACCACCACCGTCGTGGCCTGGCAAGAGGAGCGCGGGGAGCCCCGGCTCTTGGCCCTGCCGCCTTACAGCGGAGGCGACCCCTGCGTGGTTCCCACCCTGTTGTGGCAGAGCCAGCCCGACCAGACCCATCCCCTGATCGGCCGGCAGGTGCTGGAGGCCGGCCTGGCCGACAGCGCCGCGCCAGGGCTCTGTCGGGATTTCAAGCGCTCCATCGGCCTGCCGGCCTCGGAGGCCCCCCCCGGCCCGGAAGGCTCCGGAGATCCCATGAGCTGGCTGTCGCCGGAGGCGGCGGGGGCGCTTCTGCTGCAGCGGCTGTGGGAGGCCTTGCCGCCTGATCTCGAGCCGACACGCCTCATCCTCACCGCGCCAGTGGAGTCGTGCGCGGGGTATGGCCGCTGGTTGCGGGAGGTCTGCGCCGCGTTGCCGGTGGAGGAGATCGCCTTGGTGGATGAGCCCACGGCGGCGGCCATCGGGTCTGGGCTGCCCCCGGGGAGCCGGGTGTTGGTGGTGGATTTCGGCGGCGGCACCTTGGATGTCTCCCTGGTGGCCCTGCAGGGGGGAGAGGGGCGGGCGGCTCCGGTGGCCCAGTTGCTGCGCTTCGCCGGACGGGACCTCTTGGGGAGCCGCCAGCGCTGGCGAACGGCGCGCGTCCTGGGGAAGGCGGGGGTGTCTCTCGGTGGGCGGGACCTCGATCGGTGGATCGCCGCCGACCTCTGCCCCGAGCAGCCCTTGACCGCGGACCTGCTGGGCGCCGCGGAGGCGCTCAAATGCGCCCTCAGCGATCAGGAGGAGGCGTTGCGGGTCCTTCCCTCCCTGGAGGGGGGGGACGCGCGGGCGCTTCGCCTCACCCGTCAGGGTCTGGAACGGGTTCTGGAGGAGCGGGGTCTGCGGCGCATCTTGATCAGCCTGCTGGAGACCGTGGCCTCGGCCGCCCGCCGCGAAGGGTTTGAGCTGTCCCGGATCGACGCTGTCCTGCCGGTGGGGGGAGGCAGCCGTCTTCCTTGGCTGCGTCGCCTGATCCAGGAGCGGCTGCCGGAGGTTCCGCTGCGGGACGAGCGTCCCGTGGCCGCCGTGGCGCTGGGCGCCCTGGCGCTGACGCCGGGGGTGCGCATCCAGGATGTGCTCGGTCAGGGGGTGAGCCTGCGGGTGTGGGATCAACGCAGCCGCTGCCACCTCTGGCATCCGCTGTTCCTGGCGGGTCAACCCTGGCCCACCCCGCAGCCCCTGGAGCTGTTGCTGGCGAGTGGCGCGCCGGATCAGGCGGAGCTGGAACTCGTGCTGGGCACGCCGATGGTGGAGGACCGTCCCGAAGTGGTGTTCGCTGGCGGCGTGCCCGTGATCCGTTCCATGGAGGCCGGGGCGCCCCGGGTGCGTCCCTGGTCGCAGGCCCCGGTCGTTCTGCCCCTCACCCCAGCGGGCGTCCCGGGGGTGGATCGGCTGCGCCTGCGGTTCTCCATCAACGATCGCGGGGAGTTGGTGCTGGAGGGAGACGATCTGCTCAGCCGATCCCCTCTGCCCAGCCAGGTGCTGGGGGTGGTGCGGTGACAAGGGCTTCTGCTTGAGTGCGTCAGCCGCCCATCCGTCGGCCTTGTCCCGTCGCCTCAACCAGGTTCACCGCTGGGTTGGACTTCCAACCCTGGCCTTTGCCATTGGCATGGTCGGGCTGTGGGCCTGGAAGCAACACCTGACCCGCCAGTTGCGCGCCGCTTCAGCCGATCTGCGCTTGGAGCGCTGCCTCCAGCTGGAACGCCGTCTGCAACCCCTGGAGTGGGTGCCCAGCCCTCCGGCGGACGATGCCGGCCGTTGCCGTCGCGAGGCCGCCCAGCGCCTCTGGGGTGAGAAGAGGCCCGATCTGGCCCTGCGGCTTCAGCAGGAATTGGTGGGCTCCAGCGCCTCCACCAGCGATGACATCCAGCAGTTGCAGAAGTGGAAAGCGGATGTGCAGCGGTCCGCGTTGAAAGCCTTTGATCAGGGCAGCCTGGAGCGATCCCTGTCCCTGCTGCGTCTCAGCGACACCAGCGGTCGTGATCCTGGCGTGGCGGCGATGGTCGAGCAGCTGCGACAGATCTGGGGGAGTAACCAGGCGAACCTTTCTCGCGCCGAGGCGTTGGCGGCCAAAAACAAGTGGTGGGAGTCCCTCACGGCGCTCAACGCCATCCAGCATCCCTATTGGCGCAGCCGGAGCCAGCCGTTGCGCAAATGGGTCGAGCAGCAGGTCGCCACGCTGGAACAGCAACGGGTGGAGACCCACGGCCCCCTGCCCTACGCGATCCCCAAAGACAAGTTGGATGCGCTCGTGCGCCGCCAGATGCAGGCGGGCGTGCCGGATTGGCAGGCCTTTCGCCAGTCCTGTCGGGCCCTGGGGGGACGGGTGGTGGAGAAGGGTCCCGAAGCCACCTGCCAGCAATGAGGCGTCAGAGGTGGCCCGCGCGTGACAGGATGTCGCCGATTCGAGAGGGTGTATGCAGCCTGGTGATCGGGTTCAGGTGTCCGCGAGCGTGGTGGTGTACACCCATCCGGAGCATCGGGGGAAAGCCTTCGACCTCCAGGGTCAACAGGGCGAGGTGGTGAGCGTGATCGACGGCTGGAAAGGACGGCCGGTGAGCCCAACCCTTCCGGTTGTCGTGGCCTTCGGAAAGTTCCGTGCCCACTTCCGCGCCGACGAACTCAGTCCCGCCTGAGCGATCGCCCCTTTGCCGCCCGACGCGAGTGGTCCTGATCGGGGGGGGCTGAACAGGGATGAAGCTCCAGGTGTGTGGATGTTCAGGGATGGAGGAGATAGACGCCCTCCTGGCCGTCCACTGCCTGCAGGCAAAGCTGGATGGATTCCTGGCGCGAGGTGGGCACCACTCGCCCGCAGAAGTCCGGCTGAATCGGCAGCTCCCGGTGACCGCGATCCACCATCACCGCCAGCAACACGCGGCGAGGACGTCCCCAGGCCTGCAGCGCTTCCAACGCGGCGCGGACGGTGCGCCCCGTGTAGATAACGTCATCCACCAGCACCACCAGCCGGTCATCCACGCTGACGGGGAGGGAGGTGGCCTCCACCAGGCGGGTGCCCACGCGGGCCAGGTCGTCGCGGTGGAAGGTGGGGTCGAGGCTGCCGCAGGGAATCCCATGGCCGGTGCTGGCTTGAAGCCGCTCCGCCAACACCCGGGCCAGGGCGACGCCTCGGGTGGGAATTCCGAGGAGAAGGAGATGGCGAGAATCCGCCGAGGCTTCCAGAACCTGCGAGGCCAGCCGATCCAGCGTGCGGCGCAGCTCTTGAGCCGAAAGGATTTCGATGGGTGGGGCCCCTGATGAAGCGGAGACGCCCGCGTCCGTGGGTGCGGCGGGGTCAGCGGGCGTGGAGGGCGGGTCTGTGGGGGAGTGGGTCAAGCAATCACCCCTCCGTGAAGAAAAGACTTCCCAACTTAGTCCAAGTGTTGGAGCTGCCCTCCCGAGCGATTTCGTCCGATGTTCCCAAAACCTGACGGACTGTCCCGGGCTCCTGCCCCCGGGTGGGGCTGGTTGTAGTTTGGCCCTGGTTGAGGTCACACCAGCGAGCAGGCCTAGGGTGAATCCAGTCCCTCCTTCCCAGCAGGCCCTCTCTCCGATGGCCACTCCTGTGGGAACTTCCGCGAGCACCAGGCTGCTCTCAACGGTTCCCGCCGCTTTCGCTGACTCCTCTCCTGTCGCGCCGGTCGTCTTGACCATCCTGGATGGATGGGGGCACAGTCCGGCCAGCCCCGCCAACGCCATTGCCGCCGCGGACACCCCGGTGATGGACGCTCTGTGGGAGGCCTATCCCCACACACTGATCGCCGCCAGCGGTGGTGCTGTCGGTCTTCCCGAAGACCAGATGGGCAATTCCGAGGTCGGTCATCTGACCATCGGTTCTGGACGCATCATTCGCCAGGAGTTGGTGCGCATCAGTCAGGCGGTGAAGGATGGCAGCCTGGCCGAAACTCCCGCCCTCAATGACCTGGCCGACACTCTTCTGGCCAATGGGCGCACTCTCCACCTTCTGGGACTGTGCTCGGAAGGTGGTGTGCACAGCCACCTCGACCATCTCGGCGGTCTGCTGCGTTGGGCCGCCCAAAGGGGGTTGCGTCAGGTTTGCGTGCATGTGATCACCGATGGCCGCGACACGCCGCCCACCAGTGCACAAGCGGATCTCCAACGCGTCCAGAACCTGTTGGCAGAAGCTGGCGTCGGGGAGATCACGACCCTCTGTGGCCGCTACTGGGCCATGGATCGCGACAACCGCTGGGATCGCACGGAGAAGGCTTATCGCCTGCTTACGCAGGACGGCCCGATCAACCCCCTCACCCCGGAGGAGGTGCTCGCGGAGTCTTATGCCGAGGAGATCACGGATGAATTTCTTGAGCCGGTTCGCTTTTCGTCGAACCTTCTCGAGGCTGGAGATGGGTTGATTTGCTTCAACTTCCGTCCCGATCGGGTTCGTCAACTCATTCGAGCGCTGGTCTGTCCTGATTTTCAGGGTTTCTCTCGGGAGCTCATCACTCCCCTGCATGTCGTCACCTTCACCCAATATGAGCAAGGGCTTCCTGTGGCGGTGGCCTTTCCCCCTGAATCGCTGGATGGATTACTGGGACAGGTGGTTTCCGAGCACGGATTGCGCCAGTTTCGTACGGCAGAAACCGAAAAATATCCTCATGTCACCTATTTCATGAACGGTGGCATCGAGCAGGCCTTCCCTGGCGAAGATCGACATTTGGTCCCCTCCCCTCGCGTTCCCACCTATGACATGGCGCCATCCATGTCAGCGGAGAAGTTGACGGAGAGCTGTATTGCTGCCATCAACAAGGGCATTTATTCCCTCGTGGTGATTAATTATGCCAATCCCGACATGGTGGGGCACACCGGG
>CAYVWU010000028.1:0-7969 GCA_964455575.1 uncultured Cyanobium sp. | reverse complement strand
CCGGGCAGATCCAGGCCACGGCCGAAGCCATTGCCATGGTTGACCGCTGTGTGGGCAAGCTTTTAGAGGCCACCACCCGGATGGGTGGCACGATGCTCATCACCGCGGACCACGGCAACGCGGAGGTGATGCGTGGCCCTGACGGTCGCCCTTGGACCGCCCACACCACCAATCCCGTTCCTGTGATTCTCGTCGAGGGAGAGAAGCGCCAGTTACCCGGGCATGCCACGAACGTCTGTCTGCGCGAAGGTGGTGGCTTGGCGGACATCGCGCCGACATTGCTCTCGATCCTGGGATTGCCCAAGCCGGCTCGTATGACTGGCGAATCTCTGATCGGCGCCGCCAGCGGTGGTGCTGCCTCCTCCGCCGTTTCGTCGGACCGCCCCACCAAGGTCGTGAGCGTTTGATCTCCTAAACTGCTCCAATGGTTAAATCCGTTCTCTCTTGGTTGTGGATGCTGTCAGGCATCCTCTTGGTCATCAGCATCCTCTTGCACAGTCCAAAGGGGGATGGATTGGGAGGGTTGGTGTCTGGTGGCAGCGGCATGTTCACCAGTGCCCGCAGCGCGGAAGCCACCCTGAATCGCATCTCCTGGACGTTGATGGCCCTCTTCCTCTCCCTGGCCGTCATTCTCAGCGCTGGCTGGGTGGGCTGAGGGTCGTGACCACACGTCGGGAGTTGATGCGGGACAGCAAGGAACGTCTGCTCCGAGGCCTTTTGGGTTCCATTCCTCTCCTGGGCTGGGGTCAGCGCGCTGACGCGGCTTCCAAAGCGGCGGATCCCCGCTGGGCGTTGAGCGAAACGGAATGGAAGAAGCGACTTTCCCCCCGGGCTTACAACGTCTTGCGGCAAGAAGGCACTGAACCTCCGTTCAGCAGCGCCTTGAACAACGAAAAACGTCAGGGGCGCTTCTGTTGTGCGGGCTGTCGCTTGCCTTTGTTTTCCTCCAGTGCAAAATTTGACAGCGGTACGGGGTGGCCCAGCTTCTGGCAGCCCCTCGCTGAGGCTGTGGTGACCAAGGTTGACTTCAAGTTGATCGTGCCGCGCACCGAATACCACTGTCGGCGCTGCGGCGGTCACCAAGGCCATGTGTTCAAGGATGGTCCCCGTCCGACAGGTCTGCGGTATTGCAACAACGGGGTGGCCCTGGTGTTTGAGCCCGGCCCCCAAGGCTGAGCCTGATGCCCCTCAAGGCTGAGGCCGCCCCTCAAAGCTGAGGCCGCCCGCTCAGGGTTTGTCTCCGGGACAGCCTGTGGCCCTCATCCAGCAGCGAGCAGCTCCCTATCGGGCGTTGGTTCATTGCGGAAGATGTCTCTAGCGGGGTTCCGTTGGCAAACCTGGGAAAATGGCTGAATCCCTTCAGCTTGTGCTGACGGCATGGGAAGCCCCATCAGCAAGGAAACCTTTCTGCAACGCGCCTGCGCCCGCTTTGCTGATCACTATGATTACAGTAAAATCGTGTATAAAAGTTATAAATCGCCGATCCTGATTCGCTGTCGCCTTCATCCTGTCAAGCTGATCAGCATCACCCCTGAGAAACATCTGCAGACCAGCGGAGGTTGCAAGTACTGCCTGCGGGAAAGTCGCATTCGCATGCTTGAGCGTGAACTGCAGAGGGAACCAGCCGTTCGGGAGCTTCCCGCTCCCCCGGAGCTGAAGCCTCCTCTGGAGCCGAAGTTGGCTCTGGAGCTGAAGCTCCCTCTGGAGCCGAAGCTGGCTCTCCGTAGTCGATGGCCCACCGGGACTCTTCCAACTCCTCCCGATGGACGGTCCCAAGGCCAATGACCTTTTACGACGCACCTTGTGCTCGCGCCCCCCTCACTGTTTCGCAAGCCGCCGGCACCGACCCGGCGAGGCGATGGGACCGGCAGCCCGCGGGCGTTTCCAGCGTGCGAGCTGCGCCGTCCTCATTGCCAATGCCAGGCCTGTCGCCTGCGCGAGGCGCAATCCCGCAGACCCCCTCTTCAAGCGGGCCAGGTTCAAGCCTGCCGGGTGGCTCGTCGATGCTGGACTTGATGGCGGCGGCTGCCCGTGCCGGCGGGCTCCGTGACGCCGGCCCTGCGGGGTGAGCGTGGGTGTGGGCGCGATCAGCCGGAAGGTGGTTGCTCCGATGGTTCGGACAAACCACAGGGCTCTCAAGCGCCGTGCGCTTGGCGCGCCCCTCCTGATACTCCTGCTGCTGTTGCCGCCTGGCCGAGCATGGGCCGCGGACGAAGAGGCTTGCCGTCGCCTCCGGCAACAACGGGATGCGCTGGCCGCCGCCGCCATTGAACAGGAGATCGCCTTGGCGCGCTGGTTTCGGATGCGTCTTTGCCCCAGGCTCTCCGCCCAGGCCGAACAGGCCAATGCCAAGGACGGTGTCTACTCTCCGATGGACTATGCGGCCTGGAGTCGCTGTCGGCTGGAGGCGGAACGCAGGCTTGAAAACACCCGGCCAGTGCGTTTTCGCAATCTCCAGGGCTTCACCTTTTACACCCCTGAAGGCGCCACGCTGGCCCGCCAGGCCGATGAATTAGCTCGACAACGCCGGGCCAAGGCGTGCCCTTGAGGCCGTTAACCGGCGAGGGCGGAGATGGGAACAGGACCCGCAGCCTCCACAAGAGCAGTCAACCGTTCACGAGGATCATTCTCCACGCGCGTCACGGTGAAGGGCTGATTTCCATAAAGGGCGGATGCGGCTGACGCAAGGTCCGGCTGGAGAGCTGCGAACGCCTCATCGGTGTTCGGAAGCCGCAGGCGGTCGTTGGCGGCATAGAGAAACCGACCGCCCCCCAGGGTCAGCGCACCGTTGACGCGGCTGTCCCCTTCCAGCAGGCAGCCAAACAGCGCCGTGCGCTTGGCGAGATCCACAATGCGCTCGGCATGGCTGCCATCGCCGCCCACCTTTCGTTGAGCGGAGAGGCCGAATTGGCCACCGCCATGCTCCATGGCGTAGTTGACTTCAAAGCTGATCAACATGATCCCCGGTCCATCGGGAACATGGCGGTAATCGGCTACATCAATCAACGTGCCGGGCAAGGATTTCAAGCGAATCCAGTCGTGAAAGATGGGGATGAAGCCAGTTTCATCGACCGCGTTTTCACGGGCAAAAAACTTCAGATAAAAACGCTCGACATCCATTGCTGAGGCTGGGGGTGATCGTTGGGTGGGGTAGGGAGAGACGGCTGAGGGAACAGGTAGGCAGCGCTCAGCTCACAGGCACACGTGACGCATACCACTGGGTAAAGGCATCGGGTGAATTGATCCCGGCTTGCATCATGCGGGAGTGGCATTCATAAGCTGCTTCAATGAACAAGCGCGCCTCTTCCACGGCCTGGCGTGCGCGATCAAAGCTGGCCGGGACCTGGCGATTGTCATAGGCATTGAACAAATAACTGGCAAATTTGCCTTTGACAAATGGGTCGAAGAACAGCTCAGTGTCGAAGAAATATTGACGGAAGTCGCGCACGATGACCTCGGCATCGTCAGCGATATCCACATTTTGGGCCTTCAACAGGGCTTGGGCAGCCTTCACCATCGCTGCCAACGCTTTGTCCGCGGCCTGCTGCACATTTCCATTCATTTGTCCGCTGTCTAGCAGAAGGGTGGCATCAAAATTGAGGCTTTCCGCCATGGCGACGTCAAAGTTGGTCAAGGAGACCACTTCTCCAGCACATTCGCCGATGCCGATGTCACCGATGGTGTACTCGCGGGCATCGCCCCAATCGGTGTAAAAGCTGGGATCATCCGTATAGGCGGGCACGTGGGTGAAGGGTTGTATCCGCTCTTTGATGTCCTTTTTGCCGATGCGATTAACGAACTGGGAAAAGGTTTCGCCCTGGTTCTTGCCCTGAAGATAGAGATCAATCAAAAAGTCAACGACCTCCGGCACCCTTTTTGTCGGAATCACGCCAAGAGATTGTCCGTAATGTGCAGCGTTGTTGCTCCATTCCCCTCCCAGGATCAGATGGAGGTGGGGCACGCGGTGACGATCGATAAGGCGATTGGAACCGTAGAAGCCAATCTCGGCCACGGTGTGCTGGCTGCAGGAGTTGAAGCAGCCGCTGACTTTGACGCGGATGTCCTTCAAGGACTCGTCGTACTGATAGCCCTTGTGGGCCAAGCGCTGACGCAGCTCTCCGGCCAGGCCACGGGAGCTGGCAATCCCCAGCTTGCAGGTGTCGGTGCCAGGGCAGGCGGTGACATCAGCGATGGTCTGGGCCCCTGGCGTGTGGAGCTTGAGAGCCTTCAGCGCGAGATAGAGGGCTGGCAGATCCGCCTCATGCACCCAGCGGAGCAACAGGTTCTGCTCCACCGTGGTGCGGGTGGCGTCGGGCGTGAAGCGGCGGGCGACATCGGCCAGGCCGCGCATCTGCTGCGCGGTGAGATCTCCCAGGGGGAGATTGAGGGTGACACAGGCAAAGCCCTCTTGGCGCTGGGCGTAGATGTTGGTGGCTTTCCATTGAGCAAACGCTTCAGCGTCAGCCCCAAGATCGATGACTTGTCCTGCGGTGGCCGGCTGAGGAAGCCCAGATTCGCTGTACTGAGGTATCGATTGCAGCCATTGCGTCCATTCAGGATCGTTGTCCAAAGTGGCACGCTCTTCCAAGACGAGACGGCGAAACTCGTCAATGCCCAGTTTCTGAACAAGGAATTTGATGCGGGCTTTGTTGCGGTTTTTCTTCTCCCCCAATCGCGCGTAGACGCGGGCGATCGCCTGGGAAAGCGGCAGCAATTCCTCGGGAGGGACGAAATCGTCGAACAGCTTGGCCAGGTGAGGCACCGCACCGAGCCCACCGCCGACATAGAGCTCAAAGCCGATCTCTTCCTGACCTTCGCGTTGACGCTTCTTGGCGATCAGGCCCAGATCGTGCATGTAGGTCAGGCCGCAGGGATGTTGGGAGCAACCGGAAAAGGCGATCTTGAATTTCCGACCAAAATCCTGGACATCACGATGGCCGAGGAAATAATTCGCTGTTTCGTTCGCGTAGCCGGTGACATCAAACGCTTCGTCGCGGCAGACTCCCGCCAGAGGGCAGGCTGTGACGTTGCGGACAGAGTTGCCGCAGGCTTCACGCACCGTGATGCCCACGGACGCGAGCCGACGATGCATGTCCGGCGTGTCCTCCAAGGAGAGGAAATGAAGCTGGATGTCTTGACGGGTGGTGATGTGGAGGATGGAGTCGGAATATTCCTCGGCGATATCTGCCAGGACTTCCATCTGCTCCGCGGAGAGGCCACCATAGGGAATTTTGATGCGCTGCATGCCGGGCGCTTCCCACTTCGTGTCTGGACCCTTGGTCAGCTCGGGATGGGGGAAGGCGATCTCTTGCGTCTTTTCGCCATCGTGGCGAAAACCGTTGTCATAACGTTGACCATAAGCACCACGACGCAGCCGCAATTCGGCAAAAACCTTGTCCTCGATCTTCCCTTGACAGCGCAAGACCATTTGATTTTCAAAGGTATCGATCTCTTCGGCCATCTGGGGAGGAATCTTCTCGGCCAGTTTGGTTTTCCAGGATTGGGGCTGGGTCGTGGTCATGCGTTGGCTATCTGGAGTGGGCAAATCTTGAGCGATTTGTGTAAGTTTTGGTGGTCGCTTTTGCCATTCCCACCCATGCTAGAGGGCGGTGTTGGTGGCGCCGCCCCTTGTGAGGGGATTTAGCAGTCTCTTAACAATCCCTGACACGGGATCAGAAAGCAGGCGCCGCAAGCGTCCCGGCGCCGCCACGCTTCCGGGAGCGGCAAGGGGCTGGCGCGCTCGATTCGCCGTGGCGAAGGTGGAACGGTGGGCGCCCCTCGAAGCCGCGGGGGTGGAAACGTTTGGCGGACAGTGCGCGGGGGACTCGATTGCCAGGATTGTGCCATCGCGGTTTGACCCCTCCGGTTCTCGACCATGTCCTTCTTCTCGCTTCGACCTGGTGATGTGGTGCTCGTGCGCCATGGGGAGACCTCTTGGAGCCTGTCCGGCCAACACACAGGCGCCACGGACATTCCCCTGACGCCGGCCGGGGAGGCGGCTGCTCGGGGCTTGGCCCCTGTGCTGGCGTCTTTGACGTTCGAGCGGGTCTGGTCCAGCCCGTTGGTCCGGGCTCGGCGCACCGGCGAGCTGGCCGGTTTCGGGCCGCGGTTGGAGCTGGATGCGGACCTGATGGAGTGGAACTACGGCGCTTACGAAGGCCGTACCCGTGCCGAAATCAAGGCGGCAGCGCCGGGCTGGCTGGTGTTTCGCGACGGTTGTCCCGAAGGAGAGAGCCCCGAGGCGGTGGGAGCGCGGGCGGATCGGGTGATCGCGCGCTTGCGCCAGGGGCTGGGGCCGACGCTGCTGTTTGCCCATGGCCACCTGCTGCGGGTGTTGGCGGCTCGGTGGTTGGGCCTGCCTCCCCTGGCGGGCCAAAATTTTCTGCTCGACACCACCACGATCAGCGTGCTCAGCGACTACCGGGGCGTGCCGGCGTTGGGCTGTTGGAATGCGCCGGTGGCCTGACGGTCACATCGCTCGTGCCCAGGTTGCCATCGCTGACCGACAAAAAAGGGAGGGCTTGTGCCCTCCCGGTTGACTGTTCCGCTCTGGAGTTTCCTGAGCGAAAGGGGGACGTCGATCAGTAGTCGAAGTCGCCGCCGCCCATGCCGCCGCCGCCGGCTGGAGCGGCTTCCTTCTTCTCGGGAAGGTCGGCCACGATGCACTCGGTCGTGAGCACCATGCCGGCGATAGACGCGGCATTTTGCAGGCCCGAGCGGGTCACCTTGGCGGGATCAACGATGCCAGCGGCCAGCATGTCGACATACTCACCGGTGGCGGCGTTGTAGCCCTCGTTGAAGGGTTTGTTGCGCACGTGTTCGGCGATCACAGCCCCATTGGCGCCGGCGTTTTCCGCAATGCGCTTGAGGGGAGCGTTGAGGGACGCGGCCACGATCTGGGCCCCGATGAGCTCCTCGCCAGAGAGATTGGCGGCGGCCCACTCTTCCAGGGCGGGGCCGAGATGGGCCAGGGTGGTGCCACCACCGGGAACGATGCCTTCTTCAACGGCCGCCTTGGTGGCGTTGATGGCATCCTCCAAGCGGAGCTTCTTGTCCTTCATTTCGGTTTCGGTGGCTGCGCCCACCTTCACCACAGCCACGCCACCGCTGAGCTTGGCCAGGCGCTCCTGAAGCTTCTCCTTGTCGTAGGAGGAGTCGGTTTCCTCCATCTGGGAGCGGATCTGCTCGCAACGGGCCTTGACTGCGGCTTCGTTGCCTTCCGCCACGATGGTGGTGGTGTCTTTGTTGATCGTGATCCGACGGGCGGTGCCCAGGGAGTCGATCTTGGCGTTTTCCAGCTTGAGGCCGGCGTCCTCGGTGATCAGCTGACCGTTGGTGAGAACGGCGATGTCCTCGAGCATGGCCTTGCGGCGATCGCCGAAGCCAGGAGCCTTGACGGCGGCCACGTTGAGCACGCCCCGCAGACGGTTGACCACCAGGGTGGCCAGGGCTTCCTTCTCGATGTCCTCCGCGATGATCAGCAGGGGCTTGCCGGTGCGAGCGATCTGCTCCAGAACGGGAACCAGATCCTGAACCAGGGTGATCTTCTTGTCGGTGATCAGGATGTAGGGCTCATCCAGCACCGCCTCCATGCGCTCGGTGTCGGTGGCGAAGTAAGGGGAGATGTAGCCCTTGTCGAAACGCATCCCCTCGGTGACCTCCAGCTCGGTGGTCATCGACTTGCCTTCCTCCAGGGAGATCACACCCTCCTTGCCCACCTTGTCCATGGCGTCGGCGATCATCTGGCCGACTTCCTCATCGTTGCCGGCGGAGATGGCGCCCACTTGAGCGATGGCCCGGCTGTCGCTGATGGTCTTGGCATGCTCCTTGATCTTGCTGACGAGGAACTCAGCGGCCTTGTCGATCCCGCGCTTCAGGGTGATCGCGTTGGCGCCGGCGGCCACGTTGCGCAGGCCGGCCTTGACCATGGCGTGGGCCAGGACGGTGGCGGTGGTGGTGCCGTCACCGG
>CAYVWU010000027.1:0-19265 GCA_964455575.1 uncultured Cyanobium sp. | reverse complement strand
GTGGAGGGCATCGCCCGCCGCAGCACCCCTGTCGAAGGGGAGGGGATCCGGCAGGTGGCGACCGTGAGTGCTGGCAACGATGAGGAAGTGGGTCGCATGATCGCCGCCGCCATGGACAAGGTCAGCACGGATGGCGTGATCACTGTGGAGGAATCCAAGTCGCTGACGACCGAGGTGGAGGTGACGGAGGGGATGGCTTTTGATCGCGGCTACAGCTCCCCTTACTTCATCACCGACCAGGAACGGCGGGAATGCGTTTACGACCGTCCATTCCTGCTGCTCACGGATCGCAAGATCAACAGCGTGCAGGATCTGGTGCCGATGTTGGAAGCCGTGTCCCGCAGCGGCAGACCGGTGGTGATCCTTGCGGAAGAGGTGGAGGGAGAGGCGCTGGCCACCCTGGTGGTCAACAAGACCAGGGGGGTGCTGCAGGCGGCCGCGGTGCGCGCGCCGGGCTTTGGCGATCGGCGCAAGGCGATGCTGGAGGACATTGCGGTGCTCACAGGCGGCACGGTGATCAGTGAAGACCGCGCCATGAGCCTGGCCAAGGTGAGCCTGGACGATCTGGGCCAGGCCGAGCGCATCACCATCAGCAAGGACCAGACCACCATCCTCGCCCGTGAGGACCAGCGCCCCGCGATCGCCCAGAGGATTGCCAGCATCCGGCGGGAGCTTGACAACACCGACTCCAGCTATGACCGGGAGAAATTGACGGAGCGAATCGCGAAGCTGGCCGGTGGCGTGGCGGTGATCAAGGTGGGGGCGCCCACCGAAACGGAGCTGCGCAACCGCAAGCTTCGCATCGAAGACGCTCTCAACGCCACCCGGGCCGCCGTTGAGGAGGGCATCATTCCTGGCGGTGGCACGGTGCTGCTTGAACTGGCGGATGATCTGGAGGAACTGGCCGCTTCTCTGCAGGGAGACCAGGTCACCGGGGTGCGGTTGATTCAGAAGGCGCTGAAAGATCCCCTGCGCCAGATCGCCAGCAACGCTGGCGCCAATGGTGATGTGGTGTTGGCCGAAATCCGTCGCCAAGGGAAGGGATTCAATGCCCTCACCGGCACTTACGAAGATTTGCTGAGCGCCGGCATTCTCGATCCGGCGAAAGTGGTGCGCCTGGCTCTGCAGGATGCCGTGTCGATCGCCTCGTTGATCCTCACCACCGAAGCCATCATTGCCGACCGTCCCGAGCCCCCCACGCCTCCCGGAGGGGGAGACGGCATGGGGGGAATGGGTGGCATGGGCGGTATGGGTGGCATGGGCGGTATGGGCATGCCCGGAATGGGGATGATGTGAGGCGAAGCCTCAGAGGGCTCCCACCAACTTGGCGTGTAGCCGACAGACGGTGAGAGCCTGCCGTGGAGGATTGCTGCCACACAATTTGCCGAGTTCCCGATTGAGCGCCTCCAGCTGGGCCAGATGGCCCGGGTTGAGGGGAAGAGAAGCCGCCGCCAGAAGGGTCACCCCCAAAAGGGCGCCCTGGCCCGGTCCTCGGAACTGGCCAGGGCCTCCACAACGGAAAAGACGTGCCAAGCGCATGGCTCTGTTCCTCCTCCAAGATCACACTTTCCATGGTGCGTCTGGACGGGACCCATGTGTCACAGCCTACAGAAAGATTTGCGATCCCCTCTGCATGGTTGTCACATACCGCTCCACCTGCGCGTCCACGCCGGTGATGGCCGTTCCCACAACCACCATGTCCGCTCCCTGGCGCAGCGCTTCCCTGGCCTGCTCCGGAGAGGCGATCCCGCCCTCGCAGACCACGGGGACGGAGGATGGAAGGGTGTCCCGGAGGCGGTGCACCAGCTCAAAGTCGGGCGGTGTCTGCCCCCGCGTGGCCTCGGTGTAACCGAACAGGGTGGTTCCCACCCAGGCACAGCCCAGCTCAGCCGCGCGCTGACCGGCGGCCAGTGCATCCACATCCGCCATCAGAGGCACTCCCAGCTCCTCTCGGGCTCGACGCACCAGCGTGGCCAGGGCTTGCCCCTCCGGCCGCGGTCGATCGGTGGCGTCGAGGGCCACCACATCCGCTCCCGCCCCCCAGACGGCGGTGATCTCCTGCCAGCGGGGTGTGATGTACACGGAACTGTCAGGCCAGGAGCGCTTCCACAACCCCACGATCAAGGCCCGAGGACAGCGCCGCCGCACCGCGGCGATGTGTTCAGGACTTTCCAGCCGCACGCCCGCCGCTCCATTGGCCAGAGCGGCCTCGGCCATGGCGGCGATGGCCAAAGGCTGCCGCAGCGGCGAGCCTTCCGGCGCCTGAACGGAGACGATCAGGGACCCCTTCAGGGCGGTCCAGTCGGGCAGCACCATCGTGTTGGAAGCGCGGGGACGGGGAGTTAAGCGCGGGGACGGGGAGTTAAGCGCGGGGACGGGGACGAAAGGCACCGGGAAGCCAGGCGCGCCAGGCCTGCAGGGATTTCGCTCTCGCTGTGGGCGCCGAGGGTTCCTCTGGGGTCTGGGCTTGAGGTCGCTTGGGAGTCTCGCTGGACGACCGACTCTCCAGCGCATCCCCATGAAAGGTGGGCACCGGTGCGGCGACCGCGGTCGGGAAGTGGTCCAGGGGGTCCAGGGCGTGAAAAGACTCCTCAGATGAGCTCAACTCAGCTGCTCGGGGAGCGCTGGAGGCGGGTTGCCCCGCCGGTGCGCGGTTGGAGGCCTCCTGCCCCACGCTGGCCCCATCAGGCGGGGCGTCGGCGTTGGCAACGACAGGCGTGGAGGAGGGGCTGGGATCGGCGGAGGTTGGCAGGCCAAAGGACCCTCGAAACGCTCTGGTCGCGTCGAGGGGGGGAGGCGCGGGGGCGGGTTCCGGGGATGGCGCCCGCGTCTCGGGTCGCTCCGG
This sequence comes from uncultured Cyanobium sp., assembly GCA_964455575.1. Lineage (GTDB taxonomy): Bacteria > Cyanobacteriota > Cyanobacteriia > PCC-6307 > Cyanobiaceae > Cyanobium. The sequence continues at coordinate 16,420 of CAYVWU010000027.1, read as the reverse complement.
CGACGGAAGGGGCGGGAAAGCGATTTCCAAGGGGGCAAACGCCTGGTCCAGAGCTTCTGAACTGGACGCCCGCTCCAGGGGGAGTTCCGAAGGGCTGGGCGGGGTGGACCGAGGAGAGAGGGAGGAGGCTCCAGGGGCTGGGGACTGCTCCGGGGCGGAGGAATTCTCCGGAGCGGAGGATTCCACTGGAACAGAGGAATTCACCGGAGGAGGGGACTTGACCGGAGCGGAGAACTCCTCCTGGGAAGTGAGCGCCGCCGGGGAAGGGAATGTCGCCGCGGATGGAGCGGGTTCCCTCGCTTCTTGCGGGGGGCGAGGGTGGTCAGGGGGGAGGGCTTGAGGCCTCGTCTCGGCGTGCTTCAGCAGCAGAAGGAGCCAGGCGCGGGCCTCGCCTGGCGTCCCAGCGGCCGCATCCGCTCGGTCCAGCAGGGTGTGCAGGGTGGCCATCCCCTGGCGGTGCACACACCGTTGTGCTAACGGAATGGCTGTGGATGCATCGCGTTGCTGGATCGCCTCCAGGAGCGATGCCTGCCAATCAGGGGCTGGGGACTGGCGGTAGGAGCGGGACACGGCGGATCAAAGAGAGAAAACGGGGATCACTGCAATTTGCGATCCAGCAGGGGACGAACGAGGAGAAAAAGAGCCATGGCCAGAGCGAAGAGGATCCAAAGGCAGGAGTAACCGGTGAGGGAACCGTAGGGAGCCTGGAGGACCACCTCGGAGAGGGAGATCTGGCCGCTGTAGAGCGCGCGGATGGGTTCGATCGCAAAGGTCAATGGATTCACGGCGGCCAACCAGGCAAGCCAGGACGGCATGAAGGAGAGAGGGGCGAGGGCGGTGCTGGCGAAGAGCAGGGGCAGGTTGACGACGAAGATCACCGCGATCATTTCGATGTGCCCGGGCAAGGCGAAAGCCAGACCAAGGCTCAGGGCCGTCACGGCGAACACCAGCAGCCCCAGGGTGAGGATCACCACCGCCAGACCTGCCAAGCCTGGCCAGCCATAACCCAACAAGGCCGCCGCGCCAATGATGGCAAGGCTTTGGATGAGACTGAGAGAAGAAATATAGAGAACAGAAGCAAAAATGATGGAGCTTCGAGAGCGCAACGGAGCGACGAGCAGTCGATTCAGAAAACCAAACTCCCGATCAAACATCACCGGCAATCCTGCATTCAGCGCAGCACTGAACGCCGTGAACACAATCACGCCAGCGCCAAAAAAGCGACCATAGCTCGCACCTCCGGGCAGGAAACCAGTCGGCGCGTGGGCAAAAAGTGCCCCGAACAGGAGAAGCCAGATCAAAGGCTGCAACACACCAGCGATGAGCGTGGAGGGTCTGCGCCGCAACTGGACGAACAGGCGTCCTGTCAGGGCAAAGGTTTCCTGGAGGATCTCGCCCAGGGCGGATGAGGGTGGGGTGTCCGCTGGCAGGGTGTTCAGGCTGGGGGATGCGCTGGTCATGGTCGGCAGAAGAGGGGCGAGAGTGGCAGAGGTTCCGCGGCGGCAGGGTGTGTCAACGCATCTGTTGCTTGCGTTCCAGTTTGGGATCCCGCTGGCCGACCAGCGCCAGCTCTGCATCCATCAAGGTCCGCCCCGTGGCCTGCAGATAGACATCGTCCAGACTGGGTCGGCTGAGAGCCAGGGCAAACACCGGCAGGGCCGCCTCCGCCAGGGTCTCTCGAATCCCGGCGACAACCCCCTCGTCCTCCACCACGAGGTTGAGGGAGTAGCCCTGGGCGCGGTTGACCACGACCTGGCGCACCCCCCGGCAGTCGCGGAGCAGATCGCGCACCCGCTCGGCTTCCACTCCATCGCTGAATTCCCTGACCCGCAAGGTGACGCGGTCACCCCCGAGGGACTGCTTCAGCGTGGCCGGTGAACCTTCCGCGATGACACGACCCGCCTCGACGATGGCCAGGCGATCCGCCAGAGCATCCACCTCCTCCAGGTAGTGGCTGCTGAGAAGGATGGTGACCCCGTCATCCCGCAGCAGCCGCAGAACCTGCCAGATGGCATTGCGGCTTTCGATGTCGAGGCCCACGGTGGGTTCATCGAGCACCAGCACGGCGGGGCGATGGAGCAGGCCGGCGGCCAGGTCGAGCCGGCGTCGCATGCCTCCGGAATAGGTGCCGCAGCGGCGATCGATCCACTCCTCCATGTCCAGGAGCGTGATCAGCTCCGCCAGGCGCTCCTCGATCCGCGCCCCGGGCAAGTGGTAAAGATTGCCTTGCAGCCGGAGCAGCTCGCGACCCGTGAGAATCTTGTCGATGGCCACCTCTTGGGCCACATAGCCCAGAAGCCGCCGCACGGCACGGGGATCCGCCAGGGCATCGTGTCCAGCCACCCGCACCACCCCGGAGTCCGGGGCGAGGAGGGTGCAGAGAATTCTCAGGGCTGTGGTCTTTCCGGCGCCATTGGGACCGAGCAAGCCATAAAGGCAACCCCGGGGAACGTTCAGGGAGAAATCGTCCAAGGCTTGAACCAAAGACGACTTGCGGCCTCCGGCGAAGCCCTTCCTGAGATGGTGGAGCTCAATCAAGCCGAGCTTCTCCAGCGTGGCAAAGAGGCAGGCAATCTAGGCAGCGCCGGGGACGGGCAGCTGGAGGACAACCGCCATCCCGCTCCAGTTGAGGCTCGTCGCCTGGGGGGTGCGAGAGAGCAGGAGGAGGAAGCAGATGCCGAAGAGATAGAAGATCGACCAACGAAAAAGGTCGCGGGCCGAAGCCGGGTTTTCGGGTTGAAGGCGCAGCTTCTGGGAGAGCTGCAGCAGGCGCGCGTTGAACGGGAGCACCAGAAGCCCATAGAGCCAGCCTCCGGTGGGCAGGGCAAGGATGCCGACCAGGCTCAGAAAGGCCGTGACGAGGCTGTAGCGGCCGATGGCGTTGGCCGTTGGCACAACACCGCTCACCACGGGAAGCATCGGGATGCCGGCCTGCCTGTAATCCTCCCGCAACAAGAGGGAGAGAGCCCAGAAATGGGCGGGAGTCCAGACCATCACCAGGGTGAAGAGCCACCAGCACGACCAGCCCATGGAGCCGGCAGCGGCGGCTCCCACGAGCGGGGGGATCGCCCCGGCAACACCGCCGATCACAATGTTCAGGGAGGTGCGCGGCTTCAGAAAAGCCGTGTAGAGAAGCACGTAGCTGCAAAGGCCGAACAGGGCCAGAGCGGCGGCCAGGGAATTGACCCCCCGCACCAGTACGAGCACGGAGCCCAGGGTGAGGGCGATGGCGAGGGCGAAGGCCTGCTGCTGGGCCAAGCGGCCGGAGGGAATGGCGCGCTTGCTGGTGCGCACCATGCGGCGATCCAGTTCCTCCTCCCAAAGGCAGTTGAGCACCCCGGCGCCCGCCGAGGCCATGGCACCGCCGACGAGGGTGCAGGCCAAGCGCCAGCCATCGAGAGGCCAACCCGCGGAAAGGGCCATGCCCCCGAGGGTGGTGGCCAGAAGCAGGGGGATCAGGCGGGGCTTGGCGACTTCGAGCCAAGCGGGAAGGCGAACGGAGCGAGGGATCGAACTGCTAGCCACAGGTCACCTTCAAAGAGGGCAGGGAAGAGCGGCCCAACACGGAACGGAGACCACGGCCACTGAGGGCCCCCAGAGAGGCCACCAGCAGGGCGGCCACCAATTGATGGCCGATGGTCAGCCAGGGTCGTTCGAGTTGGGCCTGCAGAGTCAAGACACCGAGCACGACCTGGAGGCCAACCAGGCCTGCGGCGGCGATGGCCAATCCCCTGGACAGGGAATCGGCCCGGGGAGCAAGGAGTTGGAAGGCCGCCAGGGCGACGACGGAAAGGGCTGCCGGGGTCGCCAGCTGCCGATGCCGCCACACCCATTCGCACTGGCTCCCTGAGGAGAAGCAATGATCCACGGCCCACTGACTGGCCATGGCTCCGCCGAGGATGCACTGGGACAGGACGAGCGCCGCGGGGAGCAGGGGCAGCAGACCCCTCCAGGACGGCGAACCCTGGACTGACGGGCCCTGGCTCAACCCTTGATCCAGAGCGCTGACAAGGAGGAGCAGCACCAGGGCGGTGGCCAGATGGGCTGTGACGGTGGGGGCGGCCAGGAGGCGCGTGACGGTGAGAGCCCCGAGGAGTCCCTGAAGCGCCACCAAGGCGACGGACAGGAGGGAGAGGAAGGGAAGCCACGGGGGCAGCTGCCGACGCCCCCAGAGGCTGGCGCCCGCCAGGGCGACGAGGGCCAGCCCCACGAGAAAGGCATCCAACCGATGGAACCACTCCAAAAAAACCTGTGCGTTCATCTGTCGCCCTGGCAGCAGAACCCCGTAACAAAGCGGCCAATCAGGACAGGCGAGGCCGGCCTCCATGACGCGCGTGGCCCCTCCGATCACGACGAGGGCGACCAAAGCGACCACCAGGTGGGAGGTGAGCACTTTGAGTGATGAAGCAAGCGACAAAGCCGTCGAAGCGGCAACGGCGTCATGGTAACGAGGTTTTTCAGATCAGGGATTGCAAACATCAGGGGTTGATTTGTAAAATTTGGCGGCAAATGCCGTGATTACAACAAAAGATCCACGGTTGGCGCGCCAGCTTTCATAGCCTTGATCCAGCAGATCCGCCGTTGGCACCTGCTCCGATCCCTCCCGCGACTGGTCCTCTCCCTGAACCTTCAGGACATGCCGATTCCCCCCTCCCTGATCACCTTCCTGGTGGGCATGGCTCTTGTGCTGGCTGGCCTTTGGCTCGGCCAGAACGTGTCCCTGCTCCCCGTGGATGCCAGCCTCAACGCCCCCGTCTACGACGAACTTTTTAAGGTTCTGTTTAGCATTGGCAGCGTTTTGTTTATCGGCATTCTTGGGCTGCTGTTATTCAGTCTCGTCCGTTTCCGTCGCCGGGCGGGAGATACGAGCGATGGCGCTCCCATCGAAGGCAATCTTCCCTTGGAGATTGTTTGGACGGCCATCCCAGCTATTGTCATTCTCTTCATTGGAATCTATAGCTACGACATATATGACCGCATGGGTGGGATGACCCCTCTCAATGATCACAGCGCCATGGGTCATGCGTCGGCCATGGAGGCCTCCACCATCCAGCAGGCCGCCAACGCTCCCGGTCCCGATGAGCCAAGAGTTTGGGGAGGCATCGGTGTGAGATCCGATAAGGAAGTCTTGCCAGTCGACCTGACAGCGTTGCAGTTTGCCTTTATCTTCCACTATCCAGGTGCCAACATCACCAGCGGAGAACTTCACGTGCCCGCTAATCAATCCGTCGAGCTGAGAATGAAAGCCATGGATGTGATTCACGCCTTCTGGGTACCTCAATTCCGTCTGAAGCAGGATGTGATTCCCGGTCAGCAGACCATCCTCACCTTCACCGCCACCCGCCCTGGCACATATCCCATTGTCTGTGCGGAACTCTGCGGCCCGTACCACGGCGGAATGCGCTCTTCGGTTGTGGTGCATGAACCGGATGATTTCCAGGCATGGCTTCAGAAAAACACTCCCGCTCCTCCACCCCCGACCTCTGTCGCCCAGCTTGACGTCAACCCTGTCGCCTGATCCATGACCCTCGCTTCCCCCCAAGACCTTGCGGTCCCTCAACCACCCTCAGGCCAGCTTCAGCCACAGGGCTGGTTGCGATATTTCAGTTTCAGCCTTGACCACAAAGTCATCGGTCTTCAATACATCGTCACCAGCTTCCTGTTCTACTTGGTGGGTGGCGCTCTGGCCGGCGTGATTCGCACCGAGCTGGTCAGCCCGATGTCGGACTTCGTCAGCCGTGAAACCTATAACGAGGTTTTGACCCTGCACGGGACGATCATGATTTTTCTCTGGATCGTTCCTGTTGTGAATGGAGGGTTTGGCAATTACTTGATTCCCTTCTATGTGGGAGCAAGAGATATGGCCTTCCCACGTCTCAACGCCGTGGCCTTCTGGATGATCCCCCCGGCTGGACTTTTGCTGATTGCCAGCCATTTCATCACCGGATCCGCCCAATCCGGATGGACCGCCTATCCACCGCTCAGCCTCACGACGCCGGCCACAGCACAGGTGGTGTGGATCATCAGCGTACTTCTTCTTGGGGGCAGCTCCATTTTTGGCGCGATCAATTTCATCGCCACTGTTCTCAAAATGCGTCGACCAGGCCTGAAGTTGATGCAGTTGCCGATGTATTGCTGGGCCATGCTGGGGACCAGTATTTTGGCTGTTTTATCCACCCCTGTTCTGGCGGGGACCCTGCTCCTGCTCAGCTTCGACATCGTTGCTCACACGGGTTTCTTTAATCCAACCCTCGGTGGCAATGTCGTTGTCTATCAGCACCTGTTTTGGTTTTATTCCCATCCGGCGGTCTACATCATGGTTCTGCCGGCCTTTGGACTTGTAAGTGAAATATTGCCGGTCCACGCGCGAAAGCCTCTTTTTGGCTACAGCACCATGGTGTACTCCATCATGGCGATTGTCTTTCTGGGCTTGATCGTTTGGGCCCACCACATGTTCACCAGCGGCACGCCGCCGTGGATGCGTTTGTTCTTCACCATTGCCACCGCCTTCATCGCTGTGCCAACCGGTATCAAATTCTTTAACTGGTTGGCAACGTTGTGGGGAGGAAAAATCGCTCTCAACAGCGCCATGCTGTTTGCCTGTGCGTTCATTGTCAACTTTGTCTTTGGCGGTATTACTGGTGTGGCCCTAGCACAGGTGCCGTTTGATATCCATGTTCATGACACCTATTTTGTTGTTGGCCATTTTCATTACATTGTTTACGGCGGAACCGTCTTTGTCATCTTTAGCTCCATCTACCACTGGTTTCCAAAGTTCACCGGCAGGATGCTGGATGAAACGCTTGGAAAAATCCACTTTGCCCTGACCTTCATTGGCTTCAATCTCTGCTTCGCACCTCAGCACTGGCTCGGGTTGAACGGCATGCCGCGTCGCGTGGCGGAATATGACCCCATGTTCACCACGCTCAATCAGCTCAGCAGCGTCGGCGCTTTGCTGATGGCCCTCAGCACCCTTCCCTTTCTGTTCAATGTGGTTCGCAGTCTGTCCCAAGGCGCAGTGGCTGGCGACAACCCCTGGCACGCCCTGACCCCCGAGTGGTTGACCACCTCCCCTCCACCGGTTGAAAACTGGCAGGGAGAAGCTCCCCTGGTCGCCCATCCCTATGGCTATGGCCAATCCCCCGCTGCGGCCAAGCCTGTTGATCAGGCGACAGGTCAAGATCTCTGGTCCGGCTCCTGAATCCTTTTTCCTCGACCCACCGCCTTTCTCCCATGGACACCCTGGCGACAAGCCTTCCCAGCGATGCGAAGGCTACCCCCCACAAGGACGCCACGGAACACGGCGTGGCCGAAGAGCACAACGATGTCCGCATGTTCGGTCTGGCCACCTTTCTGGTGGCCGATGGCATGACCTTTGCCGGGTTCTTTGCCGCTTACCTGACCTTCCGGGCTGTGAACCCCTTGCCGAGCGGCGCAAACTACGAGCTCGAGCTAGTGCTGCCCACCATCAACACCGCGCTGCTGATCATCAGCAGTTTCACCTTTCATCGCGCCGGCCGGGCCCTGCTGACGTCGCGCGTCAACGATTGTCGTCTCTGGCTGGGGGTTTCAGCGGCGTTGGGGATTGCCTTTCTCGTCGGTCAGATGGTGGAGTATTTCCATCTGCCCTTCGGTCTAACTGAAAATCTTTTTGCCAGCACGTTTTATGCCTTAACCGGTTTTCACGGTCTTCACGTCACCCTGGGTGTGATCTGCATTCTTGTGGTTCTGCTGCAAGTCGGTCCCGCAGGCAAGGTCTCAGCTACCAAGCCCTTTGGTTTGGAGGCCGCGGAACTTTACTGGCACTTTGTTGACGGCATCTGGGTGGTGCTCTACGGACTCTTGTATCTGCTATAAACCAAACAACTGCTTCTGAAGGCTTAAGGCTGCATTCCTTGCCGAATGCAGCCCGCACGGGCAAAATCAAATCAGGATCGCATTAGAAGGCGAATGGCCGCCACCAAAGGCTCAGCACCCATCTCTGCGGGCCACCACTTCCCAAGCACATCCTCCGAGCTGCAAGCTCAGCCACTGCCCGCCCCCCTGGAAGGGAAGGAGCTTCTGGACAGAGCACGCTCCCTGAGCAATCGACCCGAGGATCAGATTGCACGGGCCTGTGGTTATGTCGGCCCCAGTGGCAGGGTGTTGAAGAAAAGTTTCTATCGTGCCCTTGTCCTGGCTAAGGGTTACAGCCTCCCCTCCAGCACCATGGTCGGCAACATGAGTCGGGGTCGCCATGCCGACTTTCGCACCCGTGTGCATGGCAATGGAAATCTGTTGATCGGTCAGGCCTACACCCGACGGATGGGATTGGAACCCGGCCAGGAATTCCGCATTGAAATCCATCGGGAAACCGGGTCCATCTGGTTGCTGCCGCTGGAGCCTGACAAGAAGGAGAGCTAATCCTTGAACGCCCTTCCCCGAACGGCCCTTCCCGAACGGCCCTGGTCGCGACGGACGGCGGTCCTGAGAATGGGTTCAGGTTGGGCCGTGAACAGGGCCTGGACCCGGGTCGTCATGGAAGCGGCTGCCGAACAGCACCAGATCCAGGCCGCTGAACAAGAAGCTGAGTCCCACCAGGATCCCCAGCAACCAAGGCAATCGGGCGAGGCGCAAGCAGAGGATCAAGGCCCCTAACGCCAGAGTGCCCGAACCATTGACCAGGCCCCAGCCCCAACCACGGATGTGGCGGTGATTGAGGGAGAAGAGGCCGCCAGCGAGACCCTCCAGAACAAACACCAGACCCGCTGCCCGGGCCAGGAGCCCCACTTGCCGGTTGGCGGCCCCAGGTCCTGACGCCAACTGGGCCAGCATCCAGCCGCCCGCCACGACCAGGAGGGTGGCGAGCACAAACCGCCAGAAGGCATGGGGCCTGCTGAGCCAGCGGGCGCGGAACCCGGTTGAGATCCCCGTGACCAGACCCGCCAGGAGGAAGACCAGCGCCACCACAGCGGTCAGCCACAGGGAGGCCACCAGAGGAAAGACCAGCGCCGAACTGCCGAGGAGCACCAACGCCCCACCCTCCAGCAGGGTGGCGCGCCGCAGGGTCCGCTGCTTCTCCAACGCCATCGCCGTCCTCGGGACCCCAGGGTTGTTCTAGCGACGGGGAGAGGCCGCCACCTCACCAGCCATGCTCGGCAAGCCAATTGCTGCTGAGAGGATTGGCTGCGTCGGTACGCGGCGCCGCGGTGCCCTCGGCCAGCAGGCGTTCCAGATAGCGGGCCACAAGATCGGCCTCCAGGTTCACCACATCCCCGACCCGCCGTTGACGCAGGGTGGTGGTCTGCCAGGTGTGCGGGATCACCGCCAGCCAGAAGACGGCGCCGGCCTCCTGAACCCCCGCCACCGTAAGGCTGATGCCGTCCAGGGCGAGGCTGGCCTTCTCACACACGTAGCGGCCGAAGCTCGGGTCCTGCCAGGCCACGGTCAAGCGCCAGGAGGACGCCAAGGTGTCGATTCCCAGCACCGTGCCCGTTCCATCGACATGGCCGCTCACGAGATGGCCCCCGAGCCGGTCGGAAAGCCGGAGGGCGGGTTCGAGGTTGACGAGGGCATGGGCTCGGGCCCGGCGCCCGAGGGTGGTGCGGGAGAGGGTTTCCTCGCTCACATCGGCCCGGAATCCCCGATGGGCTCCATCCCGCTCCGCCACGGTGAGGCAGACGCCATCGACAGCGACACTGTCGCCGAGGGAGAGGGCGCCCAATCCTTCGAGATCGCCGCGGATCCACACCCCATGGGTGCAGGGCTCCAGATAGCCCACGGCTTGAACCAATCCGGTGAACATTCCTCGGGGCTGAGCGCGGCGGGTGGCTGGCCATAATCAAACAACAGACCACCGCCCCCCCGACCCCGCACCGGCCATCCCCCGGAGCCCCGCGCCAGGGCTATCCCGCGGCCATCCATGGAATCAGCGCCGCCATGGAGCCCCCTACCTAGGAGCCCACACCCTCAAGGAGCAGACAGACGATGGTGGAAATGCAAGTCGCGGGCATTGCCCTGGATGCCGCCAGCCGCAGCCCGATCGTGCTCCTGCGCGATCCGTCCGGTCGCCGGCAGGTGCCCATCTGGATCGATCAGGCTCAGGCTCAGAACATCCTGGCGGGCATCAATCGGGAGCGGCCTCCCCGGCCCCTCAGCCATGACCTGATGGCCCAGATCCTCCAGATCGCCGATCTGCGGCTGGAGCGGGTCATCGTTCACGCCATCGAGGACAACACCTTTCGCGCTGTGTTGAAGCTGGTCAACGCCAACGGCGAGAGCACGGATCTCGATGCCCGGCCCAGTGATGCCATCGCCCTGGCCCTTCGCACCGGCAGTGGCATCTGGATGCTCGAAGAGGTGGTGGCGGACGCGTCCATCCCGGTGGATGCGGAGGCGGATGCGGAGGACCAGGAGGATTTCCGCCGCTTTCTGGACCGCACCAGCCCCGCGGAACTGATCCGCCATCTGCACAAGGCGGCGCCGGAAGCGGCCTCGCCCTCGCCTGAGGCCCCCGCGGCTGAGGGGGAGGAAGCGGAATCCCCGGAGGATGCCCCCGGGGCGCCGGATGATGGCGAACCGACGGCCTGACCTCGGGGAATCTCCCGTCTCCTCCCCCACGCGCCGTCCCTTCGGCGGGGGACCGCCGGTGTCGCTGTTCACGCTCGGAACCATGCGAGCGCTGGAGAGCCCCGAGGTCTTGGAGGTCGTGGTCCGGCGGGCCGTGGCCGCGGGCATCAACCACCTGGAAACCGCTCCGTCCTATGGACCGGCGGAGCGCTACCTCGGCGCCGCGCTTGGCGCGCTGCAGCGCGACCAGCCCGCCACCCGGGCCTCCCTGGTGATCACCAGCAAGATCCTTCCCGGCCCCAGCGCCGCGGAGGCCTGGGAGTTGCTCCGCGGCAGCCTCCAGCGCCTGGGCCTGCAGCGGCTCGACAACCTGGCCATCCATGGCCTGAACACCGACGAGCATCTGCAATGGGCCCTTCATGGTCCAGGGGCGGACCTGCGGGAGCGGGCCCTCGGCGAGGGGGTCGTGGGGCAGGTGGGCTTCAGCAGCCATGGCTCCAACCGCTTGATCGCCCAAGCCCTGGAGAGCGAAAGGTTTCAGTTCTGCAGCCTGCACCTCCATCTCTTCGATCCCAGCCGGCTCCCCCTGGCCGCCCAAGCCCTGGAGGCCGGGATGGGGGTGATGGCCATCTCCCCCGCGGATAAGGGCGGACGCCTTCAGGATCCCCCTCCCCTGCTGCGCGACGACTGCGCCCCCTGGGAACCCCTCGCGCTGGCCTATCGCTTTCTGCTGGCGCAAGGCATCAGCACCCTCACGGTCGGCGCGGCCCGCCCTGCCGATCTGGCGCTGGCGGACGCGCTGGCCAGCCGGGGCGAACCGCTGAGCCGCGAGGAGGAGCAGGCCCTGGAGCGTCTGCGGGACCGCTGCAGGGAGCGGCTGGGGGATGCCTGGTGCGGCCAATGCCAGGCCTGTCTCCCCTGCCCGCGGGAGGTGCCGATTCCCAGCCTGCTGCGGTTGCGGCAGCTGGCCCTCGGTCATGGCATGGACGCCTTTGCCCGGGAGCGCTACAGCCTGATCGGTCAGGCCGGCCATTGGTGGGAGCAGGTGGACGGGCGGGCCTGTGAGCGCTGCGGCGATTGCCTGCCCCGCTGTCCGCATCAACTGCCGATTCCAGACCTCCTGGCGGACGCCCACCGCCGCCTGGCGGCACCGCCGCGGCGGCGGCTCTGGGGTTAGGGCCGCTGCTGGCAGGGGGTGGTGCCGTCCCAAAGCTCCTGGAGGCGGCGGCGTTGATCCGGTTCCAGGGGTGGCAGGTCGCGGCAGCGCTCCAACACGGCCTCCGAAGGAAGGAGCAGCCGCGCCAGGGCGGGGGGGAAGCCCTTCAGGGCCGCGGTCAGGGCGGCGCGGGGCAGAGGGGGCACCCAGCCGGCCGCCAGCACACGGGGCAACAGGGGGGGCTGGAGCACAGCCTCCAACCACGCCTCGGGCGGGGGGACAGCGCTTCCGGCGGGCCGCAGCAGCAGCGACCAGGAGGACGGGGCCCCGTCTTCCGGCAGCAGCGCCGTGAGGCGGGGATCGCGACGGAGGAGGGGCACGACCTGCTGCCGCGGCAGAACCGCCGCCCGGGCGGGGCCGCTCAGCAGCAGTTGGATCCCCTGGCGGTCGTCCAGGGCCAGGGCCTGCCGGCGGAGGCGACAAAGCCGTTCCGGGTCGTTGCCCACCAGCGCGAGCACCACCCGGGGGCTGGAGGGAAGCACCACCAGGCCCGCCAGGCTCTCGTCCAGCAGCAGGTCCCAGCCCCGGGAGGTTTGCCTGGCCAGATCCGGCCTGTCGCGCAGCACCAGCACCCAGGGGTTGAAGCTCCAGGGGAAGGCGAGGGGGGGCTGCTCCGGTCCGCCGTACAGGCGACTCGCCGGCTCGGCGCTCGGCGCCAGCCGGCGCAGGAGGGCGGGCTGGTTCAGAGGGTCCCAGGCGTTCAGCGGCAGATCGGTGGCCCAGCCATCGGTGAGCTGCACCAGGGCGGGACGGCTCTCCTTCGACGCGCCGACCGCCTCCCGCACCTTGGCCGCCCCCTCCAGCCAGCGCACCTGCCAGTCGCTTGGCAACTGTCGCGACCAGCGCTCAGGGAGATCTCCGCGGCGGGCAGCCAGGCGCGGGCCCGTTCGGGAGCATCCCGTCAGCAGGGCCAGGGAGCCAGCCACGCCGATCTCCAGCAGCATCCGCCGCGACAGTTGCCCCTCAGCCATCGTTCGACGCTAGACGCTCCCCGGTCCATGGAGGCTGCCCGGTCCCCAACCCTCGAGGGGCGAGCAACTGGTGGCAGGCCAGGCTGCAGTGATGGGCCAGGGCCTCGGGATCGCGTCCGCTCCATTCCCAGAGCAGGGCCAGCCCGCCCGCGCCCACGCCTTCCTTGACGTAGCCCTCTTCATAGCGGGCCAGGGCCGGGTGGCAGGCGCCTCGGAAGGCCAGCGCGGCATGAAAGGCCATGGGCTCCACGCTCCAGCGTTCACCGATGCGCCCCAGCAGACAGGCCAGATCGCTGCCGGGCTCGTCCGCCACCCAACGGGTGGTGGCGAGGGCGGTGGCCTCGATCAGCCGGGAGCGCTGGTCCGCTGTGGCCAGGGCGAGGGCCAGGGCGAGCACGGCCGCCATCTGACTGCCTCCGGCCAGCATCACCGGAACGCCGCCCAGGGTGGCCTCGAGAAGCAGGCCGGCCGCCAGGGGCTGCATCGGATCCCCCAGTGCCGCCGCGACCAGCAGAGGATCGCGGGCGCCGGACTCCCCCAGCCGCTCCCGGGCCGCGCGCAGGCCCTGTTCCACCAGCGCCTGTTTGAGGCCATGGGCGGGCTGGCGCAGGCTGCCGCTCACCAGTCCTGTGGCCTCCACCCCGAGGCCGCACAGAATGCCGAGAGCGGTGGTGGTGCCGCCCGGCACGCATTCCGCCAGCAGCAGGGGCGCCGCGGGGTTCCGAGCCGCCAGCCGGCGCCCCCAGCGCCTTCCCTGCTCCACCAGGGCCACCACCCGCGCGGGCGCCATCGCCGCGCCGGAACTCAGACAGCGGGCGCTGCCCTGCCCCGCCGGGGGGGGGAGGCGCAGATGGGGGATGGCGGGCGCCAGGGCGCACCCCAGGTCCACCACAAGGGGGGTGAGGCCAAGGGAGCGCAGGACGACATGGCTGATCAAGGCCGGGGTCACGCCCGCCGGCAGGGGAGGGAGAGCATGGGGACGCGCCCCCGCGGGACCGAGGAGGAGCAGTTCGGCATCGGCCGCGGCCGTGGCGCGGCGGGAGGCCGGCGTGGCGCCCGCGGCGGAGATCCCTGGCACGGCGGCGGTTTCGGTGGCCGCGAGGACCAGCGCCACCCGGGTGGCGGGCCAGTGTTGTCGCCAGCGGTCCTGCCAGGCCGTGGCCTGAGCCGGGGGACCCTGCAGCAACCCCGCGAGGGTCAAAGGGGATCCAGGCTCACCAAGGCCTGCAACAGGGGAGGCGGCTCGCTGATCGGCGAGCGCAGCCGCGGAAAGATCCAGTAGGCCACGGCGTGGAGGCAGAGCACCACGAGCAGGTTCTGCACCAGGACCAGGGCCAGCGCCACCGCCTGCACCTGGGCCAGATCCAGGCCGGGACCGAGGCCGAGGCCATCGGCGAAGCGGTCCAGGAGCTGGGAGGCCGCGGTGGTGATCACCACCCAGAGGTTTTCGCCCACCAGAACGGAAAGCACGGCCAGGCGCACCAGAAAGCCGAGCCCGCCGATGAGGGCGCCCACCGGCAGGGTGAGCCACCAGCTGAGGCGCCGGCGCCAGCCCCAGCCCAGCCAAAGGGCCAGGAAGCCGTAGGGGAAGAGCACGAGAGGGCCGCGGATCGGCCCCATCAAGGCCACGAGCAGGAGGCTGGTGACCGCCACGCCTTCCAGGGCGCAGCGCCAGCCGTGGCGCAGCTGGAGCAGGGCGAGGGGAAGGGGAAGCGCCAGCCGGAAGAGCGGACTGCCCACGGGCAGGTAATAGAGGGCGGCCCAGAGAAGGGCGGTGGATGCCGAGAGGTAGGCCGTGTCCATCAGTTGCCGGGCCTGCCGTGGACTGAGCTCGCGCGGTTCCCCTGGGCTGGGGCTCGGAGACGGGGGAGGCATGGTCAACGGGGTGGAGGAGCGGGGCGAACGGTGGGCGTGGACGCTCCAGCCGGCACCCGCTCGATGGTTTCCACCTCAAAGGCAATGCCCGCGGCGCGCAGGGCCTGGGTCACGGCTTCGGCGGGAGCGGAGGGATCGGCGCGGGGCAAGCGCAGGGATATTCGATAGGGGACGGGGGACGGGGCCGCGGCTGGTGTGCCCGCTGGCTTGCCGGAACCCGCGGGAGGGGTGGCTGGCTTGGTCCCGTTCGGCTTGGCGGCGGCGGCAGGCTTGGTGGTGGCTGTGGCGCTGGCGGCGGGTGTGGCGGCAGGCTTGGCGGTGGCGTTGGGGGGCGCCGTTGGCTGGGTGGCGGGGAGGGAGGGGTTGGGGGTGGAGGTCGGCCGAGGAGAGGGGTCTGACGCCGATGCGTTGTCGGCGGGCTTGGGGGCTTCGGGCTGGGCTGGGGTCTCCGCGGCGGGGGGGAAGCTACCCGCGAGGCGCTCGCCCCAGGGGGACCCCGCGCAGGCGGAAAGGACGGCCAGCAGCGGCAACCAGCCCAGGGAGGCCCAGGAGCGGAGGGATCGAGAACCCGCGCTCATCCGTTTCCAGCCGGACGGATCACGCGCACTGGACTGGCCCGCAGACGGCCGCTCTTGGTGGTGGCGGGCGTTTTGCGGGCGGTGCCCGCGGCGCTGGCGCGGCTGGCCTTGGCCCCGGTTGCCGCCGTGGCAGCGGCCTTGGTTTTGGTGGTCTTGGCGGCCTTGCCGGTCCCCGCGGCCTTGCCTTCGGCGGCGGCGGTCGCGCGGCGCCGCCCTCCGCCTTTGCCGCTGCTCGCTTTCGCCGCCAGCAGCTCCACCGCCTGCTCCAGGGTGAGGCTCTCGGCCGTCGTGCCCTCGGGGAGGGAGGCGTTGACCTTGCCCTGCTTCACGTAGAGCCCGTAGGGGCCATCGAAGAGCTGAATGGCTTCGCTGGCGCCCTCCGGCGTGCCGAGATCGCGCAAGGCGGTCCGTCCTCCCCTGCCGCGCTTGGGCTGGGCGAGCAGCTCCAGGGCCCGGCTCAGACCGATCGCCAGCACGTCGTCCTCGGCCTTGAGGGAGCGGTAGTCCTTCTCCCCTTTGCCCTTGTCATGCACGACATAGGGCCCAAAGCGTCCCAGGCCGGCCTGCACCTTGCCGCCCTCGGGGTGTTCACCGAGATGGCGGGGGAGGCGCAGGAGCCCGAGGGCATCATCGAGGGTGAGCTCTTCCGGCTTCGCGCCCTTCGGCAAGGAGGCCCGCTTGGGCTTGGGGGTCTCCTCGCTGACCTGGCCGAGCTGGAGATAGGGGCCGTATTGGCCGTAGAGGAGATAGACCTGCTCACCGGTTTCCGGATCTTCTCCCAGGGACTCGGGGCCTTCGCTCTTCTGCCGCAGCAGCAGCTCCGCTTTCTCCGCGTCCAGATCGGCGGGGGTGATCTCCTGGGGGAGGGTGGCCTTGCAGAGCTCTTCGGTGCCGTCCTCGGTTTCGCGTTTGCTTTCGAGATAGGCGCCGAATCGGCCGATGCGCACAACGCAGGGCAGGCCCTCCAGGGCGATGGTGCGGGAGAGGGTGGGATCGATCTCCCCCTCCCGTTTCTGCACCTGGGCCTCCAGCCCCTCCTCCCCTTTGTAGAACTTCTCCAGATAGGGCAGCCAGGGAGTCTTGCCGGCGGAGATGTCGTCCAGGCTGTTCTCCATGCGCGCCGTGAAGCCAGGGTCCACGAGATCGGGGAAGTGCTGCTCCAGCAGGGCGGTGACCGCGAAGGCGGTGAAGCTGGGGATCAGGGCGTTGTTCTGGAGGGTGGCGTAGCCGCG
>CAYVWU010000026.1:0-19306 GCA_964455575.1 uncultured Cyanobium sp. | reverse complement strand
CCCCAGCTCCTTGAGGTTGGAGAAATAGCCGAGCAGGGTCATGTACGGATCGGCGGGATTGGTCCCGCCATGGCCAGCGTTGCCGGCGCCCCTGCCCCCGGACTCGGCATGGTCGTCCCAAGCCTTTTGAGCGGCGGCCATCAGACCGAGGTAGGCCCGCAGGAGCACGCCCTTGAGGTTGCGGCCAGGAGCGGAGACACCCACGTAGAGCCGGGCTTGGTCGGGATCGTCCACGGTGTGGGAGAAGAAGTTGTCGTCGCGCTCGGGGCCAGGGGGCGGAAAAACGCGGGCTTCACGGCGGGCGAAGAGCGCCTGGATCTGGGAGCTGGCCCGACGCACCGTGGCGGTGGAGGCGATGATCTTCGGAGGCGGACTGGCGGGATCGGGGCGCATCAGCCGCTCGATCGCCGTTTCGTAGAGCCCCGCCAGGGTGCCGAGGGGGCCGCTGATCAGGTGAAGCTCATCTTGGATCACCAACTCCGGCGGGGGCAGTCGGCCGGCGGGGAGAGGATGGGCGCCCCGCTCGGTTTCGGCGGCCCCCCAGAACCCCGCCGGATCGGGCTGGGTGCCGGTGGCTCCACGCGGAAGCTGAAAGCTGGAAACCTGGCCAAAGAGGGCGGAGGTTTTGCCCACCCAGGGCAGGGCAGCAAATTTATCGACGGTGGCAATCAGGAAACAGGGCAGGCGGCGATAGATCTGCTCATCAATCGCCAACACGGGCAAGGGCGTTTGCTGGTGAAAGGGGCAGGGGCCCATGTGGGCGAAATCGTTCTCGCTCAGCAGCCTTGGCCCATCTGCCGATTTCTTTGGGGTTCGGGCTGGCGGTTCGGGCACCGGCCGGCAGTGGACGACGAGCCGATCGGGAGCTTTCGCGGGCTGCAAGGAGAAGCCCTCCACCCGGATGGGGCGGTTGCACCAGGGGCAGGTTTCGATGGGGATCGGCCGATCGCTGCTCCTGGCTTTTTGCCAGCGGTTGAGCACGGCATGGGCGCAACGGGAATCGGGATCATTGGGGCCGCCGAGCTTGTTGGGGCTGGCGCCTTTGCCCACCCACATGCCGATTTCAAACGGCCAGTCCCCCAGCGGATGGGGGTGATTGGCCGCTTGGCGGCGCTGACGTTCCAGTTCCAGGGCGCAGATGACGGTGGCGGCGCGGCCGAGCTGATCGAGAGTGAGGAGGCGCAGGGTGTAGCGCATCAAAACGGTCAGCCCCGCCCCGGCGATACCGGGATGGCGCAGGCGACGGAGCACCAGGGTGAAGGCGGAAAGGCCCAGGTAAGCCTCGGTTTTGCCGCCGCCGGTGGGGAAGAAGAGCAGCTCCACGATCTCCCGCTGGGCCAACCCCTCCGGCGTGCCTGGATCAGCCAGGCCTGGCAGGCTCATCAAGATGAAGGCCAGCTGAAAGAAGCGCCAAGCGGGAGCGGTGGTGTTGGGCTGATCGCCAAAGCGTTCTGGCGCGACAGGCACGCTGAAGGCCATGCGTTGGCGCTGGGCTTGATCCATCACCAGATTCATGGTGCGGAACGCCTCGCGCACCAGAGGATCCGCCAAGGCGCGGATGCCGGCGTCGATGCGGGCGGCGCATTCCTCCGCCAGGCCAGCGAGGTGGCTGGCTGTGGCCTCCTGCTCCGGAACCCGCACCGGATGGCGGGGCTGCTGGGCGATCCAGTCGCGATAGGCCGCCACGATGGGCAGCAACCACTCGATCACCCCCGCTCCGCTGGCCAGGTCGGCCAGGACGGCCATGCCGAGGTGGAGCTGGGCCGGGGGGCTTTTGGGTTCGGGCAGCACCCTGGGAACGGCCGCCACTGGCAGCCAGGTGGTGGTGAGGGTGGTGCAGCGTGGTTCGACGTCGCCGCTGATGGCGGCTGGATCGGCGAGCACGGCGACGTTATGGCCCTTGGCGAAGCAAAGATCGCGACGGTATTGCAGGGCCGCCAGCCGTTCATCACCATCCTTGCTGGCTTCTTGAAGGGCATCGAGGCGGGGCGGAAAGCCTTGCGGGCAGTGGAGGTGCAGCTGGGTTTGGAAGGCGGTGACGGGATCGCGGAAGCGGATCTGCTTGCCGCCACTCTGGGCGCGTTTGTTGAGCAGAAAGATCGACACGGAGAGCTGATCGGCCGCATAGCCCAGGGAGGGAGGTGCGGGGCGGGCGATCCAACGCAGGCAGAGACCTTCCCTTTGGGGCTGCTCAAGGGAACCCTCCAGCGGAATGTCGCCACTGTCGCCGAGCTTGTTGATGCACAGGCTGCGGCGCACCGCGTTGTGGGTGCGGGCCCAGGTGGGCTCGTCCGCGTCCTTGGCGGGTGGGGTGTAGTCGCCCCAGGTGGTGGTGACTTCAATGGTGGAGCCCCGTTCCACGATCAGGCTGAGGCCGGCGGAGGAGGGGAACCAATTGCGTTTGCTGGTGGTGTCGCGCGGGCTGTCGTTGGCGTCATCGTCATCCTCCGCACGTTCCTGGCGAATGGCGGCGTCGTTGCTGGTCTCTTCCCCGGCAAGGTCGGCATTGCTCGTCTCCTCCCCTTCCGCGGGGCGGCCGGCTTCCTCCTGGAAGGCATTGGGCACAAGAAAGCCTGTGGTGTACCAGATGGAGGGTGGTTGGGGCAGGCGTTCTTCCAGCCGGGTCCGGTGCTCCGGGGAGGGACCGATCAGGTCGAGCTGGAGGGCCTCGACGAGTTGCTGGCGGATCTGGGCGGAGGTAGCCATGGGAACAATTCTGCCAGTCGTGGCATACCAATTGGAACGGATGCGGAATCAACCCAAACGCTGCCTGATCCAAAGAGGATCTCGACGAGCATCAAGCACAGCCACCACAGTAAGAGATTCAGCCTTAATGGCGTAGTAAATGCAATAGGGAAACGTTTCGAGAGGGCACGGTGATATCCATTCACAAGTTGGTGGACACCCGCGTAGAGTGTGAGACTCTCAATATCAGACAATAAGCATGAACGAAAAGTTCCTCCATGACCTTGAGATTGTCGCTGATAGAACGCAAAACCAGCCTCCAGGTCAACCAGTGCATCGGATGAGATCTCGATGATCATTCAGCCAGTCGTTGCAGCTGAGCTTTGGCCTCCGCCCAGGGAATGGGAGTGGCAGTGCCCTCGAGGAGTCGCTGACGGCGATCATCGAGGATGTCAGCGTGCCACTGGGGTGAAGGAAAGGAATCGGGGTGACCACTGAGGCTTTGCCAAACCTTCTCCAACAACCGCAACTTCTCCGCTGCGGAAAGGGCGTCCAGCTGCTCACTAGAGAGATCAATTGCCATAGCGCTGCCTGCGTCTGGTCGAGTTTAACGGCCTTCTGCTGCAGCCCACTGCTTGGCCATGGTTCAGGGGGGATCCTGCCAGGTGGCGCGGATCTGTTCGGGGGAGACGCCGAGGTGGCTGAGCAGAAGCACCAGCAGTCGCTCAACCCTGGTGGCATCAACGTGAGCGGGCAGGCCGATCTCCTCCTGTTGTTTCGAGGAACTCGGCGCGGCGGCCTCGGTTTCCAGAAGACGCATCGCTTCCAGATCGGAACCGAGGTGTTTCTTCAGGAAGGCGAGCAATGCATCGCGACGGAGTTTGGACCAGCCACGCAGCCCCTTGGAGCGGCAGATGTTTTGAAGATCGACCATGCTCATCCCGTCAAGGTTGAGATCGGGGGGCAAGAGGACGGCTGATGTTTCGGAGAGCAGGGTTTGCTGGCGTTGGTCAAGGTGTTGCCCCTGGCGCTGCAGGAAGTCGTCCAGGCCACGGGTGTGGCTGGCTAGGATGGTGCCGAGGGAATGGAGATCCGCGCCAAGTCCATCGCTTATCGGTGTGCCGCGCCGGCGGCGAGAATTGATTTCAGGACACATCAGATGAAGGGGTCGGGATGTTCTTAGCTTCGATGCCTTCAACGGCCTCCTCAAAGAATTCCACGGCATCCGCGCGTTCAAGCAAGCGCTCAACCGCTCGTCTGAGATCCTCGCTAGATGCGCGAGTTGGCCCACCATTGGCTCGTTCTTGCTGATCCACCGCCTCTTTGATGTCAGCGAGGTTTTCGAGGGCTTGCTCGATCTGTTGCACCTGAAGGAGGCGACCTTTCAGACGCGGAAGCAAGGCTGTAATTTGGTTGGCCTCCTGCTCCACGCGCTGGCGATAGGCGATCAGCTCATCGCGCTCCTGCTCCAACTGGATCATTTCCGCTTCTAATTGGGCGATCTTCTTCTTCGCCTTGGTCACCAAGCCCTGTTGAGCGCCTGCACGTCGGTTGGCGGTGATCAGAGCTTGCCTCATATCACGGTAGAAATTGCGCAGGTCGGCAAAATGAATTAAGTTATGGACAAGCGGAAACCGACGCGCGGCTGTTTTGTCAATCTCAGCAGGGGGCTTTGTGGAGGTGCGAGATGAAGGGGGCATGGCAGGGATCAGGAATGGCTTGCTCTAGATCGCAAACCGATATGAATGCTCCTGCAACCATACATCATTGAAGGATGACTCCGAGTTTTCGTAACAAGCGACCTCCCTGAGGGAACTCTCCAGCGCAAATGCTCAGGCTTCATGCACCAAAGTGCGGATCATCCAGTTCCGCACCCAAGGTCGCATCAATGCGCGCCAAGGCCTCACCTCGGGCAACGGAACCAGTCAGGCTGTTGTGATGTAGATCAGAACCCCAATCCAATCTGCTCCGTATCGGACGACTGGGCCGCTTTGGCCGGCCGTCCTCGGCGTTTGCCGGTGGCTGACGCATCCCCGGAAGCCGCTGTCGCCTTGCCGGCCTTACTCCCTTTGGCCCCTTTGCTGTGCAGCCCCTGCGCCACCTCCTCCGCAGACCGCTCCGCATTGAGCGCCAGCAGCCTGGCCAGGACCTCATCCCGCACCGCATCGGGCCAGCGGTGGCGCCAGGGCAACTTCTTGTTGGCCTTGACGACCCCGGGTGGCGCAGCTGGGCCTGGAAGTTGCAAGCTTCGACGGCGGTGGGGAAGAAAAGATCACCGCTGACGATGCGCTCCTGCAGATCGGGGGGCAGGGTGTCGATGTCGTCGCTGTTGCGGGTGCGTTCCCGGGTGGTGGTGACTCAATGGCGGAGCCCCGCTCCACGATCAGGCTGAGGGCTGCGGAGGAAGGAAACCAGTTGCGTTTGCTGATGGTGTCGCGCGGGCTGTCGTTGGCGTCATCGTCGTCTTCTCCCCGCTCCTGGCGGATCTGGGCGGAGGTGGCCGTGGAGCCCTTGAGCCGCGACGCCACCAAACGGGGCAGGCCTTTGGGTTGTGCGATTTTATGAGCCAGTCATAATTATGGCTGTCGTAAAAACTCTCTAAACCCTTGGCCGAGGTCTTCCGCCGCCCCCAACTGGCCGCTGAGCTGGCGGGCCGCCTGCTGCGGCCTGGCGTCTTGGACGAGGGTCTGCGATCGGGGCTGTTCCTCTCGGGGCTCCGGCGTACGGGGAAAACCACTTTTCTGCGCACTGATCTGCTGCCGGAACTGGAGGGGCGGGGAGCGGTGGTGATCTACGTGGATCTGTGGAGCGACACCAAGGCCAGCCCCGCCGCCCTGGTGCAGGGGGCCCTGCGCCAGACGCTGCGACAGCTCGCGACACCCCGATCGCCGTTGCTGGAGCGTCTCCGCCGGCTCCGGGGTTTGGAGCTGGGCGGGACGGGCTTTCGCTTCGGGTTTCAACTGGAGCGCCTCGGGGAAGAGGGTGGAGCCACCCTGGCGCAGGCGTTGACGGAGGTGGTGGATCAAAGCGGTGGCGACGTGGTGTTGATCGTGGATGAGGTGCAACAGGCGATCAGCGGCGACGAGGGCAATCAGATGCTCCTGGCTCTCAAGGCAGCCCGAGATGCCATCAACCCCAGACCCGGCACCCCCGGGCATTTTCTATTCCTTGGCACCGGCTCCCACCGGGCGTTGGTGAGCGAGCTGACAGCCCGGCGCAATCAGGCCTTCGCTGGCGCCACCTCCCTGCCCTATCCCCTGTTGGATCAAGCCTATGTGCGCCATGTGTTGGACCGGCTGCGGGAAGAGTGCATGGACGCCTTGCCAACGGTGGAGGCGGCCTGGAGGGCGTTTCAAATCCTGGGGCACCGGCCGGAGGAGTTATTGCGGGCCCTGGGCCAGTTGCGCGCCAATGCCTCCAGCGGTCTGTCGCCCGATCAGCTGCTGCCGGTGATCGCCACCACGCTGCGGAGTTCCGCGGCGGATCTGGAGCTGGCCGAGGTGGAGCAGATCGGCGGGTTGGCAACGGCGATTTTTGATCGGGTGGCGTGTAGTGATGGCCCGGCACGGGGGATCTTTTCCGCTGAAGCGGCGGCGGCCTATGGCGAGGCGATCGGCCGCGAGGTGCGGGTGGAGGAGATTCAGCCGGTGGTGAATGAGCTGCTCGCCGCCAATGTGTTGATGCGCGTGGGGCACGGGCTGTATGGGGTGAGTGATCCGTTTGTGCAGGAGATGTGGCGGGAGCGGAGGGGATGATGCGTGAATTGATCGGAGAGCGCTGGCTTAAGCCTCAACCCCTCCCATTCATCCCTGAGCGGCTGGGCGGCCAACCGAGCGGCTTTCAAGGCGTTCGTGAATGGAAGTGTCACAACGGAGGAGCAAGCCAACTGCGCAAGATGTTAAGGAGCACAGGAGTAAAAGGTTGCATCTCTTCCCCTTGAGGGCTTGAAAGGGAATCAATGAACATCTTTAAGAGATCATCATCTTCTACAACAGGATCAGATTGGCCAAAGTTGGAAAACAAAAGAGACTCGATCATGATCTTGCGTTTTTGAATGAGTGACTTATTTGATCTTTCAGAATCTCCTAAATTCAATACTTGTATCGTCGTCCTTGCTCGCTGAGTAAGCCCCTTAACGAGACCACTTTGCATGAACATCAGTTCATTTTCACATGCTTCCATTAGAGGTGTTAGAGGAAGTTGGGCCGATCCATGAGCAAGGCCACATTGATTTCTGGTATTACATGAAGCAACAATATTCAAGTAGTCAACAGTTCTGTTGGGATTCAGTTGTTGAGGCTCCACATGTTCATTGTGGCAATTTCCGTCTTTAATTACTTGACAGCAATAAGCACAGAGATGGAACTGCTCCTTAAGAGCATGTTGGCGAATGGCACGTCTAACGTCACCGCTGAGATGCTCATATCGGCCATTGGGATTCAACTGCTTCCATTCTCGGAGTTCTGACGGCTGATCGGCCTTATGAATGGTTCTCATAACGCAGTCTCTGCTTTTGAAGTAAGATTTGAGCTTTGGCTAGTTCCAGGTGATTGAGAGGAAGTTCTTGTTTCATTTTTGTCAGCAGTTGTTCAGCCTCTGTGAATCTAAAATCCTGTATCGCATCCAAGAGATTGCCCAGTTCTTCACCAACAGTCTCGTTGCGAATGTGAGTATCCATGACATCAAGGAGAACGGTATTAGCGTCCTGACCATACTGTGAGGGCAACTGTCGAAGCTCTCCATCATCTAGGGTGTAGACCAATAGATCCTTGGAATCGCTGATCACAAGCGGTGAATGAGTCGTAAGAACAAATTGACAATTAGGAAATGTATCAGTGAGTCGGCTACACAAAGTTCGTTGCCACGATGGATGGAGATGCAAGTCGACTTCATCGATTAAGACAATACCATCTCCAGTCAATGGATTTTCCAAGCCAGGGTTGAGCATGGCTAGACGCCGAGCAATATCACCAACAAGCGCCATGAGCGATTTTTCACCTTGTGACAATTGGCTGACATTGAGCGGTTTACCCTTTTTGTCAATGGCCATATGCAACCGAGGTTTACGTCGTATCCTCAGATTGTCCATGTCTGGCATGAATTGATAAATCGCAGATCGAACAGCAGTTAACTGACGATCCCTAGCGGAAGCATTACGTTCATACAACCATCGCCATGCATATTCATTGTCCCCAAGCATGGGTTTAAGCTCTCTTAAAAGCGAATCTGGAAAGCCTGATTCATTTTCAACATCCTCTCTTTCACGGAACCACTCAAAGAAGCGGCGAAAGTCAACACCTTTACTTAAAGAGTCATCATAACCATCTAGCTGAAGGAAGGTATGTTTAGCCTTGATTTTTAGGGGTATGTCTATGACAACACGCTCGACAGAATAGAAGACAATAAGTGGAAGGCTAAACTTTTCATCACAGGAAAGACCTTTACGATAGAGGATTGCCAGCTCGGTGCAATCAGTGAGCCTACTGGACGGTTGGTCGAGGCTTGCCTTTCTGCTTTTTTTTAATATCCAATGAAAGGATTTGCCAGTCTTAACTTGGTCGTGTGGAATACTGGATGCCTTGGAGTCGCGGACAATGACCTCAATTCTTGCAGTGGGAGCTCCATTGTAAATATCATCTTCAAGGAGAGGATTACCGGATCCATGATCAGATCGCAATCGAGCTGTAAACCAACTCAACGACGTTGCCAAAGCTTTAAGAATTGAAGTCTTTCCAGCACCATTATTGCCAACGATTAAAGTGATATTGCCAGGGACTTTCTCGGTTGGTGCAAAGGGAACTTCGAGATTCTCGAACAAGCCAACATTGCTCAGAATGGCTTTTTCAATGTCCATGGCCATCGACTAAGCCTCGTAAGGCCATCGAATCACGGGTATGAAGCGCCCTCTATGGGCTCCACTTTGTCGCTGGGGCGATCCCTTTTGCATGGGAGACTGTACAACACGCTTTGGAAATCATAGGACAGAACCAAGAAAACTGTGAGTGGTCACACGTTGTGTTGAGCTGTCATCATCAGAAGTTCAACCATCCTCTCTTCAACAATAACTTTTTCAGATCAACGGGATCAAGGTGTTAGTGGCCTGATCACTAAAGAAAAAAAGATCGATATGATCACAAACACGTGTGGAGGACCAGTTAACGCGAGGTTGAATTTTGAGCAGATGCAGTTTCCGCGCTCGATCATGCTGACGAGTACTTCTACGGTAGCTTCCGCTTTGCCCACGAAACCCAGGCATCGTGATTCAGTTGGCTTGATTCATTGGCGCAGGGGCGGGAGAGCAGATGGTGAACTCGCGTTCGATGGCGGAACAAAGAAGGCAGGTGTTCCTGAAGGTTTCAATATTGATCTTTGCGGTTGTCTCCTGAATGGCAGCTGGGGATTCGAGGATTTCATTCCGCACGCGACGCTTGATCCCTACCCCCTGGTTCACAGGCCAAGCTTTTGCAGCCTTCATGTCTGCTGGCTGGAGCAGGGCTAGTGGTGGCAAGTGGCGAAACCGGGCGACAATGGTGGCCCGTGGGGCGGTGAATACCGATTTCGCTGGTGGCCGCTTAACTTGTTGCCCAGCCTCGTTTTGCGCAACGCAAGATCGAGGTCAGATTGAATCTGCTCGGCAGCCGGATCGCTGGAGTGAAAGGTCTTGAGACCTGTGGTGATGGTGAGACTGCCGGCAAGAAACATAATGTCCATCAATCCTTAAATTGCATTAAGCCAAGCATCCTTCTCGGAATGGCTGATGAAGCCAAGATTGTGGAGATGATTCATCAGAGCCGTGCGACCAACCCCAAGGATGCCCATGGCCTCGCGTAGATCCTCTCGGGTCCATTGTCGCGAATTGGTAGGCAGGCACGCTTCGAGGGCCTGCAGGGGCATGAGCAGCATTGCAGCGAAGGCATTCGCACGTTTCTCCAAGAGATCCGGTGCCCATGGGTTGGAAACGATGCCAACGTTAGCTTCGTCGCTGAGATCGTAGAGAAGATGGCATAACTCATGAGCCAAGGTCATGCGACGCCCCCATCGCGAGCTGGAATATCTGCCGGAAAGATTAACACCTGCTAGCGGGCACTTGCCTGGTGTAAACATCGCCAACCCATCAATGTTGTTGTCTTCAAGAGTAAAGTCTTTCACGGTAATGCCCAGATTAGGAAGCATGGCTTCTTCAAGGTCATGATGACCTGTAAGCGGAAGAGTGGGATTGATTTCTAAGGATTCTCGAAAGGCCACTGCCTTGTCGTAACCATCTCTGTAGATGATTTCAGGGCTCATGGTGGGCGGAGATGCTTGTTGATAATCGACCAAAGGGATATCTGCTCTGTCAGGCAGTTCGTTAACAGCCTGGGACAGTGACCGGAGATCAGCGCTGGTTAAACCCGGACTAACAGATCGGAACAGCATCGCGGGGATCGTGATGGGAGTGATCAGGGCTTCTCCGTTAGATTCAGACATCCCAAGCAGTGCTTGAATGGTTTCCTCAATGCCATCATTGCCAAGGCCAATCAAGCGGCGTGCATCCTGTGCGGCGTGTTGAAGATGTTGACCAGCAGCCCATTGTAATCTGTTCAGGGCTGAGGGTGTTGAGCGGTGACTCTCCAAACGCTGAAGCATTGTTGTCGCAAACTCAGCAGATTCAGATATTGCTTGAAGTTGGCGAGCTGCAGCGCAAGACCAGTCATAGAGCACCTGGGCAACTTCGCTCGCAGGGACAATGACAGCGCCTGATGCCTCCACCAGAGTGATGCCGTTGGGGATGCTATGCCACTCGCGATCGTCCCAAGACAATTCGATCCCTGAATTAACGCGTCTTAAATGAAGGTCCGGAAGCCTGAAGTCAGGTAGGGAGGAACCGATGGCATGGCGTCTTCTCCATTGAGCACGCTCATCCAAAAGCTTGTCAAGTTCCGCATCTTCCTCGGGAGGGGAGATCAAGCAGTCCACGCACCAGGCCGCTGAGCCATGGCTTTGAGATGGCAATGGCAATCGGGTTTCGTGAAGCATAGGATCCCAGTTGTCAGCGATCCACTCAACAATTGGTGCTAAAGGTACTTCGGCACAATCCACAACAGTTTGAAGACGACTAATGCCAGCGGTGAGATTGCGACCCGATACCCAAATTTGGAGCCGCCCCCAGGACACACGACGAAGCGTTGGGCTGCCTTGGTCGGGGTCGGAAACAAGTTGGAAGCCAAGTGCGAATCTACCCCTATCTCCGAAGAGGTTCATGTTGCCAACTTCCCCCTAGCTGACTTACGGAGTCTTTTGAGATATTCCATGTTTGTTAATTGATCATTGGCAATCAACTGTTTCTTCGCTTCCGTGGGTAGATCTGACCACTTGATCGGAAACCTATGCCAGCGCATTTCAGCGGTGTTATCACAATTGGCTTGAAAGCAATATTCGCCAAGTACATTGAATCGAGATCCGCCTACCTCGACACTGTTGTTCAGAAGCTGCTGCGCTTGCTCTTGGGTCATGGGAGGGCATATCGACCCCCATCCTCCAGGATCTTTGTGCTTTCTGTAGTTTGAAGAGACGTAAATCATTGAAATAAGCGCGAACACGTAGCCTGTTTAAGATTGCCGACATTAAATGGATCTTATACAGTTTGCATGTTTTGGCTGTATGTTGCCAGCAACTTTAACATCGAGTGCACCGTGCCAGGCTTGGCTCGTGCCTGCGCCTCACCTTGATGTGTGGATCTGCTGCCGGACCATCCCGTCGTCACAACCCCAACCCCATCTGTTCTGCTTGGCTGGCTTCAGATTCGCCTGCCCGTGAGGCTTTGGGAGGCCGCCCGCGACGCTTGGCCCCTGGTGCCACGGCTTCCGCCGCCGCCCCCGCCCGTCCAGCCTTGCCTGCCTTGGCGCCTTTGCTGTGCAGCCCCTGCGCCACCTCCTGCGCATACCGCTCGGCATTGAGCGCCAGCAGCCTGGCCAGGACCTCATCCCGCACCGCATCGGGCCAGCGGTGGCGCCAGGGCAACTTCTTGTTGGCCTTGACAAGCCCGTGGTGGCGCAGCTGGGCCTGGAAGTTGCAGGCTTCGGTGACGGTGGGGAAGAAGAGATCGCCGCTGGCGATGCGCTCCTGCAGATCGGGGGGCAGGGTGTCGATGTCGTCGTTGTCGAGGTAGTCGAGCCCGAAGCCGCAGGTGGTGGGTACATCGCTCCATCCGTAGGCGGCGAGCACTGCCTGATCCATTTTGTCGTGCAGGCGGCGCAGCTCCAGGATGCCGTCGCTGGTTTCGGCGGGATCGTGGAAGCGGTTGTAGGTGGTGGTGAGGCCTTCGTTGTTGTTCACCATCAGCTCGGCGCGGAACTGGTGGTAGCGCTCGCCCAGGGCTTCTAGGCTCTGGCGAGTTGATAGAAGGCTGGCGACGGTGGCAATGGTATCGCGTAGGGCGGCTGGGAAAGGGAACGATACAAAGCAATCAGACGGATTGTAGCGCAGGTCATCTTTCAAGGAAGAACAGATGCTTCTGGCAAAGTCTTCATGGACTTTTGACTGCAGAACTGCAAGGGCAGAGAATGTGACCAGCGGAAATATATTTAAGCTGTTCGCATAAACACTGCCTGCTTTCATAAAGGCCACAGTGTATTGGGGTGACGCCTGTGCATTGGTTGTCAGCACCCGCTCGCACCCTTCAATCGCCGCATACATCTCAGGCCTTGTCCGAATGAATTGCCACCACTTCTGCTTCGCTCCCTTGTCGTTGACCTTCATGCGCTCTGGCTTCACCTTCCCCTCCACAATCGCCATCAACTGCGGCCACTCCTTCCTGCACTCCTCCTCGCTGCGCTCCCCAAAGTTGATCACATAGCGGTGATGGGCATGGGTGGGGCTGTCGTTCACCTCCTTGCCGCCGATGTAGGGGAAGATCACCTCGGCGTTCTTGGGGTTCTCTGCGATCAGCCGCTCCATCGTGGCGATCGGGGAAGGAATTCCCGGCGTGTCGTCATCGGCTTCGCCAGAGTCATCGAACGTGAAACCCATCCCCAGCACGATCGATCCCTGAAAGCTTTTGCCCGCATTGGCCACCAGGGGCTTGGGATCTTCATTCCCCCCCTTGTCAAACAGAAACGCCGTGATCCGCTCCACCTGGCGCCCATCCAGCGTTTTCTTGCCCTGATAAGGCCCCTTGAGAACATGCACAATGCTTACCACCACCGCCGCCACGCCCGGCCAGCGATAGCGTTTGCGGGCAGAAAAGATCGTTCCGCCTCCTCGCTCTTTGAGGCAAATCCACCGCAGCCCCGTGCTGCGGGTGTCGCCCTGGGCGATGGTGTTGGTGGCGATGAGGCCCATTGTCCCGCCAGGGCGCAAGAGATCAAAGCAGCGCCGGAAAAAGTGAGCCACCAGATCGGCATTGCCATGGCTCTCCGGGTGGATCAGCTTCAGCCAATCCAGAAAACCCGCCGGGCTGCCCTCGGCGATGGTGTTCTTGCCCGCAAACGGCGGATTCCCCACAAAAGCATCAAACCCACCCCGCCCGTTCTGAAACACCTCCGGAAACTCCAGCTCCCAGTGGAACGGTCGAATCCCCTTCGGCCCGGCAGCTAACTCCTCCCGGATCCGCTGGATCTCCTTCACAGCCATCCCCTGGTTGAGATCCCGGATGTAGACCTTTTCAAGCTTGGCGCGGGCCTTGGCGTTGCCCCCCTCGAAGCAGGCCGCCACCAGCAGGTCACCCACCTGGCGGATGGTGTCGCTCGTCTGCTGTTGCTCCTCCAGCTTGGTCTGTTTGTGGTCGGCGTCGGCATCGTTGCGGCTATCCACCGAGAACACCTCCTCCCTGGCGGCGGCAAGGTTCTGCAGGATGCGGCGCGGCGGGCCAGCGAGCAGGCCCAGCTGGATGGCCTCCGTGGCCTTCTCGATCCGCTCCATGCTCACGCCCACCAGCGAATCGCCCTCCTTGAGGGCGTGATCCACGAAAGTGAAGGGCAGGTGCTTGCTCAAAGTCACCAGCCAAAGGCTGAGGCGGGCGAGGTTGACCGCGAAGGGGTTTTTGTCCACGCCGTAGAGGCAACGCTGCGCCACCAGCCGGCGGGCATGGATCAGGGGCTCCTCGCCGAAGGCCACACCGCCGCTGCGCAACTCCTCTGGCAGATCTGCCCCCCAGGCTTCCACCAGCAGGTCCGCCAGGAAGCGGCAAAGCTCCACCAGAAACGCCCCCGACCCCATGGCCGGATCGCAGACCCGCAACGCCAGGATGTCCGCTGGCGTCGGCTTGTGGCCATGGCGCTCCAGCCAGGGACGCAGGGCGTCGGCGACGGTGAGGCGTGTGAGCTGGGCCGGGGTGTAGTGGCTGCCGCTGCGGCGGCGCTCCTCCGTGGGCTGAAACACCAGGCTGCCTGCTGGCTGGGGGCCGTCAAACAGGCGCCGATCGACGCGGGGGGCCAGGGCGTCGAGCAGCTCCCGCTCGTTGCGCGCCTCCTTCAAGGCGGCGGTGGCCTTGGCGGGCAGCTCCACCTGGGCCTGCTCCTCCAGCCACGCCTTGCGCTTTCCGCCGGGCAGGGTCAGAAGCACGTCCAGATCGATCGCTGTGGTGAAGGCCTTGCGCCCGCTCTGTGGCTTGCTCTTGAGGCCAAGGCAGGGGCCAGTGATGCGCACCACCGCATACTCCATGATCCCCTCATACACCGAGCCGATCTGGCGCACGTCGAGCGCCCGGTAGTTGATCCGCTCACCTTTGACGACCAACAGATTGCGCAGCACCGCCAACACCACCGCATCGCTGATCCAGGGCGTTGGCAACCAGGGGTAGGGACGGGGATCAAAGAGCTGGCCTTTGCGCGCCGGCAGATACTCCGCCGAAGGCCCCCCACCCTCGTAGACGAGCCGAAACAAGCTGACAATGCCGCACCACGCCCCGTAGCGCTGCTCCATCGTGTCGGGATAGTTCGCCTCATCGCGCTGCAGTTGGGCCAACAGGGTGGTGAGCTTGTAGTTCTGCTCAAACACCGGCTCGCTGGGCATCAGATCCGTGTCTTCCGCATAGAGCAGAAACACCAGTCGCAACATCACCGTCACCAGCCCGCCATAGAGGTGTTGCGGATCACGCTCCGGCAGGTCGCCCCATAGCGGTTCGCCCAACCCCGCGCTGAGCTGATCCGCCCGCTGGAAACCGCGCAACAGGGCCCACAGGCCCGCGAGCACCTGATCCGCCAGCGCCTCGCTCACCTCCGCCTGATAGGTCCGACTGGCCTGGATCACATCCACCAGCCGCAACCCCGGCCCCGCATCCAACACCGCCTCCCGCCCCAACAGCCGCCGCAGCCCGGCCAACATCGCCCGGCCGCCCACCTCCGCCAGCTCCGGCAGATGGAACGTGAGATGGCCCGAACTCTCCCCCCGCGGCGCCACCACCAGCCGCAATCGGCTGCCATTGAACAGCAGCCCCTGCTCCACGCCGCACTCCCGCAGCAACCGCTCAAAGCGCTCCTGCGGTGTGGCCCGCCAGCCCTGCTCGCCGCCGGACTGGCGCCGGTCCAGCTCCACCGGGATTCCCTCGGCTGTGGGGCCCAGCTCCTGGATCAGCAGCTGGGGTTTTCCATCGGCTTCGAAACCGGGCACCACGGCTGTGGGGCGAAGGGTTTCGCCCAACTCACGCAGTTCGCGGGTCCATTCCTGAAGCCGCTCGGGGTCGCGGACGATGGCGCTGGCGTCCCAATGCAGTTGTTCCACCAGCAGGGTTTCGAGGGAGGGGAAGCCACGGGGGGTGTCGGGGTCGGCGTCAATCGGTTCTTCCGGTTCTTCGGTCTCGTTCCCCGCAAAAGCCAGAGGCCGCAGGCCTTCCCGGAACAGCTCTTGACGCTCCACCAGCTCCCGGCCGCCCTGCTCCACCACCCAGCCGGCATCCACCATCGCCGCTGGTGCCACCACCAGGCCCACGGGCTGCAGGTAGCCCAGCCACTCCTGGTGGGCCTTCAGGTCAAGGTCTGTGCGGGAGAGGGGGCGGGGCATTCACAACTTTTGATGTCTTACGGACACACTCGGTGCATTGGAGGCGCAGCTCCCCAGAGTTACAACATCTATGGCCAGCATAAATCAATGCCCTAATGCCTCAGGCAGGTCATAGCTAGAAGCATGTGCCAAACGACATTCAATCAATCAAACGTGCCAGTGAGGCTTGGCTGGTGGCAAGGAGCAATAGCAAGACTTGCATTGTCAAAACAGTATTTTAAAGTGACAACTGCGATTTCTGAATCCGTTTATTCGCATGGCAAGATAACAGAGACGTCTTGTGATAATTCATGGGCGCGGATGTAGTCCTTCAACTGATTAGCAGTGACCACAATGCCCTGTTCAGAACCCAGCTGAATAATTCTGTAGATAGCTCCGTTCGGGTCTCGCAGTGCCTGTTTAAAGAGAGATACTGTAAGCTCAGGATCTTCACTAACCATAGAGTAAAGCGCTGCAGCATTTGCGGAGGAAGACACAACGACAGATTTCACATCAGCAGACTCACCTGATAATTTATTGGGATTTGCGATCAGCAATTGACTCGCCGTCATTTTTGGAAGTTGTTGATTCCCCAAGCTTACAGGTAGCTCTCGCTTCGATGGAGAATAGTTGCTTGTTTGAGATCTTCCTTTTGGGATCTCCAGATCAAGTGCACCCAGAAGAAAGGGAAGATCCCGCTCATCACATCCATGCTCAACAAGCTTCTCACAAAGCAAACCAACATCAACGCGATCAAGAGGATGTCTGGTATCGCCATCTCCAGGCCCTGCCAGCTCCCTAACGATCTTGTCGAAATCTTTTGATTCGAGAAAGGCGAGCGCTTTGTTCTGACGCCTCAAGATCGCGGTTTCTTGCTCGATCTGCTCGGTTTCTCTGTCGATCTGCTCGGTTTCTCTGTCGATCTGCTCGGTTTCTCTCTTGATTGCTTCGTTCTCTTTCCTGAGCTCTTCGTTCTGTTGCCTCGATAAGGCGTTCTGCCTCCTCAGCGAATCGATATCGCGCCACATCGGCGAAAGCCACGAGGGCCTTCTTCTGATCCGCTTTTTCACGGAAGTAGCCATAGATGCCAACGGTGGCAATCACTCCTAATATCATAGGTCGACTCCAGCCAGGCGCAGGAAACCAGTCCGCGAACCCCAGCAACGCTGTGAGCAACACCAACACCACGGGCCAGAGGCTCAACGGCCGGGACCGCAGCAGCCAGCGGCTCCGCCACCGCCAGCTGGTCCGCAGCCGGCGTCGCACTGGCGCTGGCTGCCGGTCCCAACAGGCCACCAAGGCCTCCACCACAAGAAAAAGAGCCCCGAGGGCCAGCAGGATCTGGGCCACGCGGCTGTTCACGCTCAGCGACAGCAGGCCCCGGATCAGCCCCCAACCCACCACCAACGCCCCCGCCAGGCCAAGGGGCACGGCCAGAAGCCGCGTGAGGAAGGCGCTGCCCTGTCTCCAGGCCCGGGCCATGGCTATCCGCTGATCGGCCAGAAATACACAAGCCCCGCCGGCTCCAGCCGGTTGGTCACCACCTCGTAGCTGGCTTCGATCCGCTTGGGTTCGCTGCCCAACTCGGCCTCGATCGCCTCCAGGCGCCGCTGCCAGTGGCGTTGGTCGGCCGCCAGTTGGCGCCGCTCCTGCAGGGTCATTTTTCCCAGATCCACGGCCGCGATTCCGGTCTCCTCCGCCAACCCCGGAATCGGGGCGGTGGGTTGGTCGGCGGCCTTCCGTTCCAACTTGGCCAAGTCTTTGGCGCGCTGCTGAAGGGTGGCACGGATGCGTTGACGTTGGTGGCGCAGGGCCTCCTTGAGGGCCTGCGCCTCCTGGCGACCCCGTTCCTTCAGCTGGGCGGTGGCCGCTTCCAAGGCGGCGTCACAGGTTTCCCGCAGGCGGGGCAGAAGGGCCGCCACATCCGCGGGCGCCGTGGCTTGCAACTCCGCCCGCATGGCATCGCTCACCAGGGAGGACTCCGCACCACGCAGCTCCTGGCTCAGCTCACGCCAGGCGTCTCGCTGCCGCTCCACCGGGAACGGCTCCAGGGCCGCCACCCGATCGTCGCCGGGGTGCCAGTACGCCATCACCGTGATCAGTTCATCGTGCAGCCGCGCGGCGCCCTGGCCAAAGAGCGACAGCCGGCCCACCACCGCCACACGCGGCTGTGGTTCCCGGCTGGCGATCACACAGGCGCGACTGAGCTCATGGTGCAGAAAGCCCTGGCTCAGAAAGCGGCTCAACAGCCGCTGCACCAAGCGGTGCTCCAGGTGCAGATGCACCGCGTTGGCATTCAGGCGGCCGGGATCGGAGAAAATCAGGGGCCGCACCGGGTTGTCGCGCCGCCAATCGCTCAGCCGCGCCTGGGGCGGCTTCACCCCGCGCAGGCTGTCGAGGGTGTGCTCCCAGCTGCTGTCGTGGCAGGTGGTGGCCAGGGCCTCGGGCTCGGCCAGCCGCCAGCAGGCCTGGCCCCGCTCGTCGGTGTGGGGCACCAAACCGGAAACGCCGAGCAGGTCCAGGGAGCAATTGAGCGCCTCGCGGAACGGGTCATCGTCATGGGCCAGCCAGTCCTTGGATTTGGCCAGGAGCTGCCGCAGGGCCTCCTGCTCGGCCTGCAACACCGCCGCCCGCGGGGGAGAGGTCAATTCCTGGCGGACCCGGCGGAGCAGAGCTCCTCGCTCTGTGGCCCCGGAGTCGAGGGCCTCCAACTGGCCCTGCAGCGCCTCCGCCCGCTCGTGATCGATCCCCCCACCGAGAGCCTCATCCACCTGCCGCTGCACCAACGGCGACAGCGATCCCAACTCCCGCCGAATCACCTCGGTTTTGCGCACCATCACTTCCATCACCCGGTCCTCAGGTCGGTCTTCCAACAGGAAGTAGTGGCACCACACCTGCGGCGCCTGTTGCAGCTTGCGGTCGATTCGACCATTGCGCTGCTCCAGCTTGCTCGGGTTCCAGGGGATGTCGAAGTGGATCAGGTGCTTGCAGTGGTTCTGCAAATTCACCCCCTCGCGGGCGGCGTCGGTGGCGATCAGGATCCGCAGGGGATCTTCATCCGGATCGGCGTTGAAGCGGGCCTTGAGCGTCTCCCGCTGATCCTCTCCCAAGCCACCGCTGAAGCTCGCCAGCCGCAGGTCCGCTTCCTCCTCACCCAACAGCTCGCGCAGTTGCCGCTCCAAATAGCGCTTGGTGTCCACGTAGTCAGTGAAAATCAGCAAGCGCGTGGGCTCCCAACGAAGCGTCGCCGGCACTGCTCCCGCAGCAGCCGGCTCGGCCAGGTTCGGGCAGAGATGCTCCTTCAGCCAGGCCGCCAGGCGCTGGATTCGAGGATCGGGCCGGTGGCGGTGGGCTTTGGCCATGGCGGCCATCTCCGCCAGCAGCGCCTCCTCCTCCTGATCCGCCGCTGGCGTGCGCGACAGGGCGGCCATGGTCTGGGCCTCCTCCAGGGCCAACACCTCCTCATCAGCCAGCTCCGCCCAGTCGCTGTCGGCTTCCACGCCCCCCCGCAAGGTCTCCAGCCGGTCGTCCCCCGCCCGCTGGCGGCGCGCGTCCCGCGTGCGTTGATGCACTGCCAAGGTGCGGGCGAAGGCTTCGATCGAACTCAACAGGGCTTCCTGAAAAAGCGAGCCCCTGGGAAAAAGCAGCAAAGCTGAATGAACCG
>CAYVWU010000025.1:0-19615 GCA_964455575.1 uncultured Cyanobium sp. | reverse complement strand
GTGTATGAAAGAGTTCAAACGACTAGATCTCGGCCATTGCTTCTGAACTATGTAGACTGAATGCATAACATCGAGATTCAGCGGGCTGGGGCAAGGCCGGCCTGTCATTGTAGAGATTATTTCCCCGCCGCCCCATCTGTGAACAATGGTGGTCCTGTTGGACTTCGGTTTTGTTGATCTCGGCCGATAGCCGTCAACAAGAAAAAAATGTGGGTGGGAAGTGTCTGCTGATCGTGGCACTTCTGCGTCAATCGTTGGATCCCAATCACCGCAGCCAGGGGGTTGAAGCACTAGAAGATGTTCATGAACATCGAGACCTGCCTGCGGTCGTTGCGGCGCGTCGGCACACTCTCTGCCATTCTTTGTCTTGCTCAGTCCCTGGCGTTCGGCGCCCAGGTGATTCCCTCCTCGCCATCTGGGTCCAGGTCGATGTCCGGCCGTATGGCTGAGGATCCTGGTCGTCGATTGGTGGATCAGGCTAACGAAAAGCAGCGGAAGGGAGACCTTCAGGGGGCACTCAGGGATCTGGGGGAGGTCTTGCGCTCTGATCCGCGCAACTTCTGGGCCTATCTGTCCAGGGGGATGATTTGGTTGCAGACGGAGGACTATGCCAAGGCGATCGAGGATGCCACGCAAGCCATCGCGCTAAATCCCAACAATCCGGAAAACTGGTCTCCTTACAACTTGCGCGGTATGGCGCATTATCTTCTCAAGCGCTATGCGGACGCTGCCCGTGATTGGCAGGCGGCCAGTCGCTTCCAGCTGCCTCGGGAGTTTCTGCACATTAATCTCTATAGCCGATGCGATGCCCTTCGCCTGGCTGGAGACCTGCCAGGAGCCATCGCCGACTGCACAGCCTCCATTCAGCTGCATCCCACCCCAGAGGCTTATGACAATCGTGGCCTCGCCTATACCCAATCGGGGGACCTCCAGCTAGCCCTGCCCGCCCCCGTCTCCTGGGAGTTTCCTGCCGTTCTCAAGTCAGCCCGCAGGCTGGCACCCCGCAATCTTGAGGGTCACTCATGCGTTTCCTGATGCCGCGTGCTTGAAGACCCTTCAGGACCTCTGGCGTCAGTCCAGAACACCGCAAGATCTCCCGCCCACAAAAAAGCCCCGGCTTGACCGGGGCTCATGAGGTGAGGTCGGACGGCCGGGCGGTTCAGTTCACGCTCCAGACGCCACCGGCGATCTTCACCAGGGGGGAGACGATGGCCGTGCTGCAGAGGAACCAGGCGAAGGCGGCGCCGCCGCAACCACCGAGCCAGAAGCCGCTGGCGAATTCCGCCCAGCCGGCTTTGGTGAACAGGTCGGCGGGGGGATTGTCGATGGTGGCGTCAGGGGGCTGCACGTTGGGTCCGCGGCCAGCGGTGCCATAGATCGACAGGCACACGGTCAGGATCGACACCAGGCCGATCGTGGCCAGCAGGCCGGCGGTGTTGGCGTACTCGGTCAGGCGCAGGGGACCGGTCAGGGCGAAGGGGCCGAACAGGAAGAAGCCATGGGCCATGCCCACTTCCAGACCGCGCCGGTTCGGCGACAGGGAAGGGCGATAAGCCGGCAGGGCGTTCAGAAAGGCCTTGGTGAAATAGCTGCTGTTGACGGGCGTCGCCAAGTTGCCGACGCAAGGGTCGGCCACGGGGGTCACGGTCATGACGGAAGGGGGATGGGGGTCGGCGGATGGGCTGGCAACGGCGACGCGATCAGTCGCGGGCCTCGATCACGTTGAACAGCAGGGCCATGGCCACAGCGGGCCCGAGGATTCCCACCAGGGGGATGAAGACGGAGGGCATCCAAGAGGCGGCAAAGCTTCCAGTCATGGCAAGGCCAGTAACAACCGCCGGTAGTGTACGGAGGCCTTTCCGCCGCGCCCCCGGGCCCGGGCTGGGGGTGACATAAAAATTCAGCAGCAGCGCGCGGCAGCATGAACCCCTCCCTCCTTGGCGTCCTGGCGGCCTTCGCCCTGGCCACCGGGTTGTGGCTGGCGGGCCGCCGCCCTCGCCCCCTGCTCAAAAGCACGGACACCCGCGAGGTGGCGGCCCTCAACCGGGCTCAGAACACCCTCGTCTGGGAGGCCCGCCAGGCTCCCCCCGCCGAGGCCTCCGCGAACACGGGCGGCGCCGCGAGCGGCCCCCGTCGGCCGGGCGAGGCTCTCGACGATGGCTGGGCGCCGGCCGAACCCCTGGCGCCCCTGTCCGCGCCGCCGCTGTCCGCGCCGCGCCTGAGCGCGGCGGAGCGCCAGGCCTGGCTGCGGGAGCTGCGGCGCCATGAGCGGGCCGGCGGGCGCCAGCGGCTGGCGGCGATGCGCCGCGCCCGCGCCTGGGGCAGCCGCGACATCCTCCCCCTGCTGCGGCGCGGCTTGCGCGACACCGATCCGGCGGTGGTGCGGGAGGCGGCGCTGGCGATGGAGGCCTTCCGGGGACGGCCGTCCGCTTCCAGGCCGTCGTCCGTTCCCGGGCCGTTGGTTCGGCCTCGCCCCGTTCAGGCCAAGGCCGCGCCGCGCACCGTGGCCCGCACCCTGTAGATCGGACGCCCCTGGCTCTCGTGATACGTGCGCATCTGCAGTTCGGCGAGCAGGCCGAAGCAGAAGAGCTGCACGCCGCTGAGGATCGCCAAAACGGCCATCAGCAGCAGGGGGCGATTGCCGATGTTCTCTCCCAGCAGCAGCTTCTCTCCCGCCAGCCACAGCGCCAGCGCCAGGCCGATGCCCAGGGTGATCAGGCCCGCCAAGCCGAACACATGCATCGGGCGGGTGAGGAAGCGCTTCATGAACCACACCGTCAGCAGGTCCATCAACACCCGGAACGTGCGATCGATGCCGTACTTGCTCTTGCCGTAGCGGCGCGGGTGGTGGCGCACCCGCACCTCGCCGATGCGGGCGCCCTCGATGAAGGCCAGGGCCGGCAGAAAGCGGTGCAGCTCGCCATAGAGGTTCATGTCCGCCACCACCTCCCGCCGGTAGGCCTTCAGGGAGCAGCCGTAGTCGTGGAGGCGCACCCCCGTGACCCGAGCGATCAGCCGGTTGGCGATCAGGGAGGGCAGCAGGCGGTTGATGGCGCCATCCTGCCGCTCGTGCCGCCAGCCGCTCACCAGGTCGTATCCCTCCTCCAGGGTGTCCAGCAGCAGCGGGATGTCGGCGGGATCGTTCTGCAGATCGCCATCGAGGGTGACGATGATCGGCGCCCGGCTGCTGTCAAACCCCGCGGCCATCGCCGCCGTCTGTCCGTAGTTGCGGCGCAGGAGCACGGCCACCAGCTCCGGCACCTCCACCGCCAGCTCCCGCAGCTGCTCCGGCGTGCGGTCGCGCGAGCCGTCATCCACCAGCACCAGCTCGAAGGCCAGTCCCAGAGGCCGCAGCGCCTCCAG
Organism: uncultured Cyanobium sp.; assembly: GCA_964455575.1. GTDB lineage: Bacteria > Cyanobacteriota > Cyanobacteriia > PCC-6307 > Cyanobiaceae > Cyanobium. The sequence continues at coordinate 16,252 of CAYVWU010000025.1, read as the reverse complement.
CAGCTGGGCGACGAGCTGCCGCACGCTGGCCTCTTCGTTGTAAAGGGGCACGACAACCGACAGCTCCGGGGTGGCGTCGGCGCGCTCGGGGGGATCAAGGTCGCTGGCGCTGCCGTGGAGCGGGCCGGAGCGGGGACTGGGGCGGACGGCGGGCGCCATGGCCGCGGTGGCGGACTCGGTCCGACCTTAAGGGGGCAGGGGACTGCCGTCATGGCTGTGCATGACCCGCCCGGCGCCGCGCCATTCCTCGCGGTAATGGCGGGCGACGGGGTGGGTGTTGGTCGGGTGCAGATCATCGATCCCCAGCCCATCGCGGCCGTGCTCCCGGCCGGAACTGTGCAGGTAGCGCCCGCCGCCCAGGTGCAGGCCCACATGGGTGCAGCGGCGCGCCGTGCCGAAGAACACCAGATCGCCCGGCCGCAGCAGGCTCAGCTCCCCCGGCCGCGCCGCCACGGGCTGGCAGAAGCGCTCCTGCAGGTAGGCATCCCGCGGCAGCCAGATCCCTTCCCGGGCAAAGGCCGTCTGCACCAGGCCGGAGCAATCGAAATCGGGTCCCAGGGTGCCGCCCCAGAGATAACGGTTGGGCACGGTCAGGGCCTGTTCGGCGAAAGCCAGAACAGCCGGCAGGCAGGCCGCGATCCCCTCCCGCTCCCAGGCCCGGGGCGGGGGCGCCGTCGCCACCGGCTGGCCGTGGGCCAGCAGCGCCGCGCTCTCGAGCCAGCAGGGGTAGCCATCCTCCCGCAGGCGCACCCGCGCGCGCGTGGGGGTGAGCTCCAGCACCCGCAGGTGGCGGCCGGCGGCCACCTGGGTGGCCAGGCCGCTGCCGCTGGGACGGCTGTAGGCGTCCAGGGGCTGGAGGAGGCGCCAGAGGCTGCCGGGGGCGGGGGCGTCCAAAGGGGCCGATCCTTGTGCTTCGCGTCCCACCCGATCCTGCGCCGCTGCTCCAGGGGTTGTACCGCAAGGGGGGCGGGTTGTCAGGGCGGGACGGGACTCGGGGCGTGCCGCAGGCTTGGGTGGCGGGATTCAGGCGAGGGTGTTGATGGCGCGGGAGATGAAGATCACCAGCAGCACCATCATGATGGTCGAGTGGGTGAGCTGGATCAGCTTCGCCTTGGCCCCGAACGTGGAGTGGTTCTCCGGTGGCCCCAGGGTGTTGCTGACCATGATGGTGAGATAGAGATAGTCGATGGCGCTGGGGAGGCTGGCTTCGGTTCCCGGGGCGCCGCTTGTTGGGAAGGCGATCTGGACGGGAGATTCGGGATGGTGGAGATGCCTGACTTGTCCGGGGTAGTCAACATACCAATACCAAAATACAAAGACAATGTTTACGGAGATGTAGATGCCAAGCGAAATCGCCAGCAGAAAGGCTGATTGAATCTTGTAGGCAAAGATGCCATAGGCGATGCTGATTACATTCGTGATCAGGTATAGACTTGAAAACAGGCCGAATAAAAAGAGTGTATGGCGAATCCTGCGTTGGCTTTTCATGGCGAGATGGGCAATGTTCAGGCCGAGAAGCACGAGGACGCTGCCCATCAGCACCCCCGAAATCTGAAACAGCCCATCCAGGGAGGCTGGATGATGATTGGCGAGGGCTGTGGAGCGGCGAAAATCCTCAAACAATAGAGCGTTCAAGGTGAGATTGAGGAGGGGAGAAACAATCAGGAACGAGAGATAGAAGATGTTCTGGCCTCGGCTTGGCAGGTGATGCAGGGCGATGCCTTGGCGGGGCGTGGGGGCTGTTCCTAGGGTCGCCATCACATGGAGGTCCGTCCGGATGGCGTTCTACCGCGCCGATGTGGCGATGCAGGAGCGGCTGGCGGCCCTGGTGGCCGAGCTGGAGGCCGAGGGCCGACCGGGGCTGGCCGCCCGCCTCTCGCTCACCTGGGTGCGCTATCCCGCCTCCCTGCTCTCCTGGAGCGAGGAGGCCTGGGGGGTGCCCCTGGAGCAGGCCGGCGTGGGCGCCCACTGGCAGGGCCAGCGGCAGCGTTATCCGGCGAGTGTGGTGAAGCTCGTCTACCTGGTGGCGGCTGAGGCCTGGATCCAGCGCCAGTGGCTCCCTCGCGGCGAGGAGCTCAGCCGCGCCCTGGCCGACATGGTGCGCGACTCCAGCAATGACGCCACCGGTTACATCTTGGATCTCCTCAGCGGCACCACCAGCGGCGTGGAACTGCCCCCGGCCGCCTTCGCCGCCTGGAGCGAGGAGCGGCAGGTGGTGAACCGCTGGCTGGCGCGGCTCGGCTGGCCGGAGCTGGAGGGCAGCAATGCCTGCCAGAAAACCTGGGGCGATGGTCCCTATGGACGGGAGCGTCAGAGCTATGGAGCGGACAACGCCAACCGCAATCGCCTGAACACGGAGGGCACCGCCCGGATGCTGCAGGCGGTGATGGCCGGGGCCATGGTCTCCCCCCCCGCGAGCCGCCGCATGCGCGAGCTCCTCGCCCGCTCCCTCGACCCGGCGCGACGGGCGGCGGACCCCGAAAACCAGGTGGATGGGTTTCTCGGCGCGGGCCTGCCGGAGGGGGGCCTCCTCTGGAGCAAAGCCGGGTGGATGAGCCAGGCCCGACACGATGCCGCCTACCTGGAGGCGGAGGGCGTGGCACCCTGCCTGCTGGTGGCCTTCAGCGAGGGCAAACGTTGCGCGGCGGATGAGACCCTGTTGCCGGAGATCTGCCGGCGGTTGCTGCAGGGGTGAAGGACGGAGGATGTAACGATAACTGAATTTCCCAATCGTCTCCCTATGGGGGGATTAGGCATGGTGTGGACGCAGGAGATTCTCATGACCCAGAAGATCAGCCTCCAAGATCTTCAACGTCTCTATGAAGATCCATCAACGCCAAAAGACACGCTTAAGGACTACATATTGCCTGTGGCTGAACAGTCGAAGCCTTTCGCGCCCGGGTTGATTCCTGACCCGAGCCGGGTGGAAACGGGAATCCGCGGCAGCGAGGAGGATGTGCGCGCCGCTCTGATCGGTGACATTGTTTTGGGTTGGGAAAGGGAGCGGCGCAGGCGTCAATTCAAGGAGGACCTTGTCGAGCGGCCTGACTTCAAGATTCTCTATATGGAAGGGGATTCCTGGTGCCAGTTCCCCGTCTTCCTTGATGAGCTCTATGATCATCTGCGCTCATCCTACAATATCTATTGCACAAGTCGTGCGGGTGACACCATCCAGGGGATGATTTATGACGCCCCTGAGTATCCGCGTTACCTGAGGGAGATGATCCATCTCAGACGTCATCATCTTTATGGATTCATCTTTTCGGGTGCGGGGAATGATGTCGTCGGGAACGGACCATCGGGTCGCCCGGTGTTGGAGGAGCTGCTAAAGAACTACGATCCAAGCAAGCCCCCGGAGTGGCATATCGAAACCGATCGCTGTCAGGCGATCATGGACTACATCGCTGCTGGTTCTCGCAAGCTTCTGGATACCGTGATGCGCGCTTACGAAACGCCGGCTTTCCCGGACTTGAAGGTCTTTTTTCACGGCTACGACTATGTGCAGGTGCGCAGCCTTCCCGATGGAGACCCCCGGCGTCCGCCCTGGGCCGCCAACTGGACCGGCGATCCTCTGAGGAGCAGGGGTTTTGTGGATAACAAGACAGGAAGCGCTGTGATCAGGGCTCTGATCGATCGACTCAATGAAACCACGGAAGCCGTATGCAAGGAGGAAAAATACAAGCAGCGGGCGGTGTATGTCGATCTGCGTGGCACGATTCCCGCCGATGAGTGGGTCGATGAGCTGCATGCGCAGAGTCGGGGCTTTCGGAAGGCCGCGATGAAATTCAAACAAGCCCTTCCGTAGCGCCCGCCCACCGGTCCTCCGGTCGGGCCCGTGGCGGGAGTGCCGCCTCAGGCGTCGCTAGTCTTGCGCGGATTGATGATCCGATGCGGACAGGTTCGGTGCCAGAAGAGGGCGGGTCATGACGTCTGGAGCGACGCCCCGGAGTACCGACCGCGTCCGGATTCTCGTCCGATGACCACCTCCCTGACGCTGGCGCGCTGGCTGCCGTGGCTCGCTTGGCCGGCCCTGGGCTACGGCCTGCTCTGCCTGCTGATGGCTGGCGCCCAGCGCGCGTTCATCTACCACCCGCGGCCGGCCGCTGACCCCAGCGACCCGTTGGTGCTGCGGGTGGCGGGCGCGCGGGTGCGGGTGGCGCAGCGACCCCTGTCCGGCGCCAAGGCGCTGATCTATTTCGGTGGCAACGCCGAGGACGTCTCGCTGACCCGCGCCCAGCTCGCCGCTCTCCTTCCCGACACCGCCCTCTACCTTCTGCACTACCGCGGCTACGGCGGCAGCGAGGGCACCCCCAGCGAGGCCGCCATTCGGGCTGACGCCCGGGCGCTGCACGCCCATGTGGCCGCGCGTCACAGCGCCATCACCGTGGTGGGCCGCAGCCTGGGAACGGGCCCGGCGGTCCATCTGGCCGCCACTGGTCCGGTGCGGCGCCTGGTGCTGCTGGTGCCGTTCGACAGCCTGCTGGCCGTGGCTCGCCACACCATGCCCTGGCTGCCGATCGATCTGCTGTTGAAGGATCGCTGGGACGCGGCGGCGGAGGCGCCTCAGGTGCGCGCGCCCACCACGATCGTGGCCGCGGGGCGGGACGTGGTGGTGCCCCCGCGCCATGCCGAGGCCCTCCACCGCGCCTTCGCTCCCGGCGTGGCGACGTTCACCCTTGTGCCCGAGCTCGACCACAACACGCCGATCCTGGAGGCCGCCGCGATCCGCGACGCGCTGCAGCGACCCTGACCGCTCCCTGCAGGGTGTTTGCCCCTGAGCGCCCTCCCTCAGGGGCCGCCCATCTCAGACCACCCCATCCTCGAAATCAAAGGTCAACACTCCGTCGAGGCCGCCCTCCAGCAGCGACAGCAGCTGCTCCACCACCCGTTGATGGTCCGGGTGGGGCAGATAGGCGTCGCGGGCGGCCGCGTCGACGAAGGTCATGTGGAAGCCGTGGCTGAAGCCGCGCGTCAGCCCTTCCCGCGACGCATCGACGCCGCCGCTGAAGCCCGTGATTCCGGGGATCCGCTCCCGGAGGGCCCGCAGCTCCGCGAACACGGCTGGGATGGCCTCCGGGGGCAGGTCGTCGCGAAAGCGGAAGAGAACCAGATGGTGCACCATGGCGCGGAAGCGGTGGCCTGATCATCGGCGAGGAGTCCCCTCCAGCTCCTGGCAATCCCGGAGATCGATGACCTTCTCCAAAAGGGCCTGCCCTTCATCCATTGGCAGCGATGGCGCTTGCTTGGGCCTGGTGGGATGGGACGTCTGCTCGATCAGGCCTTCGGCAGCCTCAATGATCTGCCGGGCCATCATGGAGGTGAGGGGGGCTTGACAGTTGATTGAAGTGTCATGGTGACGGTCTTGGCGGCGCTGCTCCTTGCATCCGGGGAGCTCGATCCACGCCCCCTCAGCGCCCTGCCCGCCGATCTCCGCCCCCTGGCGACGGCCCTTCAGGCCCATGGCTTCACGGTGCGCATCGCCCTCCCCCCGCGCAGGGGCACGTACGGACAGTTCGATCCGCGCAGCCGCACCCTGTGGATCTCCCCCCTGAGCTTTGAGCTCGGCATTGGCCGCCAGACGTTTCTCCACGAGGCGGTGCATGCCGTGCAGAGCTGTCCGGCGGGCGTGGTGCGTCCCATCGGCTGGACCCTGCCCCTCGACCCGGCCGTGGAGCGGGGCATCCAGGCGATCCTGCTCCACGACTACCCCACCAACCGCGATGTGGAGCGGGAAGCCTTCACCGTTCAGGGGCAGCCCGATGCGGTGCCGCGCCTGCTGCAGGCCCTGCGCCAGCGTTGCCGTCGCTGAGGGCGACCGCGTCACCCCGGAGTCCTCCGGGCGGCGTGGACGTCAGCGCCAGTCGAGCCCTGGCACCCCCGGCAGGATCGCCGGCGTGTTGGCCCGGTAGGTGGCGTAGTCGGGGTGGAGCTCCAGCAGGCGACGCTCCTCCCGATGGGCCTTGCCGCTGAGGAGCGCCGACAGGCTGGCCAGCAGGGCGAGGTGGAGGAGGCTGCCCAGGGCCATGGTCACCCCCAGGGAGCAGAGCACGACGCCTTGATACAGGGGGTGGCGGCAGCGGCTGTAGGCGCCGTTCGTCACCAGGGCGGCACCCTGCATCGGTTCGGGGAGGGGCGTGAGGCTGGGGCCGAGGTTGAGGGCCGCCTGGCCCGCCAGGACCAGGCCCAGGGCGAAGACACTCCAGCCCAGCAGTCGCAGAGCCGGGGGCCAGGCCAGCCCGAGGTCGCTCGGCGGCGGGGTGGCTGGCAGCAGGTGGGCCGTGATCAGGGCTCCCTGGGCCAGAAACCACCATTCCCCGCGTCGGTTGTCGCGCAGGCCCCGCCAGCTGAACCCCCAGCGGCTGAGCAGGTTGTGGCTGGTTTCCGCCATCAACGTGGCCTCCGATGATGCCGCATCCATTTTGTTGGGCGACCGGGGTCGGTGGCCTCAGGCCGGCCGGCCGTGGCGACGGCGACCGAGGGGCTCGATCCAGTCGTTCGCCACCAGGCGGTGGTGGAGCCGTTGGCGGGAGAGGCGGCTGCCGAGCTGAATCGCGCCCTGATCCAGCAGGCGCCCCAGCCGCAGGGCGGCGGCTTGCTCGGGTCGCGTCAGGTCGTTCTGGCGCGCCAGCAGCCAGTCGATTTCGGAGGGGGTGATCACACCGGAGCTGAGGGATTCGAGGAAGAGCTCGCCGACGGTCATGGGGTGTGTAACGAGGTCGTTACATCTTGGGGGATGGGGTGGCTGCCTGCGCGGCTGGGCGCCGGTCGCCTGGCCGGGAAAAACCCCCGCCGGTGCAGGCCGCGCCTGGCTTTTGCCCTGCTTCACGTTTCTTTACGCGACTTGCCAGGATGATGAGAATCGATCCCCTCTCATGACCACGACCGTTGTCCTCGAGGCGCTGGCGGGCTTCACCGCCGCCTGCCTCGCCCTCCGGTTCGTCAGCACCCGCGGTGTTCCCGCCCCCGCTCGCCTCCTCCTCCGTCGCGCTGCCGGGCTCCTCCCCGCCCTTCACGCCCATGTCGTCTCCACCGGCTGGCTGGCCTCCTTTGGCCTGCTGCTGCTGCGGCTGAGCGTCGGCGTGATGATGATTCACCACGGCCAGGAGAAGCTCGCCGATCCCCAGCAGTTCGCCTCCACCTACGTCGCCTCGCTCCACCTGCCGTTCCCCCTGTTCTTCGCCTACGCCGCGGGCTTCTCCGAGCTGATCGGCAGCTGGCTCGTGATCCTGGGTCTGCTCACCCCCCTCGGCGCCATGGCCCTCACCGGCACCATGGCCGTGGCCGCCTACCAGCACATCCTCACCGCCGGCCTCAACATTTACGTCTTGGAACTCGTGGTGCTTTACCTCGGCGGCAGCTTGGCCCTGCTGCTCGTCGGTCCCGGACGCTTCTCCTTTGACGCGGGAATGCTCGCCGAGCTCCTCGCCCGCGGCGAAGCGTCTGACGCGGAGGCTGACGACAACGCCCTGGTCGGTGATGGCCAGATCCCCGCGTTTGTGCGAGTGGAGTCGGGCCGCCCGTTGCGCTGAGCGGCGACCTCATCGGTCGCCGGGGGGGGGGCCGCTGTTGAGAGGTCCTCAGTAGCTGTAATCCGCCCCGAACAGGCTGGCGTCGTCGGACGGTTCGCTGCCAGCGACATAGGCGCCGCGACTGGCGGCCCCGTTGGCTCGAACCCGCGCCAGCAGGGCCTCCTGACCCGCCTTCACGTCATGGCCAGCCCAGTGCTTGAGGCAGGAGTGCTGGAGGGCGCGACCGAAGGAGAAGCCCAGGTGCCAGGGGGCGAAGCCCTGGGCCGCCGCTTCATTGATGGCGTTCAAGCAGAGGCTGGCATCTTCTTCGCTGAGGCCGCCGGAGAGGAACAGAATCGCCGGCACCGCCGCCGGCACAGCTCGGCTGAGGGTGCGCACGGTGAAGTCGCCCACCTCCTCCAGGCTCGGACGCTCGGGACAATCCGCTCCGGCGGTCGTCATCGACGGCTTGAGCAGGCTGCCTTCCAGAAACACGCCGTTCATGGCCAGGGCCTCATAGACCGTGCGCAGCACCCACTCCTGCACCGACGCCGTGGTGGCGATGTCGTGGTCGCCATCCTGCAGGATCTCCGGCTCCACGATCGGCACCAGCCCCGCCTCCTGAACCGCGCGGGCATAGCGGGCCAGCCCCCAGGCGTTCTCCCGCACCGCCAGCTCCGACGGACACCCCCCGCCACTGATGCGCAGCACCGCCCGCCACTTGGCGAACCGCGCCCCGCGCTCATAGGCCCGCGCCGCCCGTTCCGCCAGGCCCTTCAGGCCCGTGCACCACGTTTCCGCCTCCAGGCCGCCCGCCAGCGGCTCCACCCCCTGATCCACCTTGATGCCGGGCACGATGCCCTGCTGGGCGAACAGCTCCACGATCGGGGGGCCCGGCTCGCCTGTGGTGGTGAGGCTGTCCTGAAACAGGGTTTCCTCGTAGAGGATCACGCCGCTGATCGAGGCCGCCAGGCCGGGGGCCGTGGCCAGCAGGGTGCGGAAGGCGCGGCGGTTGGCTTCCGTGTTCTCAACGCCGATGGCGGCGAAGCGCTTGCCGATGGTGCCGGTGGATTCATCGGCCGCCAGCAGGCCCGTGCCCGGGGCCGCCAGGGCGGCGGCCGTGGCGGCCAGGTCGTCGCGGTGGGCGTCGAGGGTCATGGACCGCTGGGTTGCAAGAGACCTCCCATCGCTAGACGCGGCCGGGGATGCCGTCAACGTGCTGGTGGTTTGGGGGGCTTTCGAGGGCGGAGCTCAGGCGCGGAACACCGACGACGGGGTGCAGTCGTAATGACGGCGAAACTCGCGGCTGAAGGCCACGGCGCTGGGAAACCCGAAGGAGCGGCCGATGGAGGCCACATTGTCGCCGGGCAGGGGGTTGGTCAACCGCTGCATCGCCCGATGCAGCCGGCGACGCCGCACCCACTGCATCGGGCTGCAGCCGTAGGCGTCGCGGAAGGCATATTGCAGGCTGCGACGCGACCAGTGCACCTGGTTCTCCAGATCGCTCAGGCTGATGGCGGTCTCCAAGTGGGTTTCGATCCAGTCGACCAGCGCCTCCAGCTTGGCCTTCGCCGCCGCCGAGGCCACGGGGGCGTTCGGGAGAGGATCCATCTGCCGCAGTTCCGGCAGGAGCATCAGCACCGTCATGCGCACCAGCACGTCATCGAGCCGCAGGGCCGACAGATCGGACCCCACCGGGCCGCAGAGGTGGTGCATGGCGAGCAGCTGGGCGTAGATCCCGTTGATCAGGTGGGCGCCGTTCGGATCATGAAGCCGCAGGAGCTGGGGTTGCTGGAACACGCTCAGCCGGTCCGGCGGGAGCCCCTCCGGACCGGCCATGGTCAGGGCCGTCTCGATGAGGATGGCGGGGTTCATGTAGAGGGCCACCCCGCTGGTGATGTTGTTCTCCAGGCCTATCGGCCCCGGCGGCAGAAACAACACCGAATCGCCCACCGGATTCTCAAATCGGTGCTGCTCGATGTGAAACACACCCCAGCCGCTGTAGGGCAGGCAGAGCTGGGCGAAGGGATGGTGATCCGTCGTCACGTTGATGGCGGAGCCCCGGGTGGCCAGCACCGTCATCTCCCCGAGGCTGACGATCGCCGTTTCGTTCTGAAAGGGCAGGGAGGGAAACAGCGGCTCGCAGATCCGCACGGGAACGACCTCGGCCACCGACTGCGCCCAGGCCTGGGGATCAACGGTGGTCTGTCGCAGCCAGTCGTGGCCCAGCAGGGGGAAGGCGAGCAGCCCTGGCTTGAGACGCGAGTCCATCCTGCAGAAGGCCGAGGGGAACGGCTGGCCGCCTCATGATGCCTCAGGACTTCCGCGCCAACGCCATGCAAGCTCCTGAGCCGCTCCTGCGACACCTCGGCACCGTGCCGGGACTGGAGCGCGGTCAGCGGCGGCTGGTGGTGCTCCTCTCCCAGCTGGGCGACTTCGACAGCATGGAATACGCCCAGGCCCTCGCCACCGCCCTTCCCGCCCTGCGAAAGGCGGGGATTCGCCTCCTGGCGATCGGCATCGGCGAGGAGGCGGGCGCGGAGCGGTTCTGCGCCTTCACGGGCCTGCCGCGGGAGCATCTGCAGGTGGAGCCCACTCCCCGGCTCCACGGGGCCCTGGGGCTTTACGGAGGGCTGAAAGCGCCCGGGGGGGCCTGGTCGGGCCTGCTGCTGATGTGCGCCGGGGTGGGCTCGCCCGGCACCCTGGCGGAGGTGTTTCGGGGCTACAGGGGCGATCGCGCCGCGCCGCAGCGGCTGGACAGCCCCCTCTTCGCCCTGGCGGGCGGCGAGGGCTTCCAGCGGCCCTTTGAGCTGGCGACGGTGCGGCTGCGCAACATGGTGGAGGTGCTCGGCCACTGGCGCACCTACGTGCCTCGCGACGACTTCCTCACCCAGCGCGGGGGCACCTGGCTGCTCGATCGCGACGACAGCCTGCTCTACAGCTTTCAGGATCGCGGCCTGCTGGGGTTCTCCGCCACCATGGCGCGGCCCTTGAGCTTTCTGGATCCCTGGCTCCAGGAGGCGGGCTGAGCCGGGGCGGGTCGGACGTAACGCACCATGACGGTCTTGCGGCGGTTCCGCCGCAGGCGCTGGTGTGGTCCTGCCGCTTGGAAAAGGCTGAACGAGGACATTCGGGCCTGAACGGCACAGCCATGGACGACCGGCACCCAGCGGCTCGCACCGGACCGGAGGAGGCCATGCAGGCCTATCTCAAGCGGATCGCCACCATCCCGCTGCTCACCGCCGCCGAGGAGGTGCATCTGGGCACGATCGTGCGCCGCTGGCGCCTCGCCGCCACGCCCACGGCCGCGGAGGTCCGGGCGGGACGCCGGGCGCTGGACCGCATGGTGCGGGCCAATCTCCGGCTGGTGGTGTCGGTGTGCAAGCACGAGGCTCGACAGCCGGCGGGAGTGGATCTGCTCGATCTGATCCAGGTGGGCAACCTCGGATTGATTCGCGCCGTGGAGCGCTTCGACCCCACCCGCGGCTACCGCTTTTCCACCTACGCCTATTGGTGGATTCGTCAGGCGGTGCGCCGCGGCCAGGCGGAGCTGGGGCAGCTCCTGCGGGTGCCGGAGAGCATTCGCAAGCTGGCGCGAGACGTCCAGACCCTGCGCCAGAACGATCCCGGCCGTTCCCTCGACGCCCTCGCCCGCCAGCTCGGCGCCGCTCCCTCCCGCCTGGCCTATGTGCTGGAGGTGAGCGAGAGCGCCCGGGTGGTCTCGCTGGATCAGGCCGCGGGAACAGAGGAGGAGGGGGCGCTTCTGGATCGCCTCAGCGATGGGAGCGTTCCCCAGGCGCGTGACGACTACGGCTGGCTCCACCAGGGGCTGGCCCTGCTGCCGGATCAGGCCCGTCGGGTGCTGGCCCTGCGCTACGGCGGCGATGACCAGCGTTCCCTCAGCCAGGTGGCGGAGCGCATGGGGCTGACCAAAAGCACGGTGCAGGGGTTGGAGCAGCGGGCCCTGCGGGATCTGCGGAGCAGCCTCCATCCCAACGTGCGGCGCTTGATGCGCGATTCCCTAAGCGCTTGAGGGTTGCCGCCACCAGCGCCAGCCCTCCACGTTGATCAGCAGGCCGATCCCCAGCAGCACCCCCATCAGGAACACCTGGTCGCCGCGGGAATCCGGCACGACGATGTCCGCGATCAAGTGCGGCACGTTGGTGACGGTGTAGACCACGCTCAACCAGAAGTGGGCGCGCCGCCACCAACGCCAACGCCCCGCCGTGGTCGGGTTGCTCGCCGTCCAGGTGATCAGCAGGATCGCGATCAGGGGGAGCAGGAAGTAGACCAGCATCCCCCAATAGATCAGCGGCAGCCGACCGGGGTTGACATGGCTCTCGATTTCCGGCGACACGCCATGGAAGAGGGGCATCAGCCCCAGATCCACGTGAAAGAGCATGGCCAGCAGATAGGTCAGCCAGAGCTGGCGCAAACGCAGGGCATGGTCGATCGCGGGGGACATGGCGTTGGCAGGGGCATGACGGAGGAGGTGGGCGCGGCGCTCAGCCAGGCATCGTGACGAACTCTTCCGCCACGGAAGGATGGAGGGCCATGGTGCGGTCGAAGTCCGCCTTGGTGGCGCCCATCCCCAGGGGGATCGCCGCCATCTGGATGATCTCCGCCGCGTGCTCGCCCACCATGTGGCAGCCGAGCACCCGCCCGCTGCTCCGCTCCACGACGAGCTTCAACAGCACCTTCGGGTCGCGTGCGGGCAGGGCCTGGCTCATGGGCCGGAAGCGGGCGCGGTGCACCGCGATGCCCTCCTCGCCGTGGCGCGCGCGGGCGGCCTCCTCCGTGAGGCCCACGCTCGCCAGCTCCGGCTGGCTGAACACCGCGCTGGCCACCAGGTCGTGGTTCACCTGGCGCGGCTTGCCGCCATAGACCGTGTCCGCGAAGGCGCGGCCCTCATCCACCGCCACCGGCGTCAGGCAGATGCGGTCGGTGACGTCGCCCACCGCGAAGATGTGGGGGACGTTGGTGCGCTGGTCGGCGTCGACCGGAACGCGATGGCCTTCGATGGCCACGCCCGCCGCCTCCAGGTTGAGCCCCGTCAGGAAGGGACGGCGACCCGTGGCCAGCAGCACACCGCCGCAGGGGATGGCCTCGCCGCTCTGGGTGGTCACCGTGAGATCGCCCGGGGCGCAGTCGCCGGTGATGGCGGCCGGGGCGTGGGCGAAGCGGATCGCGATGCCGTCGGCCTCCATGCCGGCGCGCACCGCCTCGCTGGCCTCCCGGTCGAAACCGCGCAGCAGGTGGTCGCCGCGCACGAGCTGGGTCACCCGCACGCCCAGACCGTTGAGGATGCAGGCGAATTCGCAGGCGATGAAGCCGGCGCCGACGACCACCATCTCTGCCGGCAGCGTCTCCAGTTCAAACATGTCGTCGCTCACCCAGCCGAGATCGGCGCCGGGAATCGCGGGCCGGTGGGGCCGGCCGCCGACGGCGATCAGGATGCGCTCGCCCTCCAGCGCGCGCTCGCCGCCAGCGGCGTCGGTCACTCCGATCTGGTGGGGTCCAAGGAAGCGCCCCCACCCCCGCGCCAGCTCCACCCCCGCTTTCTCCAGAAAGCCGATGTGAAGCGCGTTGAGGCGATCCACCTCGGCGCGCGTGCTGGCCAGCAGGCGGGAGGCGTCGAGGCGCACCTCGCCCGGATCCCAGCCATAGCTGGGCGCATCCGCCAGCAGGTGGCGATAGGCCGAGCCATAGACGAGCAGTTTCTTGGGCACGCAGCCGCGGATCACGCAGGTGCCCCCGACGCGATCCCCTTCGACGATGGCCACCTTCGCGCCATGGGACGCGGCCCGTTTGGCGGCCGCCAGTCCGCCGGAGCCGGCGCCGAGCACGATCAGATCAAAGGAGGAAGACATGGCGCAACGGAGGGGGCGTGAAGATCAAGGCAAGGCGTCGGGAGGGGGCGTCCGCCCGCCCCCATCCTGCCGGGGAGAGGGGATTCCGCCGGGATCAACCCTCGAAGGCGCGCACCGGCTGGCTCACGCCGCCGGGGGTCTGGCCTTTGAGGTGGGCGAGCATGGTGTCGGCATCCGACACGGCGAAAGGGTCGATGGGACAGTTGTCGCCGAAGTCCTCCTCGACGAACATCGCCGTGATCCGGCCGTCGTCCACGAGCATGGAATAGCGCCAGGAGCGCATGCCGAAGCCCAGGTTCGACTTGTCGACCAACATGCCCATCTTGCGGGTGAACTCGCCGTTGCCATCCGGCAGCAGGAAGACGTTCTTGGCGCCGACCGCCTTGCCCCACTGGAACATCACGAAGGCGTCGTTCACGGACAGGCAGATGATCTGATCGACGCCGTGGGCGCGGAACTCCTCGTGGAGCTCCTCGTAGCGGGGGAGATGGTTGGAGGAGCAGGTGGGGGTGAAGGCGCCGGGCAGGGCGAAGAGCACCACTTTTTTCCCTTGAAAGATCTCGGCGCTGGTGAGGTCCTGCCAGCGGAAGGGGTTGGGACCGGGGACGGATTCATCCCGGACGCGGGTGTGGAAGGTGACTTCGGGGACGCGATCAAGGAAGGCCATGGAGCGGGGAGCGAACAGGCTCCCACCCTAACCCGGAGTGACTCCGAGTTAGGGTGGGTTCGGTTCAGGCGCCGTCGCCGCTGGTGTCCAGCGGGTAGCCTTCCGCCGCCCAACGGCTGAGGCCGCCGCGCAGGTTCGCCACCCGCGGCAGCCCCGCCTGGAGCAGTTGCTGGGTGGCCAGCGCGGAACGGCTGCCGGAATGGCACACCACCACCACGGCCCTGTCGCGCGGCAGCTCCTCCAGGCGGGCGGCCAGTTCCGCCAAGGGGATGGCCACGCTGCCGGGCACCCGGCCGTCGGGGCCGTTCACCTCCTCCGCGGACCGCACATCCAGCAGGGTGAGGGACGCTCGGTGGGCCGCCACCCAGGCGGGGGGAAGCTCCGGCAGGCCCGCGTAGCTGCGCTCCAGAGGCGCCCAGGCCGGACCGGCCAAGGCTTCGCGGGGCTTCCCGGAGCGCAGGTTGCCGGGGAGGGCCTCCGCGAGGCGCCGCGGGTGGGGGAGCTTCATGGCCTCCATGTGGCCGACGAAGTCGCGCTCCGTGGCGCTGCCCCCCAGACGCGCGTTGAAGGCTTTTTCCTCGGCCACGGAAGTGGCTCCACGGCCGGTGTAGTCATGGCCGGGCCAGAGCTGGCAGGCGTCGGGGAGGGTGAGGATCTGTTCCGTGATCGAGGTCCAGAGGGTGTGGGCGTTGCCCTGCTGGAAATCGCAGCGGCCGCAGCCGCGCACCAGCAGGGCATCGCCGGTGAAGGCCATCGTGTGGTCGTCGAGCACGAAGGTGAGGCAGCCATCGGTGTGCCCAGGGGTGGCGCGTACCTCCAGGGCGCGGCCGCCGAAGACCACCCGATCGCCACCCCGCAGTGGCAGGGTGACGTTCTCCGCCCCGGCGATGGCGGCCAGGCCGATGGCGCAGCCCGTGGCTTCCCGCATCAACCAGCTGCCGGTGACGTGGTCGGCGTGGACATGGGTGTCGATCGAGGCCACCAGGTCGATGCCGAGCTCGCGAATCAAGGAGAGATCGCGGTCATGGCGCTCGAAGACCGAATCGATCAGCACGCCCTGGCGGCTCGGAACGTCGGCGAGCAGGTAGGTGAAGGTGCCGGTGCTGGCGTCGAAGAGCTGGCGGACGAGAAGGGGGCCGCCAGCGGCGGCGGCGAGCAGGGAGGGGCCGGGGGAGGGGGGGCCAGGAGGAGCGGCGGTGGCGGACATGGCCGCTCAGCGCGTCAGGTCGAAACGATCCGCGTTCATCACCTTCACCCAGGCGTTGACAAAGTCGGTCACGAACCTGGCAGCCCCATCGCTTTGGGCGTACACCTCCGCGATCGCCCGCAGCTCGGAGCTGGAGCCGAACACGAGGTCCACGCGGGTGGCCGTCCAACGCGGAGCGCCCGTGGCGCGGTCGCGGCCCTCAAACAGCTCACCGGTGTCCGAGGTGGAGCTCCAGGCGGTGGCCATGTCCAGCAGGTGGACGAAAAAGTCGTTGCTCAGCACGCCCGGTCGTTCGGTGAACACGCCATGGCGCGCGCCATCGCTGTTGGCGCCCAGCACCCGCAGGCCGCCCACCAGGACGGTCATCTCCGGGGCGCTGAGCCCCAGCAGCTGGGCCCGATCGACCAGCAGGTGCTCCACCCCAACGCCCAGGGGCCCCTTCCGCCAGTTGCGGAAGCCATCGGCTTGGGGTTCCAGCACCGCAAAGGAGGCGGCATCGGTGTGCTCCGCGCCGGCATCCACCCGACCCGGCGCAAACGGCACCGTCACCGCGTGACCCGCCGCCGCCGCCGCGCGCTCCACCCCCACGCCGCCAGCCAACACGATCAGATCCGCCAGCGACACCCGCACGCCATCCGCGCGCGCGTCGTTGAAGCTCCGTTGGATGCCCTCCAGCACCCCCAGCACCCGCTGCAACTGCTCGGGTTGATTGACGGGCCAATCCTTCTGCGGCGCCAGCCGCACGCGGGCGCCGTTGGCCCCGCCGCGCTTGTCGGAGCCCCGGAAGGTGGAGGCCGAGGCCCAGGCGGTGGCCACCAGCTCCGCGGTGCTGAGCGCCGAGGCGTTCACCCGTTCCTTCAGGTCGTCGATGGCCGCTCCCTCCACCAGGGGATGGTCGACCGCCGGGAGCGGATCCTGCCAGAGCAGGATCTCCGCCGGCACCTCCGGGCCGAGGTAGAGGCTGCGCGGCCCCATGTCGCGGTGGGTGAGCTTGAACCAG
>CAYVWU010000024.1:0-20261 GCA_964455575.1 uncultured Cyanobium sp. | reverse complement strand
ATGGAGAGGATGATCATGATTGAAGTGCGGATGGGGAGACTTGAACTCCCACGACATTGCTGCCACTAGTACCTGAAACTAGCGCGTCTACCAATTCCGCCACATCCGCGGGCGTTCCTGGGGATCCAGGATGGATTTGAGCTTAAACCATGGAGGGCCTGTCGGTTCAGCTCGCATGGTGAGGATGGCGAGACAGTTCACGGTGCGGCACCTAGACGAGTGGTTGAATCGTTGTCAAGATGCGCCGTGAAAGGTTTTTGTAGGATCCCTGCCCATGCTCGTGTCCGCCACACCCCTTCGCTCAACGGTTGTGCAGCCGAGGTTGGAGGTGACCGGTGGGACCACCCTGGAAGGAGAGATCCGCGTCAGTGGGGCGAAGAACTCCGCCCTGGTCCTGATGGCGGCGTGCTTGTTGAGCAAAGATTCACTGATTCTTCACAATGTACCTCGATTGACGGACATCGCCTCCATGGGCGAGATCCTTGCCGCCCTCGGGGTTCGCGTGACCCGCTCCGGCGAAACCGTCGCTCTCGCGGCCGACCATGTGTCGCGGGCGGCCCCCCCCTATGAGCTGGTCAACAGCCTGCGGGCCAGCTTTTTCTGCATCGGCCCCCTCCTGGCGCGCATGGGCATGGCTCAGGTTCCTCTTCCCGGGGGATGCCAGATCGGCACCCGCCCCGTGGTGGAGCATGTCAAAGGCCTCAAGGCGTTGGGCGCTCGGGTGACCATTGAGCACGGGGTCGTCACGGCTGTCGTCCCTGGTGCCGGTCAACGGCTGAAGGGTGGCCACATCCTTCTGGACTGCCCCAGCGTCGGCGCCACCGAGACCTTGATGATGGCCGCCACCCTGGCGGATGGGGAAACGATCATTGAAAACGCGGCTCTGGAGCCCGAGGTGGTGGACCTGGCCCGCCTCCTGCAGGCCATGGGTGCGCGCATCCGGGGCGCTGGCACCCCGACCATCGTCATCGATGGCGTGCCTTCTCTCCATGGGGCGGAGTACCACGTCATCCCTGATCGCATCGAGGCGGGCACCTTCCTCATCGCCGGCGCCATCACCCGCTCCTCTCTCCTGGTCACCCCTGTGATCACCGACCACCTCGGCGCGGTGCTGGCCAAGCTGGAGGACTGCGGATGCCGTCTGACCCCTGAGGGCGAAGGAATCCGCATCTCCGCCAAGGAGATCCATGCCATCGATCTGCGCACCCAGCCCTTCCCCGGGTTCCCCACCGACCTCCAGGCTCCGTTCATGAGCCTTCTGGCCACGGCCAGAGGCACCAGCATGGTGGTGGAGAACATCTTTGAAAATCGTCTGCAGCACGTGGCCGAACTCCAGCGGATGGGCGCCGCCATCCGCATGCAGGGCAACACGGCCTGCGTCGAGGGCGTGTCGCGCCTCAGCGGAGCCCCTGTCCAGGGCACCGATCTGCGGGCGTCCGCGGCCATGGTGCTCGCGGGTCTGGCCGCGGAAGGCGTCACGACGGTGCGGGGTCTGGAGTACCTCGATCGCGGTTACTCCCAGCTTGAGCACAAGCTGAATGCGGTGGGCGCCCGCATCCAGCGGGTCAGCGGCGACGCATGACCCGCAGGGGGGGTGCCCACCGCGCGATAGATTCAGGTCATGGGAGCGTGCCGGAATTGGTAGACGGACTCGACTCAAAATCGAGCGCCTTCGGGCATGTGGGTTCGAGTCCCACCGCTCCCATCGCAGCTCAACGGCCAGGGGAGTCCAGTCCCTCGGCTGTGATGGACACCTACGCCCGCTTCCCGCTCACCTTGGTGCGAGGCAAGGATGTCTGGGTGTGGGACGACCGGGGCAATCGCTATCTGGATGCCGTGGCCGGCATCGCGGTCTGCACCCTCGGTCACAGTTCGCCGGCCCTGCGCAAGGCCCTGTGTCGGCAGCTGGCCACTTTGCAACACGTCTCCAATCTTTACCGCATCCCTGAACAGGAAGAGCTGGCCGCGGCCCTGGCCCAGCGGAGCTGCGCGGATCGCGTGTTCTTCTGCAATTCCGGCGCGGAGGCCAATGAAGCCGCGATCAAACTGGCCCGCAAACACGGTCATCAGGAGCGGGGCATCGCCCGACCGCTGATCCTCACCGCCCAGGCCAGCTTCCATGGGCGCACGCTGGCGGCGGTGACGGCCACTGGCCAGCCGCGCTACCACCAGGGGTTTGAGCCGATGGTGGAGGGGTTTCGCTACTTCCCCTACAACGACGGGCCGGCCTTCGAAGCCCTGCTCAACGCCTGTGAAGCCGATGGCCCGTCTGTGGCGGCGGTCCTTCTGGAGCCCCTTCAGGGTGAGGGGGGCGTGTTCCCCGGCGATCCCGCCTTCTTCCGACTGGTGCGCCAACGCTGCGATGAGCGAGGCATCCTTCTCATTCTGGATGAGGTGCAGATCGGAGTGGGCCGCAGCGGGAAGTGGTGGGGTTACGAGAACCTGGGCATCGAACCGGATGCCTTCACCCTGGCCAAGGGCCTGGGGGGAGGCATCCCCATCGGCGCGCTGGCGGTGAAGGCCAGCTGCGACCATCTCCGGCCGGGGGAGCATGCCAGCACCTTCGGAGGCAATCCCCTCGCTTGCCGGGCGGGGCTCACCGTGTTGCGGGAGATTGAGCGTCGTCAGCTCCTTTCCCACGTCACCAGCGTCGGTCAGCAGCTGCGGGAGCAGCTCGAAGAGCTGGTGCGCCGACATCCTGACAGGCTGGCCGAGGTGCGGGGTTGGGGCCTGTTGCAGGGTCTGGCGCTTCAACCCGGCGCGCTCAGCGCACCCGATGTGGTGAAGGCGGCCATGGCGGAAGGCTTGCTGCTGGTGCCGGCGGGTCCGAGCGTGGTGCGTTTTGTCCCCCCCCTGGTGATCCAGCCGCGCCATGGGCGGGAGTTGGTGAAGCGTCTCGAAGGCGCTCTCGCTCGCTTGTCTTGAACCGATTCGGCCCGGGGGAGGTCGGCAGGAGTTCCCAGGGACGGCTCTGGAGCGACCTGCCTGCTCCCATCGATCTGGAGTCCCTGCTGGTGGCTCGCACCCGCCCAGGCATCGACCTGGGGTTGGCGCGCATGCAAGCCGCCCTCGCCGCTGGCGGCCATCCGGAACAACGGTTCCGCGCTGTTCAGGTGGCCGGCACCAACGGCAAGGGATCCATCGCCACCTTTCTTCACGCCATTCTTCAGGCGGCGGGACTGCGGGCTGGCGTGTACCGCTCGCCGCACCTGCGCAGCTGGTGTGAGCGCATCCAGTTGGGGGAGCGGTGGATCGATGGGGAAACGCTGCGACAGGATCTGGCCCGCTGGCAAGCCCGGGCCGAGCGCCATTCCCTCACCGCCTTTGAGCTGTTCACCGCCGCGGCCATGGACCGCTTTGCTCGGGAGGATCTCGATCTGGTGGTGTTGGAGGTGGGGCTGGGGGGACGCCTCGATGCCACCACGGCCCATCCCGAGCGGATGGTGGTGGGGTTTGGGCCCATCGGCCTGGATCATCAGGACTTTCTCGGCGACACCCTGGCGGAGATCGCGATGGAGAAAGCCGGGGTGCTGGACGGCGGCCAGGTGGCCATCAGCGCCCCGCAGCCACCGGAGGCCACCGAGGTGCTGGAGCGTCAGGCCCGGCTGCGCGGTGTCGCGTTGCACTGGGTGGACCCCCTGCCGTCGGTGGAGCAGGGCGGCCCCGTGTTGGGACTGCCGGGGGCGTTTCAACGCGGCAACGCGGCCGTGGCTGTGGGGATGGCCAGAGTCTTGCGGGCCCGGGGGTGGTCCATCCCGGAGGTCGCCATCGCGCAAGGCCTCCGCCAGGCGCGCTGGCCTGGACGGCTGGAGCTCCGCTCCTGGAAGGGGCGAGCGCTGCTTCTCGACGGTGCCCATAATCCCGCGGGTGCCCTCGCCCTGCGCCAGGAACTGGACGAGAGGGAGAGGGACGCGCCAGCGCCCGAGACGCCCTGTCAGGGCCGCCGTTGGCTCCTGGCCATTCAGCGCACCAAGGATGCGCCGGCCTTGCTCGACGCCCTGCTGGCTCCCCATGATGAGGCCGCCGTGGGCTGCCTCCCTGACCTCCCCTGCTGGAGCGTGGAGGCGTTGGTGCAGGCTCGGCCCGGCCTGGAGGGCCGCCTGCGGGCGGTGGCACAGCCGATTGAAGGACTGGAATGGTTGCGGCCGAGCGGTCCCTTGCCCGTCATTGCAGGCTCCCTCCATTGGCTCGGGGAGATTTGGCCCCTGCTCGATCCACCGGCGGGGACGGTGAGGGACGAGCCGGGGGACCGTCCGATGGGGGCCGACGGCTGCGGAAGCGTGAACGGTTGAAAGGGGCGAAGCGAAGCGCGACGGCGACACGGGGAGGTCGCGTTTCAACAGACCGAGGGGGGTAGGCGGACCTTCGCCGAACCTTTTGCCATGGCTGCCCTTTTCACCAAGCGTTGCCAACCTGCCCTTGGAACGCTTTCCCCTTCCTTGCCATGACGCTCACCCTCTCCAACGAAGAACGCAGCCAGCTCCTCGGAGGTCCTCTGGCCGCAGCCATGGCCGTGATGGCCGTGGATCTGGGTCTGTTCTCCAGTGCTCAGGAAGCCTTTGCTCTCGGCAAGGAGCTCTCCACCGCCTCCACCCGCTACGCCAGCAACCCGCTGATCGCCAGCCTCTTTGATCCTGAAGCCCTCAAACAGGGCCTGTCCCAACAACAATTTTTCACCGCGGAGGATGTCAAAGCAGGAACGGTGCTGGACCGCGCTCTGGAGAAAGTCGATCAGGCGGTGAGCCTGGCGCGCACCAAGGCGGACGCCCCCAGCGTGGAGCAATACACCCAGCTGATTGTCGATGGTTGCGTGGCCGTGGCGGAGGCCGCGGGGAAGGGGCTTTTCGGCTCAGGCGACAAGGTGTCGGCCGAGGAGAAAGCGGCCCTGGATCGCATCCGTCAGCATCTCGGTCTCCAATCCTGACGCCCGCGCCATCCATGCCCTTGCACTCCCGCTCCCCCGCCTCCTCCCCGCGCGAGTGGGGGGCAGGCGCCCACCGACCCTGGTGGCTGGGCGCCCTGTTCTGCGGCTGCCTTCTCCTCAGCCTGCTCCTGCCCGCCTCGGCCTGGGCGTCCTTCGGCGAACGGGTGGACTACACCCTCACCAACCAGGCGGGCCAGGATTTCCAGGGCCAGGATCTCAGCGAGTCCTCGTTTGCGGGGGCTGTGGCACGTCAGGCCAATTTCGACGCGGCCGACCTCCATGGGGCCATCTTCACGCAGGGTGCCTTTGCTGGCGCCAGCTTTCGTGGCGCCAACCTGAGTGATGTGTTGATGGATCGCGTGGACTTCACGGGAGTCGACTTCAGCGGTGCGCTGTTGCAGGGGGTGATCGCCTCCGGCAGCAGTTTTGCTGGCGCCAACGTCACCGATGCGGACTTCAGCGGAGCCATCCTCGATCGCGCCGACCAGGTGGCGCTCTGTCGCAAGGCCAGCGGGCGCCATCCTGTCACCGGGGTGGAGACCCGGCTCAGCCTCGGCTGCTGAACCCCCGTCAGAGTTCCACCCCTCGCCGGGGGCCGCGACCGGGCCCCCTTCACCCCTCCTGCCACCAGCCCCGGAGCTTGCCCGGGTTGAGCAGGCCGGCGGGATCCAACTGGTGTTTGCAGGCCACCTGCGCGGCGTCGATCACCCCCAGCCCCCCGTCCTCCACCGTGATCACGTGGGGATCAAACAGCACCGCGCCGGCGTCCTGGCACTGGGCCATCAGGTCCTGAAGGGAAGCGATTCCCTGATCCCGCCAGACGGGGAGTCCCGCCAGTCGACACGCCCCGCCCTGGCGCACTCCTTCGAGATGCCAGTGCAGGTTGTCGCCCCATCGGTTCCGCAGGCGCGCCAGGAAGGGCCCCTCCGGCTGGGGGAGCAGCAGTTGCAGATACGTCCAGTCCGGATGTCTTGCGCGCCAATGAAGCGTGGTGTGATTCCAGGTCAGCTCCCGCAGGGGCACCCCTCGGGAGGTCGCCTCCGGCTCCTGCCACACCACGCGTCCTCCGCGGGAGGCCAGCCAGGGCCCCGCCACCGGCACGGCATCGGGCGCCAGCAGCACCAGCAGCCGCGCCTCCCCTGGCGCGGGACCAGGGCAGCCCGCCGGCCAGGGCATGGCCGCCGCCAGAGGGGCCTCCAGCAGGCAGGACTCCTGCAGCAGGAGCGCGGTGGAGGGCAGCTCCCGGGCGGCTTCCAGGGCCTGCTCCGCCTCGCTGAAGCCCACCACAACCTGCCACCAATCCACGGCCTCCGCCGTGGCCAGGCGCAGGGCGGTGAGGATGCCGTTGGTGCCGTAGGCATGGTTGAGCGGCTCGCAGGCCTGGCCCTCCAGGCGCAGCACCCGCGGCTCCGGCTCCATGGTCACCACCTCCAGGCCCAGCAGGTGGCCCGGATCCCGCAGGAACCCCCAGCGCAAGGACCCCACGCCTCCTGATCCACCCGCGATGAAGCCCCCCACCGTCGCCGTGCGCCAGGTGCTGGGCGCCAGTCGCAGGGACCGGCCGTGGGGCGTCAGGCTCCGCTCGAGATCCGCCAGCAGGCGGCCGGACTCCACCTCGACCACCCCCGTGGCCGCCTCCACGTTCCGCACAGCGGTCAGTCCCCCCATCTCCATCACCACGCCGCCCGCCAGGGGCACGCACTGGCCGTAGTTGCCCGTGCCCGCCCCGCGCACCGTCAGCGGCACCCCGTGGCGCGCACAGGCCCCCGCCACCACCACCACCTCCTCGCGATCGCGAGGGGCGACGGCCAGCTGGGCCCGGCAAGCCGCCAGAAGCTGGCGCAACACCGGGGAAAAGCCATGGAAGTCCATGGAGCGTTTCTCCAGCTCCCCGGGGGTGCTCATCAACGGGAGCGTCGGGGCCAGTCGGCTCAGCTCCGCCTCAAGGGCGCGGATCTGCGCCTCCGCGGGCCGGGGAGGCAGGGGGGGGAGGGCCAGGGAGGGCATCAGGGTGCGAGGGCGCCGGATCGACCTCCGATCCTGGATCCAGCGCGGGATCGCTGGACGACCACCGCCGCAGCAGCGGGGAGGGCGCCTCACTGCGGGGCGGCGGCAGCCAGGCGCCGCCCCGCAACACGCGCCGTTGCGGGCTGCGCGCCAGCACCTCCGTCCAGGAGCGGGCCGCCAGCACCACCAGATCCGCGGGGCCGCCGATCCGCAGCACCCCATCCCAGGAGAGGTTCAGCAGTCGGGCGGGCGCTGTGGTCAAGGGGGCCAGACCCGCCCGCCGCCAGGGCAGCAGGTGGCTGGCCAGGGTGGCCAGGCGAATCAGCTCGATGGGATCGAAATCCCCCCCCGGGAACCAGGCGTCCTGGACGTTGTCGCCGCCGACGGCCACCGTCACCCCCGCCGTCTGGAGCTGTTGGATCGGCGCCAGCGGACGCCGGCTCGGCGTCCGCTCGGGATGCCGATCGAGCAACCACAAATTTGTGGAGGGCAGCGCCACCACGCCCACCTCCGCCGCGGCCAGCCCCTCCGCCAGGCGGCGCAGCGCCCGATTGCCCAGAAGCCCCATGCTGCTGGCATGGCTGGCCGTCACCGGCACGTTGGGGTGCCGCTCGCGCAGCAGGCTGTTCAGGAGCAGGAGACCGTGGGGCGGGGGCTGGGCGCTTTCATCCACATGGAGGTCGATGCCGCAGCCCTGCCGCTCCGCCAGGTCCAGCAAGGCTCGCAGGGCGTCGCCCTCGCGGCCGTCCGGACGGTACGGAGGCCCGAGGACCCCTCCCAGGAGTCCACCCACGGCCGCGACCTGGCGCGCCTGCCGCTCCCCCTCCGCCGTCAACCAGTGCTGGAGGGGGACGAGTGCCACCATCTCCAGGTCCACCCGCCCCGCCCAGCGCTGGCGCAGCTGGCCCAACACCTCCCAGCAGGTGGTCGACCAGGGCCCCAGGCTGTCGACGTGGCTGCGGATGGCCCGCAGGCCATAGCGCCAGGCTTGCTCCAGAGCCCGCTCCGCCCGGTCCCTGACCCCTTCCGCCGTGCGTTGCTCCGCCTCCCGCCGGTTCACCGCCATGGCCTCCTCCATGGAGCCGGAACCATTGCGATGGGTGGAGGCGGTAAAGGCCTTGTCGAGGTGGGCATGGGCCTCCACCAGGGGGGTGAGGGCCAGGGGAATGCCCTCCGCAGGCTCCGGCCCCGCATGGGGAACCACCGCGGTCACGCGCCCTTCCCGCTGCGAGATCCGCACCCGCACCAGACCTTCCCCGTCCGGAAGCCCGAGCGGCAGGCCCGGATCGAGCAGGGAGCGGGGGATGGCCAGGGGAGGAAGGGTGTTCACCGTTTTGCCGTCCGCGCCGATTGACGGGTCTGAAGCAGGACGAACTGACCGGCGCCCGCAAAGGTGGTGGCCTCATAGCGCGGCAGGTGGAGATCGGGAATCTGGCGGAGTCCGGGCAGCAGGGCGGCGAGGTCGAGATCGGTGCGATAGACGCTGAACAGGCCGAAGTTCTGACGCCGGGTGTTGGCCTGCACGAGGGTGCCCAGCACCTGCCGCTGGGACTGGATCAGCGCCGGGCACTCCCGGATCAACAGCCGCAACAGGCCTGACAGCCCATCCTGCTGGCAGAGCTCCTTGACGAGGAGGGCGGTGAGTTGACCGCCGCCGTAGTCGGCGAAGGCGGCGGGACCGGGATTGGTCATCCCCAGCCCCACGACCAGGCCTCCCCCCAGAAGAGCGACCGCCAGCCCTCTGGAGACAGCCGTCACAGAACGTTGTCCAACCACCTCCCCACATTGGCAGACCTGTCCCTTCCGCCGCGGGGCGCGTCATCGACAGCCTCTGGGGGGTCAGTGGTAAGGTCGAGACACCACGGCGGGCGTCGCCAAGTGGTTAAGGCAGCGGCTTGTGGCGCCGCTATACGGGGGTTCGAATCCCCTCGCTCGCCCTTTTCTCAATTTCCCTGCAAGACCCCGGAGGGTCCAGCCAGCAAGCCCCCCAAGGGTCCAGCCAGCAGGGTGTCGAGCAGGTCATGGCCACCCTGGCGCACAGGATCGACACACGGCAATCCCGTCGCGTCCCGGATCTCCGCCACGGCGGCGCGGGCGTCGTCGTCGTCCAGATGGGCGGTGTTCAGGGCAATGGCTCCCACTTTTGGCGGGCTGGCTCCTGGGCCACGGGCCGACAGGGCGGAGGAGCTCGATGCGGGACGCCCCAGAGCGGCCAGCCCCTCCACCACGGCGATCAGGTCGCTGAGGGGAGGGATGGGGATGTGGGGGGCGTTGCGAATGCTCTCCTGGCCCGCCCGATGGACCAGGAGCAGGGCGGTCGGTTGGGATCCGCGAATCAAGGGCAACATGGCCGTCGATCCCGGATGGCACAACGATCCCTGGCCTTCCACCAGCAGCAGGGTGCCCGGCGTGGCGGCCGCGGCGGCCGTCACCACCGCCTGCTCGACGGCACCGGCGGCGTAATCCACCCGGATGGCATCAAGGGGGACTCCGCTGCCACTGATCAGGATGCCCGCCTGGCCGGTCGCCACGAACCGGGCGTCCAGGCCCCGTTGGAGCGCAGCCGCCTGCAGCTCCAGACACGCGCTCATCTTCCCCACCGACATGTCGGTGCCGACGGCCAACAGCCGGTGGCCCGGTAACTGGGCGGCCTGGGCTGAACCCACAGTCAATCCGCGGGGTTCCTGCCGCAGGTCCCAGATCCAGGCCCCGGGTTTCAATCGGGCGGCCAGCTCCGGATCCTTCCCCAGGGGCGTGTGCAGCCCGCTGGCCAGGGACAGGCCGGCCTCGAGGGCCACCAGCAGGTCATCCCGCATCTCCACCGGCAACGCCCCACCGGCGGGCGCCAATCCCACCACGGCCACGGCTCGCTCGGGAGCCTCCAGCAGGGGCAAGGCTTCCCTCACGCTGCCGACCACGGCCGCGGTCCGCGGCAGACCTGTGAGCGCCGCGAGGTCGGCACCCGCATGGGCCGGATCGACCACCACGGGAATCGGCCCCTTGCGGTAGCGCAGCAGCGCCAATCCCGTCTTGCCTCGCAGATTGTCAAGACCATGGTGTTGCAACAACACCACTGGGGAATCAGCGGGGAGCATCGGAGGCGGTCTCACCGGAGGTCTCCTGGCCGGCGCCCAGCAGGCGCGCCAGGGGGCCATCCTGCCGCACCCTCACCCCCAGCCCCGGGGCGGCTCCCGCGCGGAGACCATCCCCCTCCAGTCGCGGACCGACAAAGGGGTCGTCCAGCAGGTTGAGGTGGCTGTCCAGGTCGGGCCAACGCGTCAGCGGCAACAGCTGGCTGGCGGCCCCGTTGAGCAGGGCGCTGTCGGAATAGCAGCCCACCATCACCTCCACGCCCAGTCGGCGGGCCACCTGGGCCATGAGGTGGGCTTCGCTGAGCCCCCCCGCTTTGAGCAGCTTGATGTTCACCCCATCCACGTGGGGGGCAAGCCGCAACAGATCGGCCAGGTTCCAGCAGCTCTCGTCGGCCACCAACGGGATGGGGCAGTCCAGGTCGAGGGCGGCGAAGCCGGCGGTGTCCTCGTCGGGATCGCGCCGGGGGGCCAACGGTTGCTCCAGGAGAACGACGCCCGCCGCGGCCAAGACGTCCACCATCCGGCGCGCCGCCTCCAGATCCCAGCCGCCGTTCGCATCCACCTGCAGTTCCGCCGCCTGGCCGCGACCCTGCCAGCGCTCCCGCAAGGCGGCGCTGACGGCCGCCACCAGGGCCTGGTCGTGCTCCAGTCCCTCCGGGCTGCCCAGCTTGAGCTTCACCCGGCTGGCGGGACACACCGTCCACCACCGCTCCAGGCGTTCCACCACCCGGGGCACGGTGTCCAGGCCGAGGGTGACGCTGGTGGGCACAGCTCGGGTGGTCTCCAGCCCCCAGAGCTGGCCCACCGGACGCCCCAGGCGTTTTCCCCACCAATCGAGCAGAGCCAGATCCACGGCGCAGCGGGCGGGGGGAGAGAGGGGCGCCAGCAGCGGTTCCAGGGTCTGGCGCGGCTCCGGATCCCGACCCTCCAGCGCGGGGATCAGGGTCTGCAGCTCGTGGGCGATCGACGCGGTGTCGGCCTGCCGGTGGCCCGCGTCGAAGCCGCCGCTCTCTCCCAAGCCCAGCAGCCCCTCATGCTCCACCGTGAAGAGGAGGTGCTCCACAACGGCGGTGGTGCCGCGGCTGATGGTGAGCGGAACGGCCTTGGTGAGGCCGAAGCGGTGCAGGCGGCAGCGCATGGGCGGCGGGCCGGGGAGACCTTGCCACGCTGACATGATCGTCAGCCGCGCGGGCCCCGGCGGGGCCGCCATGCCCGAAACTGGGGCGATGACGGCGATCCATCCGCAAGGGGCCGCGGCTCCAGCCCCCTCCCCCGGTCTCTCCCAGGCCTTTCCAGAGGCCTATCCCGAGGTTTTCCCCGCGACCGTCGGGCCGCCGGTTGCCCCGCGCGGCAGCTACTGGATCACCACCTTCGGCTGCCAGATGAACAAGGCGGATTCCGAGCGCATGGCCGGCATCCTGGAGGCGAGGGGCTATGCGCCCGGCCTGGACGAACACAGTGCGGACCTCGTGCTCTACAACACCTGCTCGATCCGCGACAACGCGGAACAGAAGGTGTACAGCTACCTGGGCCGCCAGGCGATTCGCAAGCGGGCCAATCCTCATCTGATCCTTGTGGTGGCCGGCTGCGTGGCCCAGCAGGAGGGAGAAGCCCTGTTGCGGCGGGTGCCGGAGCTGGATCTGGTGATGGGGCCGCAGCACGCCAACCGGCTGGACACCCTGCTGGAGCAGGTGGACAGTGGCGCTCAGGTCGTGGCCACCGATGAACACCACATCCTGGAGGACATCACCACCGCTCGACGGGAGAGCGCCGTCTGCGCCTGGGTGAATGTGATCTACGGGTGCAACGAGCGCTGCACCTACTGCGTGGTGCCCGCCGTGCGGGGGCGGGAGCAGAGCCGCACACCGGCCGCCATTCGCGGGGAGATGGAGGCTCTGGCCCGCCAGGGCTATCGGGAGGTGACCCTCCTCGGCCAGAACATCGATGCCTACGGTCGCGATCTGCCCGGCATCACCCCCGAGGGCCGTCGCGCCCACACCCTCACCGACCTTCTCTACCAGGTGCATGACGTGCCGGGCCTGGCCCGCCTGCGTTTCGCCACCAGCCACCCCCGCTACTTCTCCGAGCGCCTCATCGAGGCCTGCGCCCAGCTGCCCAAGGTCTGTGAACACTTTCACATCCCCTTTCAGAGCGGGGACGACGATGTCCTCAAGGCGATGGGGCGGGGCTACACCGTGGAGCGCTATCGGCGCATCATCGACCGCATCCGCGAGCCGATGCCTGACGCTGCCATCAGCGCGGACGTGATCGTGGGCTTTCCGGGAGAAAGCGACGCCCAGTTCCGTCGCACCCTCGCCCTGATCGAGGCGATCGGATTCGATCAGGTGAACACGGCCGCCTACTCCCCGCGCCCCAACACCCCCGCCGCCGACTGGGCCGACCAGCTGCCCGACGCGGTGAAGGTGGAGCGGTTGCGCGAGCTCAATGCCCTCGTGGAGCGCACGGCCCATCAGCGCAATGCCCGCTATCAGGACCGCGTGGAGGAGGTGCTGGTGGAGGGCGTCAACCCCAGGGACGCCACCCAGGTGATGGGCCGCACCCGCACCAACCGCCTCACCTTCTTCCCCGCCAGCGATGGCCTTGGCGGCAGCCACCAGCCCGGGGATTTGGTAGAGGTGCGCATCGACACCGTGCGCCCCTTTTCGTTGAGCGGGAAGGCTGTGGACGGGCGGAAAAGCCGGTAAGGTTCGCGTGGATTTGACCAGCGCTCAGATGTCTGCGCCGCTCCCCAGTCACCAGGAGCTGCTGGTGATGCCGGACGATGGACCCCAAGCCATCGTTGACCTGATCGATCAGGCGCGGGGGGAATTGCTGCTGAAGCAATTCAAACTCCAGTCCGAGGTGGTGCTTCAGGCCCTCCGCCGCGCCCAGGAGCGGGGGGTTGAGGTGCGAGTGATGCTCAATCCGCACACGTCCGGCGGGGATCGCTGGAACGATGAAACCTTCGGTCGCCTGCAGTCGTGGGGCATGGCCGCGGCCTGGACAAGCGAGGCGTTTCCGGTCACCCATGAGAAATCGATGCTCATCGATGGCGAAGCGGCGTTGATTTCCACGTTCAATCTGGCTGACAAATATTTCCACGAAACCCGCGATTATGGGGTGCTGAGCCGCAATGCCGCCGTTGTAGCCCAAGTGCGCGCCGGGTTTGAAGCGGATTGGCAGCGCACCTTCTTCCAACCCGATCTCAACGTCGGCCTGGTCTGGAGCAGCGCCCACAGCCGCGGGCAGATGGCCCGCCTGATCGATGCCGCCCAGAGCACCCTCTGGATCCAGCATCCAAAGTTTGTCGATGCGGTGATCCTGGAGCGCATCGTCTGTGCGCGTGAGCGTGGCGTGAAGGTGCGTGTGCTCTGCGGTGGCAAGCATGGCGTGAGCGATTGGGATATCTATGACACCTTCTCTTCCCTGCGTGTGATGCAACGTTTCGGTGTCAAGGTTCGGCGCCAGAAACATTTGAAACTTCATGCCAAGCTGATCCTCATTGATGGCATCCATGCCCAGACAGGGTCGATGAACATCGATCGCAGCGCCTTCGATCTGCGCCGTGAGCTGGGGATTGAAAGCGATGCGCCGGAGGTGGTGGAGCGGCTGAAGGCCACCTTTGCGGCGGATTGGGCGAAGGCGCAGAAATACAACGCCCCCGATCCCCTCGATCCCTCCTTGCACGACGCGGGTGAACTGCCCCCAGATCCCCATTTCGTGCATGACTGACCCTGTCCTCCCACCGGTTGCGGCGCCCGCGACGACCGCGGCGCCACCGACCCCGGGGCAGTTGTTCCAGGGGATGTTGCAGGTGGCCTTGTCGTCCTTCGGGGGAGGGCTGTCCGTTTGGAGCCAGCGGATTTTGGTGGAGGAACGCCGCTGGATGAGCAACGACGCCTTCCTCACGGGTCTCACCGTGGCGCGCCTGCTCCCCGGGCCGAATCAGATCAATCTGGCCGTCTATGTCGGTGCCAGCTTTCACGGCCTGCGCGGGGCCCTGGCGGCCCTGGCCGGAATGCTGCTGGTGCCTTTCAGCCTGTTGCTGGGCCTGGGGATGCTCTATTTCCATCTCCATGCGCTTCCCCTGGTGGATCGGGTGCTGGCGGGCATGGTGGCGGTGGCGGCGGGGTTGGCCCTCTCCATGGGTTTCAAGATCCTGCCGGCCTACCGACGGGATCCCGTGGCTCTGGCATTGGCGGCATTGGTGTTCGTGGCGATGGAAGGGTTTCACGTGCGCCTGGTGCCCCTGCTGCTCGTGATCTCTCCCCTGGCGATGCTTTGGTATTGGCCCCGCTCTCCAGAGGAGCCGCGGCCGTGATGGCAGCCCTCGCCGCCCTGGGGGGCGTCGCCTGTGATCCGGTCCGTCTGACGGATCTGGGTCAGCTGTTGAAGGTGATCGGCACCTTCCTGGGGCTGTCCCTCTTCTCCGTGGGGGGGGGCAACACCCTGCTCACGGAGTACCACCACCTGAGCGTGGAGGAGTTCTGCTGGCTCACCCCCAACCAGTTCAACGACCTTTATGCCCTGGCGGAGGCCGCCCCCGGGCCCAGTTCGATGCTGGTGGGACTCCTCGGGATGGCCGCCGCCTGGAGGGAGGGCCCCCTCTGGGCGCTGCTGTCCGCCGTGGCCGCCGAGGCGGCGATTCTGCTGCCCTCCACCCTCCTGGTGGTGGTGGTTTGCCTGAGCTGGAATCGCTTCAGCCATTCCCCCTGGCGCTTGGCGTTTGAGCGGGCGATGGGTCCCATCACCCTGGGTCTCCTGCTGGCGGTGGGAGTGCGGATCCTGCGGCTCTCCGACACCAATGCCGTCGGGGTTCTGATGTCGCTGACCGTTTGTGTCCTGGTGCTGCGGACCCGCCTCTCCCCGCTCTGGCTGATGGCCGTGGCGGCGCTGCTGGGGGGGATGGGCGTGATTCACCGCTGAAGCCTCCCTCCGACCCCCTGGCGCATCCGCCGCCCACTGATACCGTTTGCCCTCCCCCCGCTGCTGGCTTCCCCCATGTCCGCTGCCCCCGGCTCCACCCGTGTTGGTCTGGTGTTTGGCGGAGCCTCGGGTGAGCATGCGGTGTCGATTCGCTCGGCCAACACCGTGATCGCCGGCCTGCGCGAGGGAGCCAACGGAGAGCGCTATGAGGTGCGGCCCTATTACATCGATCGGGACGGGCGCTGGTGGCCCCCCGCGGTGGCGGAGGAGGTGCTCGCCCGCGGATCGGCTCCAGATCGGGACTCTCTGCCCGCCTCCAACCCGCGGCCTGGTTTTCAGGGGTTCCCCGAGGGGGCCCTGGAGATGGACGTGTGGTTTCCGGTCCTGCACGGACCGAATGGAGAGGATGGAACGATCCAGGGGCTGTTCACCCTGATGCAGCGCCCTTATGTGGGTTCCGGGGTGTTGGGCTCGGCCATCGGCATGGACAAACAGGCCATGAAGGCGGCCTTCCACGCCGCTGGCCTGCCCCAGGTGCCCTGGCTGAGCTTGTCGCGGGCCGAGTTGATCCAGGGGGAGGGTTTCGCGCCGCCTGAAGCGCTGCTGGAGCGGATCGAGAACCGCCTGGGCTTTCCCTGCTTCGTGAAACCCGCCAACCTGGGGTCCTCCGTGGGCATCAGCAAGGCCCGAGACCGTGAGGAGTTGGTCGAGGGTCTCCGCGTCGCCGTGGCGCTGGATTCCCGACTGGTGGTGGAGAAGGGCGTGGTGGCGCGGGAGCTGGAGTGTGCCGTGCTGGGGCCTCCGGAGGGGCTGGAGGCCTCCGTCCTGGGGGAGATCCGCTTTGATGCGGATTGGTATGACTACGAGGCCAAATACAGCGATGGCCGCAGCCACACCCTGATCCCCGCCCCCGTGCCGGAGGGGGTGGCGGGGCGGGCCCGGGCGATGGCCATCCAGGCCTGCGAAGCGGTTGGGGCCTCGGGGTTGTCGCGGGTGGATTTCTTCTACAGCGAGGCGGAAGATGCCCTCTGGCTGAATGAGATCAACACCCTCCCCGGGTTCACCAGCCAGAGCATGTACCCGATGCTCTGGGCGGCCAGCGGTCTGCCGCTTGCGGAACTTCTCCACCGTTTGCTTCAGAACGCGAGAGAATCCGAAAGGTCTGAACAGCTCTCGCGCTGACGCCATGGGTCACGGACTCCTCTGGATCCCCCTGCTGCTTGTGTTTCTTCTGCTCACCTCCCTCGGGTGGCTGGAGAGACGGCGGCAACGCCTCTTTCGTGATTGGGCGGCCGGTGCCGAGCTGGCCAAGCTTGATGCTGCTGGCGCCGCGCGCTTGATGGATGGGGTGCTTAGCTGGGCCACCTTTGAAGCCGGCCAGTTCCGCGAAACCGATGCCTTTGAGATCAAGCAGCTGGAGCTCACCGAGCTGCTCTCCCTGCGTTCCGGCGAAGCCCCTCTCACCGATGAGAGTCAGGGAGCGTGCCGATTGCGCCTGGTCGGTGGCGGTCTCCAGAAGGATCTTCCCTTCAGCGATGCCGAACGGGCCCGCCGCTGGATGACTGAGTTGATGGCCCGCTCCCGCTGCGAGTTGTGATGCCCACGCCCCCTCCCACCGCTCCCGCCACCCTTCCCGGGGTCGAACGCCGCCGCCAACTGCGCCGCCAGCGCCGAATCGAGCGGTTGCAGGATGGCTGGCGGATCCTGGTCTACGGCGCGTTGACGGCCGGCCTGGGCTTTGTGCTCCTGCGGGAGGGCTGGATGCTCCAGGGTCCGGAGCAGGTCGCGGTCAGCGGCAGCCGTCTGGTGAGTCGGGAGCAAGTGATCGCGGCGGCTCGCCTGCGTTTTCCCCAGCCTCTCCTCGCGCTGCAACCGCGGGATCTCAGCCACACCCTGGCGGAAGCGTTGCCGGTGGAGCAGGTGAAGGTCAGCCGGCTGATGCTCCCCCCCCGCCTGCGGGTCGAGCTGGTGGATCGGGAGGCGGTGGCCCGGGCCCAGCGCCGAACGCCGAAGGGACCGGAGAACGGATTCGTCGATCGAACCGGCAGCTGGATCAACGCTGACCCCAGCGTGCGGCAGCGATTGGGGGGGAAGGCCACCATGGATGTGGTGGGGTGGAACGAACGCAATCGGCCCGTGCTCGCCAAGGTGCTGGAGGCGCGTCAGCAGATCGGACCCGGGTTGAAGGAGATCCGATTCGATCCGGACGGCTCCCTCTGGCTCACGACCCGGGATCTGGGGCCCCTCCGCCTGGGGCCGGTGGACTCCCAGCTGCAGCGACGCCTGGAGGTGGTCGCCCATCTCAACCGCAACCTGCCCAAACGCCTTGTGGGGCAACGCCCTCTGAGCATCGACCTGACGGATCCCGAGCAGCCGGAACTTACGCTGCAAGGAGCAAGCGCCACCACCGCCAATGGTCCTGCCCCTGGTGCACCCACCTCCGTCAGACCCCGTCCCTAGGATCTGCGAGCCAATCCACACAAGGGATTGCGTCCACGGGTGATCCAGGGGAAGGTATTCACTCCCGTAACAGACGGGGGTCTCCTCACAAAGACATAATGCAGCCAACCAGCAACGGCAACACGCCTCCTGACACAACCTCGCCCAGGGCGATGATGTCCCCCTCTGGAGGTTCACTGCCTGGCAGACTCAATCCTCGCCCTCCGTCATCGATCCCGCAATCGCCCCTTGAGATGAGCCAGAGCAATCCTTCCGCCAATGGGATCATTCCAAGCCAATCGGCACGCATTGAAGTCATCGGCGTCGGCGGGGGTGGCAGCAATGCGGTCAATCGGATGATCGCTTCCGAGCTGCAGGGGGTGGGGTTCTGGGTGCTGAACACCGATGCCCAGGCGCTCCTGCAATCCGCGGCACCCCAACGGATTCAGTTAGGGCAGGCGCTCACCAGTGGCCTGGGTGCGGGGGGCAATCCCTTAATCGGCCAGAAGGCTGCGGAGGAGTCCCGTGCCGATTTGCAACGGTCGGTTGAAGGGGCGGACATGGTGTTCATTGCCGCGGGAATGGGAGGTGGCACGGGAACAGGCGCAGCGCCGATTTTGGCAGAAGTCGCCAAGGATTGCGGGGCGCTGACGGTGGGCATTGTCACCAAACCCTTCGGTTTTGAAGGTAGGAAACGCTTGCGGCAAGCCGAACAGGGTATCGCCCAACTTGCGGAGCATGTAGATACATTGATTATCATTCCCAATGATCGACTTCGTGATGCTATCGCTGGCGCTCCTCTCCAGGATGCGTTCCGCGCGGCGGACGATGTCTTGCGCATGGCGGTGAAAGGGATCACCGAAATCATCACCAAGGCGGGTCTTGTGAATGTGGACTTTGCTGATGTGCGTTCGGTCATGGCAGATGCCGGAACCGCTCTCCTGGGTATTGGCGTCGGTTCGGGCCGCTCCCGCGCCAGTGAGGCGGCTCAATCAGCGATGAGTAGTCCCCTTCTGGAATCCGCTCGGATCGATGGTGCCAAAGGTTGCATCATCAACATCTCCGGAGGCCGGGACATGACTCTTGAAGATATGACGACGGCTTCCGAGGTGATCTATGACGTGGTTGATCCCGATGCCAACATCATCGTTGGTGCTGTGGTGGATGAAGAGTTGGAGGGTGAAATTCACGTCACCGTAATTGCCACCGGCTTTGAAAGTGGTGGGTCCTACAGGCCCGAGCGCGCAATCTCCGCGCCGTTCAGCTCGCCACTGGAAGAGTCCGCGGTTCAGGAACGTGGTGCCAAGATCCCACCCTTTCTGGTGAACCGGCAATCCCGGCTGGAGTCATGAGGGTGACCCGGAGACCACGCCTGCCCAGAGCATCCCGTATGGCTGCTACCTTCCGGTCCTGACCAGGTTTGGGCGTCTTGGCCGCGTGGATCCGGGCCTTTTTCATCTTACGCCCTCCCCCGTCGGCTCCGTCCTTGCCTGCCTCCGAGCGTCATCCCTTGCCCCAACGCCCTAGCGACCTTCTCCTGCGCAAGCAGTCCGGCCAGCCCATCGTGATCCTCACGGCCTGGGATGCCCTCTCCGCCGCCATCGTGTCCGAGGCCGGAGCGGATGCAGTTCTTGTGGGGGATTCATTGGCCATGACGGCCCTGGGCCACGCCACCACGCTCCCCGTCACCCTGGACGAGATGCTGCATCACTGCCGCGCCGTGGGGCGCGGGCTGCGCACCGAGGCCGGCGCTGCCCCCTTTGTGATCTGTGATCTTCCCTTCTTGAGTTATCAATGCAGCCTGGATGAGGCGATGGCCGCCGCCGGACGGGTGCTGAAGGAGAGTCCCGCTGTGGCGGTGAAACTGGAGGGAGCGGAGCCGGAAACCCTCGCCGCCATGGATCGCATGGTGCGGATGGGCATCCCGGTGATGGGCCACCTCGGCCTCACGCCCCAGTCGGTGCATCGGCTGGGATTCCGCCGCCAGGCCACCGATCCCCTTGCCCAGGAGCGCCTGAGCCAGCAGGCGCTCGCCCTGGAGGCCCGCGGCTGCTTCGCCCTGGTGGTGGAGCACATTCCGGCGGCGCTGGCCACGGAGCTCTGCGACCGACTGCGCATTCCCGTGATCGGCATCGGCGCCGGCGACCAGTGCGATGGCCAGGTGCGCGTCACGGCTGATCTTCTGGGCCTCACCGAGCGCCAACCTCCGTTTGCGCCCCCGTTGCTCGATGGGCGCGGCCTGGCGGTGGAGGCCCTCAGGGAGTGGAGGCTTCAGCAGCAGAGTCCCGCCCGCCGGGTTGCTCCAGCCACCACTCCATGAACGCGCGAAGGACGGAGGAGCTGAGGGCCAACCCCCGCGGATTGCTCAACCGCCAGCGATCCCCTTCAATCCGCAGGATCTGGCTTTCGATCCATGGCTCCAGATGCGCGCGGAGCGTGGCCATGGCCTCTGTCCCCAAACCCTCCTGCGCCCAGAGCTCCGCCAGATTGATCCCCTCCCGGCGCCGCAAACCGACCATCACCCGCTCATCCAGGGGAAAGGCCGTCGCCCCCTCCCCTTTGTCTTCGGGTCCCTGGAGGAGCCAGGCGTCATAGCCCTCGCGGGTGCGAGGCCGCATGAAACGGCGTCCCAAGGGCGCTGAGGTCGCTCCCATGCCGAAGCCCCACCACCCCATGCCGCTCCAGTAAACGCGGTTGTGGCGGCTGGCATGGCCAGGCCACGCATAGTTGGACACCTCGTAGCGGCCATACCCGGCGGTTCGCAGGCGAGAGGCGGTCAGGTCCAGGAGATCGGCGCCCAGATCCTCATCCGGCAGTGCCAACGCGCCCTGCTCCAGACGCCGAGCAAAGACGGTGCCGGGCTCCAAGGTCAG
>CAYVWU010000023.1:0-20302 GCA_964455575.1 uncultured Cyanobium sp. | reverse complement strand
CCTCTCCGGCGGCCTGGGCTACAGCCAGAGCCAGGGCGTCTTCGGCCAGGTGCAGGTGCAGGACAGCAACTTCCTCGGTCGCGCCTGGGACGTCGCCACCAGCTTCACCTACGGCCAGTTCGGGGGCCTGGCGGACGTCACCTTCACCGATCCCTGGATCAAGGGGGATCCCTTCCGCACGGCACTGCGGGTGAAGGGTTTCATCAGCCGCGATGTGCCCCAGATCTTCCAGAGCCAGGACAGCGGCAACATCTACACCGCCTCCGATTTCTACGAAGCTCCGGGCACCAAAGTCGCCTACAACATCAATAACAACAACAACCCCCTCGGCAAGGTCTATGGCAGTGTGCAGGAGGCGCAAAATGATGCCCCTGATTACAGCTGGTACGACTTCAACGGCAACTCGGTGGTCATCCAGCGGGTGGGCGGCAACATCCAGGTGGTGCGGCCTCTCAATGGAGGGAATCCCTTCAAGCGAGCTCCGTGGAACGTGGTGCTTGGCCTCAGTGCCCAGCAGGTGAGGCCGATCAACTATTCCGGCGACAGCATGCCCTACGGCGTTTCCACCAACGCCTTCACCAATGATTATGCCGCCGGAGCGAAGAACGACGGCATCATCTGCATCGCCTACAACTGCGCCGACACCAACCAACTGTTCGGGGTGCGCTTGGCCGCCACCATGAACACCCTCAACGACCCCCGCAACCCCACCAAGGGCAACTTCCTCAGCGTCGGCACGGAACAGTTCATTTCCGTCGGCCCCAACTCCCCCACCTTCAACCGCGTGCGGGCTGGCTTCACCCACTACATCCCGGTGAACTGGTTGAAGTTCTACAAGGGTTGCCGCACCAAACCCGGTGAAACACCGGATTGCAAGCAGGCCCTTGCCTTCCAGTTCACCGCTGGCGCCAACATCGGCAGCCTCCCCACCTATGAGGCCTTCTGCATCGGCGGCGGCAACTCCGTGCGCGGCTACTACGACTGCGATCTGGGCGTTGGACGCAGCTACGGGGAAGCCACCGTGGAGTATCGCTTCCCCCTCTTCAGCATCGTCAGCGGCGAGCTCTTCGTGGATGGTGGATCCGCGTTCGGCACCCAGGACAACGTTCCCGGCCAGCCTGGCAACCTCCTCAACAAGCCCGGTTCGGGCTTCTCGGTGGGCACCGGCCTGATCGTCACCACCCCCGTGGGGCCCCTGCGGTTGGAGGTGGCCAGCCGCGACTTCACCGGCGACTGGCGCTTCAACCTCGGCGTGGGCTGGAAGTTCTAGTGATCTCCTGGCCTGCCGATTACAGCCTCGCCCACACCCTGGCCGCGACCGTGGAACGCGCGGGGGTCGGGCTTCACAGCGGCGCCGCCTGCCGGGTGCGCCTCCAGCCCTCCACCCGGGAGGGCTACTGGGTGGGCTGGCTTGACTCCCCGCGGGAGGACCTCCAGCGCCTCTCCCCCGGCCAGGTGGTGGACACCCGCCTCTGCACCTGCTTGCAGCTGGGCCCGCGACGCCTGGCGACCGTGGAACATCTCCTCGCGGCCCTGGCGGGCACGGGCGTCAGCCAGGCGGAGCTCTGGCTGGAGGGGGAGGAGATCCCCCTGCTCGACGGTTCCGCCCTTCCCTGGGTGGAGGCCATCGCGGAGGTCGGCCTGCGGGCCCTCGGGCCGCGCCCGCCCCTCCTGGTGGCGGAGCCTCTTCTGCGTCACCAGGGGGGGAGTTTCGCCGTGGCGCTGCCCTCCCCGGTGCCCCGTCTGGCCGCGGCGGTGGACTACCCCCAGGCCGCCATTGGCCGGCAGACCTTCAGCCTGGACCTCACCCCCGGGACCTTTGTGGCGGAGCTGGCCCCGGCGCGCACCTTCGGCTTCCTGGAGCAGGTGGAACAACTGCGCGCCAGTGGCTTGATCCGCGGCGGAGCCCTGGAGAATGCCCTGGTGTGCGACGGCGAGCGCTGGCTCAATCCCCCCTTGCGCTATCCGGAGGAACCGGTGCGCCATAAGCTTCTTGACCTGTTGGGGGATCTGGCCCTGGTCGGCATCCCTCAGGCCCAGGTGTTTGCCTACAGAGGGTCCCACGGGTTGCACACAACCCTGGCGGCGGCTCTGGAGGCAAGGCCGGAGAGGGCCCCTTCCCTTGCCACCGCGTGCCCGTGACCGTCTCTCCCCCTCTCTCTCCGTCTCCCTCCGTGGTCGCGCCTCCCCCCTCGGAGCCGGTGGCCACCGCTCCCGTGCTCACCAGCGAGCAGATCATGGGATTGCTGCCCCACCGCTACCCCTTTGCCCTGGTGGATCGGGTGATCGAGCATGTGCCGGGCAAGCGGGCCGTGGCCATCAAGAACGTCACCCTGAATGAACCGCAGTTTCAGGGGCATTTCCCCGGGCGGCCACTGATGCCGGGCGTGTTGATCGTGGAGGCGATGGCCCAGGTGGGCGGCCTGATCGTCACCCAGATGCCCAACCTGGCCAAGGGCCTGTTCGTCTTCGCGGGCATCGATGGCGTGCGCTTCCGCAAGCCGGTGGTGCCGGGCGATCAGCTGCGCATCAGCTGCGAGCTGCTCAGCGTCAAACGGCAGCGCTTCGGCAAGGTGAAAGCGGAAGCCCGGGTGGACGGAGATCTGGTGTGCTCCGGCGAGCTCATGTTCTCCCTGGTGGACTGAGCGGATGTCAAGCGCAGCCATGGCAACCAAGGTGCACCCCACGGCCGTGGTTGATCCCAGGGCCCAGCTGGCGGGGGGCGTGGAGATCGGTCCCTACGCGGTGATCGGTCCTGAGGTGGCGATCGGCCGCGAGAGCCGCATCGGACCCCATGTGGTGATCGACGGTCGGGTGACCCTCGGGGAGCGCAATCGCATCTTCCCCGGAGCCTGCATCGGCCTCGAACCCCAGGACCTCAAATACAACGGCGCCTCCACGGAGGTGGTGCTCGGGGATGACAACACCATCCGGGAGTGCGTCACCATCAATCGCGCCACCCATGAGGGGGAACAGACCCTCCTCGGCAGTGGCAATCTGCTGATGGCCTACAGCCACATCGGCCACAACTGCCAGCTCGGTGACCGCATCGTGATCGCCAATGGCGTGGCCGTGGCGGGCCATGTGGTGATCGGCGATCGGGCGGTGATCGGTGGCGTGCTCGGCATTCACCAGTTCGTGCACATCGGCAAGCTGGCGATGGTGGGCGGGATGAGCCGGATCGATCGCGATGTGCCCCCCTTCATGATGATCGAAGGCCATCCCGGCCGCATCCGGGGCCTGAACAAGATCGGCCTGCGCCGCAGCGGCATCGCCCAGAACGATGCCGGCGCCCAGCTGCGCCAGCTGCAGGAGGTCTGGACCCTCCTCTATCGCAGCCAGCGGGTCTTCGCCGAAGCTCTCGCCGAAGCCCTCGCCCTTCCCCTGCTTCCTCCCGCCGAGGAGCTCTGCCGCTTCCTGGAGGCCTCCATCGGACCCGGCCGACGCGGCCCTCTGCCGGCACAGCGCTGATGGCGCGGTTGCTGGTGAGCACGGGGGAGGTGTCCGGGGATCTGCAGGGATCCCTGTTGATCCGTGCCCTCCATGAGGAGGCCCGGCGGCGCAACCTCCCCCTCCAGGTGGTGGCTCTCGGGGGGGAGCGCATGCGGCAGGCCGGGGCGGAGCTGCTGGCCGACACCTCCCGGCTGGGGGCGATCGGCCTCTGGGAGGCCCTCCCCATGGTGCTGCCCACCCTGCGGCTGCAGCGACGGCTGCGGCAGTGGTTGCTTCAGCATCCCCTCGACGGGGTGGTGCTGATCGATTACATGGGCGCCAACGTCAACCTCGGGCTGCGCTTGAAGCGCCTGCATCCGGAGGTGCCGATCAGCTACTACATCGCTCCCCAGGAATGGGCGTTTCGCCTCGGGGAGGGGGGCACCACCCGCCTGATCGGCTTCAGCGATCGCATCCTGGCGATCTTCCCGGAGGAAGCCAGCTTCTATGCCGCGCGCGGCGCATCGGTCACCTGGGTGGGCCATCCCCTGATCGACACCCTCGGCCAGCCGCCCTCCCGCTCCGGGGCGCGGGCAGAGCTCGACCTGCCGCCGGAGGCTCCGGTGCTCCTGCTCCTGCCGGCCTCCCGTCCCCAGGAGTTGCGCTACCTTCTACCACCGATGGCCGCCGCCGTTGCCCTGCTCCAGAGCCGGGTGCCCCAGCTGGAGGTGCTCCTGCCGGCGGGATTGCCGGGCTTTGAGACCACCCTGGCCGAGGCCATGGCGGGGGCCGGCGCCCGGGCTCGGGTGGTGCCCGCCTCCGACGCCGATCGCCTCAAACCCCTCCTCTGCGCCGCCGCCGATGTGGCTCTCACCAAATCCGGAACCGCCAATCTGGAGCTGGCCCTGCGGGGGGTGCCCCAGGTGACCGGTTACCGGGTCAGCCGCCCGACGGCCTTCATCGCCCGCCATCTCCTGGGCTTCAACGTGCCCCACATCTCACCGGTCAATCTTGTGCTTCAGGAGCGTTTGGTGCCGGAATTGCTGCAGGACGGCTTCAACGCCGAGGCGATCGCCGCCGCCGTGGAGGATCTCCTGCCGGCGGCGGCCGCGGCGCGGAGCCGGCAGCTGGAGGGCTATGGCCGCCTGCGCGCCGCCCTCGGGGAGCCCGGCGTCACCCGCCGCGCGGCGGCCGCCATTCTGGATCAGGTTGCGGAGTCGGTTCGATGCGGATGATCGCGTTGGTGTTGAGCGCGTTGCTCCTGCTGGTGGGGCCCGCGGCGCCGGTCCTGGCGGCCACGGAGGAGGCCGTGCTCGCGGGGGGCTGCTTCTGGTGTCTGGAACACGACCTGGAGGAACTGCCGGGGGTCCTGGACGTGGAGAGCGGCTACAGCGGAGGCAAGGTGGCCCAACCCACCTATCGGCAGGTCTCCGCCGGGGGCACAGGCCACCAGGAGGTGGTGCGCGTGCGTTTTGACACCACCAAGCTGCGCTACGAGGCCCTGCTGCGGGCCTATTGGCGCAACATCGATCCCTTGGATGGCGGCGGGCAGTTCTGCGATCGCGGCAGCTCCTACAAGCCCGTGATCTTCACCACCAGCGCCACCCAGGCGGTGGAGGCCCGCAACAGCGTGGTGTCCGCGGCCCGGGAGCTGGGGCGACCCACCTCCTCCTTGAAGGTGGCCATCCGTCCCCTCTCCCGCTTCTGGCCCGCGGAGGAGTACCACCAGAACTACGCCCGCCGCAACGGCTTGAAGTACTCCTACTACCGCTGGTCCTGCGGGCGCGATCGCCGGCTGGATCAGGTGTGGGGCGGGCGGGCGCGCACAAAAGAGCGCTGGGCGTCTGGCACAGGGGCCGCGGCGCCCGCGGTCGCCACGCCCGCGCCTTCGCCATCGCCAGGGGGCTGAGGCGACCTGGCAGGGGCGAGCTGGCAGGGGCGGGGGGCAGGGGCGACGGGGCTGGAAATCTGTTGATTTCCTGAAGACCCTGCCCCGGATCTGCAGGCAATCCGTAGGGATCGTTACGTGTTTTCCCCTGGGCAGGCCAGGAAATCGCCCTTACCGTGAACGAGTCCAGCGCTCCCACGGTTTGTATGTATGTGCTGACCATTCGCGACGGCCTGCACACCCGCCACGTTGGCCCCTACGCCACAACGCAGCAGGCGGCCCAGGATGTGGACCGGGTTCTGGCTCGCCAGGGAGACCGGGTGCACTGGCAGATCCATGCGCTTGAACCTCCCGCCTCCCTGCTGCTGGAGCCTTTTCCCTCCACCCCGGGTCAGATGGCCGCCGCCTGAGCTTCAGGCAGCGGCTTTCGACGAACCTCAGGCGGGAGCCCCCGCCTGAATCCAGCGCACCAGGGTGCGCACCCCGAAGCCGGTCGCCCCGGCGGGATCCTCCTCTCGGCCCTTTTCGCTCCACACCGTGCCCGCGATGTCGAGATGGGCCCAGGGCCGCCCTTCCGGGATGAAGTCCTGAAGAAAGAGGGCCGCCGTGATCGAGCCACCGGCTCGCGGCCCGGTGTTCTTCAGATCAGCGATGTGACTTTTCAGCCCCTCCTTGTAGGAGCCGCGCAGGGGCATGCGCCAGAGGGCTTCTCCCGCCTCCTTCGCGGCCGCGGTCAACGCTCCCGCCAGACCATCGTTGTTGGACCAGAGACCGGCGATCTCGTCCCCGAGGGCAATCACGCAGGCGCCCGTCAGGGTGGCCAGATCCACCACGGCGTCCGGCTCCAGCTGGTTGGCATAGACCAGGGCGTCGGCGAGGGTGAGACGCCCCTCGGCATCGGTGTTGTTGATCTCGATCGTTTTGCCGTTCGAGGCCCTGAGCACATCTCCCGGGTGGATGGCGCCGCCGCTGATCATGTTTTCGCAGCTCGCCACCAGCACGTGCACCTCCACGCCCGCCGGCCGCAGCTGGCCGATGGCCCGGGCCGCGCCAAGCACCGCCGCGCTGCCTCCCATGTCGTATTTCATCATCTCGATCTGGGAGCCGGGACCCTTGAGGTTGTAGCCCCCGGAATCAAAAGTGAGGCCCTTGCCCACCAGGGCCACCCGCCGCTTCACCTCTCCGGCGGGCGTGTAGGTGAGGTGGATGAACTTCGGCGGCAGGTCGGAGCCCTGGGCGACCCCCAGATAGGCCCCCATGCCCAGGGCCTCGCAGTCCGCCCGCTCCAGCACCTTCACCGCGAGGCCATGGTCGCGGGCGATGGACGCCGCGGTTTCCGCCAGGGCCGCTGGTGT
Source organism: uncultured Cyanobium sp. (assembly GCA_964455575.1). Taxonomy (GTDB): domain Bacteria; phylum Cyanobacteriota; class Cyanobacteriia; order PCC-6307; family Cyanobiaceae; genus Cyanobium. The sequence goes on along the minus strand of CAYVWU010000023.1, from coordinate 13,627 downwards.
GCCGTGGTTGGGGGGAGAGGCCACGAGCTGCCGGGCCAATTCCACGCCAGCGCAGACCGCATCGACCGCGGCAAGGGCCTCTTCCGCCGCGCTCGGCAGGCCCAGCAGGGTGCAGGCGCGGGGGCGAAGCTCCGGTTCGGCCTCGCTGCGCCAGCGATGGTCGCTGTACAGGCTCAGACGGGCCGCTTCGGCCATGGCGGTCGCGGCCGCGTCGGGCGCGAGGCCTTCCACGGGCAGGAGCAGCCCGAGCTGTTGCCCGCCCAGCCGGGCCGCGGCCCGCACCCCTGTGGCCGTGGCCAGGCGCAGCGCCGCCAGATCAAAGCTTTCCGGCTCCCCCAGACCCACGAGGGTGAGGGTGGCGGGCTGGGCGCCAGGCCGATCGAAGCTGACGCACTCGCCCGGTTTGCCGCGAAAGCGTCGCCGTTCCAGATCCGCGCTGGCTCCCTCGCCCAGCAGGCGGCTGAGCAGGGCGCGGCTGGGATGGTCGGCCCCGCGGAACACCCCCAGCACCAGGCCATCTCCCGACCACCCCCGCAGCGGGTCGGCGGAGCCTGCCGCGTCGGTGGCGGCTGGCGAAGGCAGGCAGTGGAGGTCCATGGCCCGAGGCGAGAGCCTGGATCGTAGCCAGCAAAAGGGTTCGCCCTTTCCTCCCGCCCGTGGACGCCCATCGCCAGGCCCGCCGGTGGGCGCTTCAGTCGAGCTCGGCGGTGAAGGGGGTGCTCCAGCGGCCGCGGGTTTCCTTGTTGAACGGCGGTTTCCAGCGCTGGATCAGGGCCTGCTCCAACGCCCGGCGGGCGCCGGTGGCCGGGGGCGCGTCACAGCAGAACCGGATGGTGAGCCGGGCCTCCAGATCCGCGCGGGCCAGGGCCTCCTGATAGGCGGCGAGATAGCTCTTGCAGTCGTGGGCGCCCTTCCAGCGGCGGTCGGCGCGGGCCGTTTCCCCGACATAGAGGAGCAACGGCTGCCGCAGATGGTCCGGGCGATCGAGCACGAAATACAGCGCTGGACCCTGATGGGGCGCCTGGGGCCAGCGCCAGAAGGCCAAATTCTGCGCCGGCAGGTCGAGGGGCCGCAACGAGCGGGCGCGGGCGGCTGGATCGGCCTCCGCTGGCGGCCCGCCCAGCCCCTCGGCGCTGGCGAAGAGACTCGGCTGCTCCGCCTCCTGGACCCCCGGCAGAGGCCCTTCGGATTCCGCGCCCTCCCTCGTCGCTCCGGGGGGGTCGACGCCCCCCCAGAGGGGCGCCTGGAAGGTGGCCAGGCGCTCCTGCCAGTCGAGCAGCTGCCGGCGGGCGAAGGGCGGGGCGGCGAAGGGCGGGCCCTCGCCAGGGCTGGCCTGTTCGGGGAGCGGCGCGCCGAAGAGGTCCCCTTGGCGGGCGCTCCGGGGGCGGGGGGTCATGGTCGCCGGGGCGCCGCCGGGAGGGAGACGCCGCGGCGGCGGGTGGGCGGCAGGCTGGGGCCGGGTGCGGCCTGGGGCTCCGACGCGGCTGGCGCTGCCGGAGCCTGCGGAGGAGGCGCTGTCGCGGGCTCCCGCGAGCTCCTGCGCTGCCGCGGGGCGTCCGGCGGCTCAAAGGAGACCCGACCGATCCACGCTTCCACCACGGAGGCCGGCAGCTGCAACCGCTCCTGCAGGTCCGCCAGATCGCGGAAGGGGGCCTTCAGGCGCTCCCGTTGCAGGCGGCTCAACCGCTGGGAGCAGAGGTCGAGACGCTCCCGCAGCTCGGCCGCCCCGGCACGATTCACCGCCACGGGCCGAGGGACGATGGGGGCGGGTTCGCCATACCAGTGGAACACCAGCCGCGGCAACCACTCCGCCAGGGTGGTGGCGTCGAGCTGGAGCAGCCGCCGCAGGTCGTCGGGCCCGCTGAGCTGCACCCCGCCGGCCTGCAGTCGCACGAGGAGATCGGCCTGCTCCGCCGTGCAGCCCGGCAGCTGGCGCCAGTCGCTGACCGTGGCGCGGTTCACATCCACCAGTCCGGCGGCCAGGCTGCGCTTGAGCTCCTCCAGCTCCCGTTCCACCTCCGCGTCATGGTCCGCTGGCCACTGGGTCTGGACGCGGTTGGCCTCCGGGGGGGTGTCGTCAAGGCGGCGAGCTCCCGGGCGGTTCGCGGCCCGGGGGGCGGGATCCGGGGGAATCTGTCCGGTGGCGATCAGCAACCGACGCGCCAGGGGGTCCAACCAGTGCCTTCGGGCCATGGTGGCCGCGTCGCGCGCAAAACGGTTCTGAAGGTAGCGAGGCGGGCGGGCGGCGGCCAGGGGGCCGGTCGCGGGGCTGGCGTTCCGGCGCTCCATCCCTCTCTCGGGACCCGGGACCCCCCTCAGGATTCCAGGACCTCCAGCCGCAGGGCCTGGAGGGCGGCCTGTTGCCGATTGGCCACCCCCAGCTTGCGGAACACCTTCGACACATGGGATTTCACCGTCTCCTGCGAGAGCTGCAGCCGTTCAGCGATCTGGCTGTTGCTCTGCCCCGCCACCAGCCAGCGCAACACCTCCCGCTCTCGGCCGCTCAAGGGGCAGACCAACGGGTCCGCCTGCCGGAGGGTGGGATCCACGAATTGGGCGCCCACGTGGAGGGAATGGAGGGCGGCCATCTCGCTGCCGGTGCCGATGCGGTCATCCATCACCACGGCCACCCCCTCCAGCGGCGCCGCCAGAAATCGCCGCAGCCGCAGCGAGCGCCCGTTGCCCATCACCAGCAACAACACCCGCAGGGCCGGCCAGCGCTCCTTGAGAGCGGCCACCAGGCGGAAGCCACAGCCCTCCTCCAGGGCGTCGCTGACCATGACCAGGTCGGGCCGCACCCGCTCCACCACCACCAGCGAGGCCCTTTCCGAGGTGGCCACGCCCACGATCTGCTCCAGGGGGCGGGCGTTGGCCAGGGCGGCGATCAGCGCGCGGCAGCCCAGGGCCAGCACCACCCGATCGTCCCGAAACAAGCGCTCCGCCTGCTGCTGGTTGTGTCGCATCCGGGACAGGTGGGCGGTGAGGTCCATCACGCGAGCGGGGGGCATGTTGGAGAGGATGTGAACGGTCGTCGGGGGATTCAGCGGGAACCGCTACGAATTGCATGCGTGGATCCGCACTCCCACACAGGTCGCCCCCCACGCAGAATTGAGGCCCACCGCCCCGTCATGCCATTTTCGCGCCATGGCTTTTTTTGATTCCGAAATCATCCAGGATGAAGCCAAGCGCCTGTTTGCCGACTATCAACAGTTGATGCAACTGGGCAGCACGTACGGCAAGTTTGATCGTGAAGGGAAAAAGCTTTATATCGAGCAGATGGAGGCCATCATGGATCGTTATCGCGTGTTCATGAAACGCTTCGAGCTGTCTGAAGATTTTCAGGCCAAGCTCACCGTGGAGCAGCTCCGCACCCAGCTGGGCCAATTCGGCCTGACGCCGGAGCGGATGTTCGAGCAGATGGAGTTCACCCTCGAGCGCATGAAGCAGCAACTGGAGGTCAACACCTGAGCGCCGCCACCTGATCCACCAGCCCCAGCTGCCGCGGCAGGCACTGGTCGACGAGGTCGTAGCGCTCCACGACGGTCTGCCGGGCGCGGGCGGCCAGCGCCCGCTGCTTCTCCGGCTCCGCCAGCACCTCCTCCAGGGTGTTGAGCCAGCCCTCCCGGTCAAAAAAGTCCACCAGATGGCCGTTCTCGCCCGCGGTGATCACCTCCTCCACCGGCGGCGTGGCGGAGCCGACCACCACGGCCCCGCAGGCCATCGCCTCCAGCAGGCTCCAACTCAACACGAAGGGGTAGGTGAAGTAGGCATGGGCGCGGCAGACCTGAAAGAGCTCATGCAGCACCGGGTGGGGCACCTGGCCAACGAAATGGAGGCGCGTCAGGTCGAGTTGGCCCTCCAGCTCCCGCAGCACCACCTGGCGCCAGGTGCCCCCCCCGGCGGGCGGTTTGCCGTAGCTCACCCCATCCGCGCCGACGAGCAGCACCTGCAGGTTCGGCCGCCGTCGCTGCAGTTCCGGCAGCAGCCGCAGGAAGGTGTGAAAGCCGCGGTAGGGCTCCAGATTGCGCGCCACGAAGGTGAGCACCTCATCGCCGGGACGGAGGGTGAGCCCCGCCCGCTGGAGGTGCACCCGGGCCGCGGGGTTGGGGCCGATGGCCCGGGTGTCGATCCCCTCGTGAATCACGCTGATGCGGTCGCGAAACAGCTCCGGCGCGCTGGCCGCCTGCCAGTGGGTGGGCGCCCAGGCGTGGTCGAGATCGTGGAAGGCCAGGAGCTGGGGGGCGCGCCGCAGGCGCACCTGGCTCAGGGTTTCGGCGCCGAGAGGAAACTCCGGATCAAAGGTGCTGTCGCCCCCCTGGAGGGGATAGACCCATTCCAGTTGGTGGAGCACGGGCACGGAAGGAAAGACGTCCTTGATGGCGAGCAGCTCGCCCCAGCCGGGATGGCCGATGACGAGATCGGGGTGGAAGCCCTCCTCCCGGCACTGGGTGGCGAGGCGGGCCACCGTCTGAGCCCGCACGCACTTGGTCTGGAAATCGACGGCCCAGGGGTGGCAGGGAGGGAGCTGCTTCGGCAGGGGGTAGCGGCGCAGGGGAATGCCCTCCAGGCCGGGGGCGTGGGGCGCGCCGAGCGCCAGCACCTCATCGCCCCGCTGGACCAGGGCCGGCGCGAGGTGGCGGTACTGGCCGGGGAAGTTCTGGTGGATGAACAGCACCCGCATGGCCCCTTGGATCGGCATGGGCGCCTTCAACCATGGCAGAGGACCCCCGGCGGCTGCTTACGATCCGCCCACCGCCGCGCGTGCCTTCAGGTTTCCCCATGGTTGAGCCGTCCGGGTCCGCAGGGATCACCGCCCCTTCCGCTGGCCCCACTGCGGGGGGCACCGCATGGCCCGCGGCAGGGGTCACCGCTGGGCTGCCGGCTTGGCTGAGCCGGGGGCTGGCCGATCTCTTCCCCGCGGGGCCGCTCGGCGAGGCCCTCCCCTCCGCCAAGGCCGCCGACCAGAACCTGGCCGCACGCCTGGCGGAAGCGGCGACGGCGGGCCGTCCCCTGCGGGTGAAACTCGGCATCGACCCGACGGGCAGCGACATCCACCTCGGCCATTCGCTGCTGTTTCGCAAGCTGCGGGCCTTTCAGGACGCCGGCCACACGGCGGTGTTGATCATCGGCGACTTCACCGCCCGCATCGGCGATCCCACCGGCAAGAGCGCCACCCGCGTGCAGCTCAGCGCCGCCGAGGTGGAGGCCAACGCCGAAACCTATCTCGTTCAGCTTGGCCTCGGGCAGCCGCCGGAGCGCTCGCTGCTCGATTTCACCACCCCGGGCCGGCTGGAGGTGCGGCGCAACAGCGAGTGGCTGGCGGGGCTGGATCTGCCGGCGGTGATCGACCTGTTGGCCCAGACCACCGTGGGCCAGATGCTGGCCAAGGAGGACTTCGCCAACCGCTACGCCAGCGGCACGGCCATCTCCCTGCATGAGTTTCTCTATCCGCTGCTCCAGGGCTACGACTCGGTGGCGATCCAGGCGGATGTCGAGCTGGGCGGCACCGATCAGAAGTTCAATGTGGCCATGGGGCGCGATCTGCAGCGCCATTTCGGCCAGCGTCCGCAGTTCGGTCTGCTCCTGCCGATCCTGCCGGGCCTCGACGGCGTGCAGAAGATGAGCAAGAGCCTCGGCAACACCGTCGGTCTGCGGGAGCCCCCCCTCGACATGTACTCGAAGCTGGAGAAGGTTCCCGACACGGTCGTCGACGACTACCTCACCCTGCTCACCGACCTCGACCTGGCGACCCTGCCGGAGAACCCGCGGGAGCGGCAGAAGGCGATGGCCCTGGCCGTCACCGCCAGCCGCCATGGCGAGCCGGCGGCCCGGGAGGCGCAGGCGAGCGCCTTCGGGGTGGTCGTCAACGCCGCTTCCGCCGCCAGCGCCGCGGCGGAGCTGCCGGAGGCCTCCCTGGCGGGGGTGTCCTTTCCGGCCAAGGCGTTTTATCTGCTGTCTGCCGTGGGGATCGGCAAAACGAGCAGCGATGCGCGACGACAGATCGAATCCGGCGGGGTGCGGCTTGATGGTGTGAAGCTCACCGATCCAAGCCACGTGTTTGGCTCAGCCGACGAGTTGCACGGGCGCGTGTTGCAGGTTGGAAAAAAGATCATCCGGCGGCTTGTGGCCGATTGAGGCTGGCGCCCTGGCTGCCTTCGCCTCATACCGGCGTGGCGTCGCGCACGCTCTCGAACAAGTCGATGTCCCAGGCGACCAGATCGCGGCGGATGGCGTCCGAGCGATCGCGGGGCAGAAGCCGCGCCAGATCCTCCCCCGTCACCACGCCGTGCAGCTGGCCGTTCTCCTCCCGCAGGAAGGCGAGGGCGTGCCAGGCGAGGATCGCCGCTCCCACGGCCGTGGGGTAGGAGATGTAGGTGGCGCCCGCATAGGGACTGCCCAGGAGGCCGGGGTAGCGGAGGTAGCTGAGGCCAACGGTTTCGATGGTCACCTGCCGGTCGTTGCGCACGTTTTCCGTGTAGCGGATCTCGGCCGCGGCGGCGAAATGGGCGCGGCGGATCACGCCGTTGCGCAGATACTCCTCGATGCGGCGCGGCTTGTTCATGCCGGGCAGGATCGCTCGCACCATCGCCTCCACGGTCAGCTCGCTCTGCTGGGGCAGGGTGCGCTTGGAGAGGAGGTTGAGCTTGAACAGCGCCTTCACCAGCTCCACCTCGGAGCCGCCGGTGTAGACGGCGATCGCTTCGATTTCCGGAAAGGAGCGATGCAGGGAGAGCAGCTCCTCCTGGTAGAGCGGGTATTGGCGGGTGGGCTCCACCTCGCCGGGGAAGTGATGCTCGCGCGCCGCGCTGAACGGCTCCAGCACCTGAATGCGCCCATCCCGCAGCAGGCGGGGCCGCTCCGCCAGCTCCTCCAGGGCCACCAGCGGCGACCAGGAAAACACGATCTCGTCGGCGTCGATGTCCTCCAGGAGATAAAGCGCCACGCTTTCGATCTCCAGGTCGCGGCGGCGGGAGCCCCGCAGCTGGTGGAGGCGAAGGCCGATCAGGAAATTGGTGACCCCCGGGGAGATGCCGAGGTTGATCAGGGCGGTGAGGCCGCGGTCGCGATAGGCCGGCTCGAAGGCGTATTGGGAAAAGGTGAGGCTGTGCTCGGTTTCGGCGTCGTACATGTCCGAGGCCAGGTCGACCACATGGGCGCCCAGGCGCAGGCCCAGCTCCAGCAGCTGGCGGTTGAAGCCGGGATGGGCGGCATTGACGAGCACCCGGGCGTCGGCCAGGCGCTCCAGCTCCGGGGCCTCGCCGCTGAAGAGGGGGGCAAAGTCCGGCAGGCCGATGAAGTCGATCCGATCAAACAGTTTCTCGGCGTGGAAGAGGGCATCGCGGGCCAGGTCCACGTTGAGCACCACGACCACGAAGCGCAACGGCACCGCATCGCGCTCCGCCAGCTCCGAGAGGCAGATCAACATCGAGGACCCCACCGCCCCGAGCCCGAAGAAGGCGATCGTCAGCGGGTGTGCGGCGCCAACGGGGGCTGCGGTGGAGGGGGTGGCATCCATAGCTGGCCAGGGAGACTGCCCTCTTCTTAACGGGCGACGCACCACTCCGGTCTCCCCAAACCCGGGCGAGACCTGCCTGTCTCAGGAGCTCCTGGTGGTCCTGGAGTGGGACTGGGGGTCATCATGGTTGCTCTGTGGCCGTCCCCTCCCGCCCATGGCCCCGTCCCCCGCTGCCGCTGCCCCCGCCGATCGGATCATCGTCGCCCTCGACGGCATGGAGGCCGCGGACGCCCTGGCCTTTGTCGAGCGCCTCCCCGAGCTGCTGTGGGTGAAGGTGGGGCTGGAACTGTTCGCCAGCGCCGGCCCTGATGGGGTGCGGGCGTTGCGGGAGCGGGGCCGACGGGTGTTTCTCGATCTGAAGTTCCACGACATTCCGGCCACCATGGCCGGCGCCTGCCGCGCCACGGCCCGCCTCGGCGCTGAGCTGCTCACCGTCCATGCCAGCGCCGGCCGCGAGGCCCTCCGCGCCGCCGTCGCTGGCGCGGCGGAGGGCGCGGAGGCCGTCGGCCTGCCCCCGCCCACCCTGCTGGCGGTGACGGTGCTCACCAGCTGGTCGCCCGGCGCCTACGCGGAGGAGCTGGCCGCGGCGGAGCCGCTGGAGCGCCAGGTGGGGCGCTTCGCGGCGCTGGCGGCCTCGGCGGGGGTGGGCGGTTGCGTCTGCTCCCCCCTGGAGGTGGGCGCCCTGCGGGCCGCCCATCCCGAGCCTTTCGCCCTGGTCACCCCCGGCATCCGCCCAGCCGGCAGCCCCAGCGGCGACCAGTCCCGGGTGATGACCCCCGCGGCGGCCGTGGCCGCTGGCGCCAGCCGTCTCGTCATCGGCCGGCCGATCACCGCCGCCCCGGATCCCGCCGCCGCCTTCGCCCGCTGCTGCGCGGAGCTGGCCTCCTAACGCCGCTCCACCCGCACCAGCAGACCGCTGCGGGGTCGGGGGGTGGGGATCACCTCCAGGGTGAGGTCCTGGTCCGGTTCGAGGGTGAAGCGCAGGGACTGGAGGAGGCGGGTGAGCAACAGGCGCAGCTCCAGCTCCGCCAACGGCTTGCCCAGGCAGACGCGGGGAGCGACGCCGAAGGGCAGGTTGGCGGCGGCGGGAGCGGGGGCGGCGCCCTCCAGGTGACGCTCCGGGCGGAAGCGGTCGCCATCGCCGAAGGCCCGGTCATCCCGCTGGGTGGACCGCAGGTCCACCTGGATCACGCGCCCGGGCGCGATCGTCCAGGGGCCCAGCCGCACCGGCGCCTTCGCCCGCCGAAACAGGCCCCCCACCGGCGGCACCAGGCGCAACACCTCCTTGATCACCGCGTTGAGCCGGGGGAGGGTTTCCAGCTGATCGAGGCCGCTGGCATCCGGGGGCCAGGGCACGGTGTCGAGCTCCTCCAGGAGCCAGGCCAGCGTTTCGGGATGTTCGAGCAGGAGGAGCACCGCCAGGGTGAGGGCGGAGGCGGTGGTTTCGTAGCCGGCGAAGAGGAGCAGCAGCAGCTGATCCGCCAGGTCGGGGTCCTGGAGCGGAAGGCCGGCCTCGTCGCAGGCGTCCGCGAGAACGCTGAGGGAGGGCAGCAGCCCCAGGAGCCGTTGGATCAGGCGCCGCCGGGCGGCCTTGGCGCGGGCGAGGGGACTGCCGGGGAGGGCGAGGGGAAAGCTGAAGAGGCCGCGGGTCCAGATCTCGAAGTCGTCGAACAGGCTCGCCCGGCCCTCAGGGGAGAGGGTGAGCACCTCCTCGGCGATCACCTGAAAGGCGAACGCCCGCATCCAGGGCGCCAGGGCCACCGGGGGCGAGGCGGTGGCGAGGTCGTCGATCACCGCCTCGCCGATCCGCACGATGCCCGGCGCGCAGGCTCGCAGGGAGGCGGCCGAGAAGAGACGCCCCACCACCCGCCGCCGGGCCAGGTGGCTCTCGCCGTTGCGGTTCGCCAGGGAGAAGGGCCCCAGCAACTGGCTGACGCTGGCGGGCCACCAACCCTCCAGCGCGGCGGCCTGGCTCATCAGATCGGCCACGGCGTCCGCCCCGCGCACAAACACCTGGGGCTGGCCGGCCACCACGGTTTCAAACACATCCCCGTGCTCGGCGAAGCGCCGTTGGGCGAAGTCGGGATCGCGGAGGAAGGCCAGCAGTTCCAGCACGCCCGTCACCGCCCCCGTGTGGGGTGGAGGCGCGGCGGGGGCATCGGGACCGGGCGCGGGCGCGGGAGTGGAGGCGGGCGCGGGTGGACTGTCGGCGGGCATGGGACGCGCGGTCGCGTTGAATGAGACATCCTGGCGCTGTGACCACACCATGGGAGCCAGTGTCGGTTCCATGTCCCGCCGCTGGCGTCCGCCGCTCCTGACGGCCCTCCTGCTGCGCGTCGGGGAGGGCCTCTGCCGGTCCCGTCCCGCGGCGGCGGGGATCAGCGTGGCGGGGGTGCGGCGCTGGCGGGAGCAGGTGGCGTTGGCCAAGCCTCTGGGGACGGCGCGCCGGCTGCGGCTGGCCTTTGCTTCCGATCTTCATGCCGGCCGCATGACGCCCACCGGCACCATCACCGCCGCCCTGGAGGCGCTGCGGGAGGCGACGCCGGACCTGATCCTCCTGGGCGGTGATTTCGTCTGCTCCCGGGCGCAGGAGCTGGACCTGATCGCCGACAGCCTCTGCCGCCTGCGGGCTCCCGCGGGGGTGTTCGCCGTGATGGGCAACCACGACCATGGCGCCGATGTCGGCACGATCACGGCCCGGCTGGAGGCCTGCGGGGTGAGCGTGTTGCGCAATCGCGGCGTGCGGCTGGCGGATCCCTTCGCCAACGTGCGCCTGGTGGGGCTGGATGACCACCTGGGGGGCCGCCCGCGGCCCGAGGCGGCGACCTGGGATCCCCGTTGCGCCACGCTCCTGTTGATCCATCAACCCTCCGGTCTGCTGGACGCCGGCGATCGCCCCTTCGATCTCGCCCTCGCCGGCCACACCCACGGCGGGCAGATCACCCTGCCGGGGGGCTGGGCGCCGCTGGTCGCCTCCGGCGCCCTCTCGCGCCGCTACCCGAGGGGCCGCTACACCCTCCCCGGAGATCGTGTGCTCTGCGTGAGCGCGGGGGTGGGCAACAGCCTGCTGCCGCTGCGGTTCGGCCCGCGCACGGAGGTGTTGATCCTTGATCTGGAAGGCGCCGCTGAGGGGGTCGGGGAGGGTGCCGCTGAAGGGGTCGGGTAGGGTGCCGCGCAGGGGCTGTGAACCGGCTCAGGCGTTGCTGGCGGGAAGCGACCAGCCCGGCTTCACCACCTGCCGGGCCCGGCCCAGGGCCAGGGCGCCCGCGGGCACGTCGGCGGTGAGGGTGGAGCCCGCCGCCACGGTGACCCCCTCCCCCAGGCGAATCGGCGCCACCAGCACGCTGTTGGCTCCCGTCTTGCTGCCCGCGCCGATCACCGTGCGGTGCTTGCGCACGCCGTCGTAATTGGCGGTGATCGTGCCGGCGCCGATGTTCACCGCCGTGCCGACATCCGCGTCGCCGAGATAGCTGAGGTGGTTGGCCTTGACGCCGCTCTGCAGGTGGCTGTTCTTCACCTCCACGAAATTGCCGATGCGGCAGTCGGCCTCCAGCACCGCGCCCGCCCGCAGCTGGGCATAGGGCCCGACGACGCAGCCGCGGGCCACCGTCGACTGCCGCACCACCGAGGCGATCACCTCCACGTCCTCCCCCAGCTCGCTGTCCTCGATCAAGGTGCCGGGGCCGAGGCGGCAGCCGTCGCCGATCACGTTGTCGCCGCGGAAGTGGCATTGCGGTTCCACGAGCACATCCCGCCCGAAGCGGGTGCCGTCGCTGAGGGTGCAGCTGGCCGGATCGGTGAAGGTCACCCCCTCCGCCATCCAGTGGCGCCGCAGGCGGTCCTGCAACACGGCCTCGCACTGGGCCAGCTGCAGCCGATCGTTGATGCCGTTCGTCTCCCGCCAGTCAGCCACCTCCAATTGCAGGGCGGGCTGGAGCTGGGCGACGGTGTCGGTGAGGTAGAGCTCCCCCTGGTCGTTGTCGGTGGTGAGGCGGGGCAGGACTTCCGCCAGGCGCGGCCAGTGGAAGCAGTAGATGCCGGCGTTGGTGAGGGTGTTGGCCCGCTGGCTGGCATCGCAGTCGCGATGTTCCACGATGCCCGTCACCCGCCCTTCCGCGTCGGTGAACACCCGCCCGTAGCCGGTGGGGTCCTCCAGCCGCGCCGTGAGCACGGTGACGCCCGCGCCGCTGGATCGGTGGCGCCCCAGCAGGGCCGCGAGGGTATCGGGGCGCAGGAGGGGCACGTCGCCGTTGAGCACGAGCAGATCCCCCGCAAAGCCCTCCAACGGGCCCAGGAGCTGCTGCACCGCATGGCCGGTGCCGTTCTGGGGCTCCTGCAGCACATACTCAAGGTCGTCCTGGTGGGCCAGGGCGGCCTTCACCCGCTCCGCCTGGTGGCCCACGATCAGGATTCGCCGCTCGGGCCGCAGGGCCTCGGCGCTGCGCAACACGCGCTCCACCAGGGTGGCGCCGGCCAGGGGCATCAGCACCTTGGGCAGTCGGCTCTTCATGCGCGTGCCCTTTCCAGCGGCCAGGATGGCGATGGCAAGCATCGAGCGGGTCAGCGATCTCGCGGGAATCTACTGGGGGGGCAGATGGGGGAAGGGGCGTGGACTGCCGCGGGCGGCGTGAGGCCTGGCCGAGGGGAGTGGTGGGTGTGCGACGGACCGGGGGCAACCCCCTTCCCCACTTTCGCTACCGCAGGGCCCCAGCCCAGTGACCACTCCGTCGAACCGGCAGGTTGATGCTGTGCGGCCTCTCGATGAGGATCGCCCTGCCACAGGCACCCACACGCAGCGGAAACAAGAGAGGTGACAGCGAATGCGCTGTCAGTTCAGCTCGAGTCCCTTGAAAGTCGCGGTCTTCACATCGTTGAAGAAGATTGGATCGATTTTGTCGATCACATCGGTGTCGACTTCCAAGAAAGCACGCTTGTTCTCGCCGGGGATCAAGGCGCAGCGGGCGCCATTGTCCATAGCCACTTGCAGGGGTTCCACCAGGGAGCGGGCGGCCTTGATATTGCCCTGGATGCTCATGTCACCCATGACGAGCATCCCGGCCCTGGCGGGTGCCCGGCGGATGGCGGAAAATGCGGCGAGGAAAAACGCAACACCCACCTCGGCTTCAACCCTGTTGCCCAAAAGATCGATGGCTTCGACGTTGTAGTCGTAGCTGTCGGCCTCTTGGCTGATCGAGAAAGCACTCTTGTTGGCCTGAAGAAACGCGAAAGCACGCCGGATCGATTCCTTCATTGGCCCGCTGATGCCTCCTGCCGGCTTGAGCTTGCCGTTGCCTGCCGCGATGGAGACTTCCAAGCGGTAGAGGCCGACCGTGCCGTCGCCTGTGACCGAGGCGGTATAGATCGAACCAGGTGCCATCGGCTCGGCTGCGATCAGATCCTGACCGCCCTGTTCGGGCACACCGACGAAATGCTCTTCTCCAGTGTCGTTATCGGAGTAGCTGAACGAGGTCTGGCTGTACTCAAAGGAGCCCATCTTCTTGAGCTGCTCCTTGACGCGTCTGCGGCACTCAATGGCGAGCTTAAGGATTTCCTCCAGGTCTTCCGTTGCCGGGTCCCCATGGGGATGGATGATCTTGACCAGGCCGGAGACAGTGCGGCGCACGGCCTTGCGGTCGCGGGTGTTGAGGTGGCTGCCCAGACCGAAGTGGCTGTCGCAGAGCTCGGTGTAGTTGAGCTTGCGCAAGTCGCGCAGGGCTTCCGCCAGGTAGTCGATCACGAAGCCGTAGTGGTCCGTGAAGAACTCGTTGCGCATGTTGGGCACTTCCCAACCGGGCAGGTAACAGTGCAGCCGGTCGATGAAAGCGCGGTCGTCTCGGATGATATCGGGCATGGGAGCAAACAGATGTCCCGTCTGCACCATCACATCGATCGGCTGCTGGGTGTTGCCGAACATGGCGATGCTGGCGTCGCCAGCAAAGCTCTCGGCACCACGCTGGAACTGGCCCGATTCGCAGTAGGTCTTCATGGTGGTGATGACCTCCTTGGGCATCTTCTGCAGGTCGGCCACCTCGTCAAAACCGACCACGTCCCAGATGGACACCATCCCTTTCACCTTGCCGTTCATGTGGCCAAACAGGTTGGCCACGGTGG
>CAYVWU010000022.1:0-20608 GCA_964455575.1 uncultured Cyanobium sp. | reverse complement strand
GGGGCGGCAAGGCGGTGGCCACCGGGCTGGGGATGCTCCTGGGCCTGGCCTGGCCCGTGGGACTGGCCTGCTTCGGCCTGTTCCTGACCGTGCTGAGCCTCAGCCGCATCGTCTCCCTCTCCAGCATGGTGGCCGCCGTGGGCCTGCCCTTGCTGATGCTGGGCTGGTTTCCAAGCCATGGGGGCTTCCGACCGGCCTACCTCGCCCTGGCCGTGCTCACCACGGTGCTCGTGCTCTGGCGCCACCGCGCCAACCTGCGACGGCTGCTGGAGGGCACGGAACCGCGCCTGGGGAGTGGCGGCACCGGTGCGGCGAAAGGCTGAGGCGCCAGCCCGGATCAGGCCAGGGACCGGCTCCGTTCCGCCGCGGCCAACACCGCCTCCAGAAGGGCCGAGCGCACCCCAGCGCGCTCCAGCTCCCGCAGGCCCGCGATCGTGGTGCCGCCCGGACTGCTCACCATGTCCTTCAACTGGCCCGGATGGAGCGTCTTGCCCTCCAGCAGGGCCGCCGTGCCGCTGAGGGTGCGCGGCGCCAGGGTCTGGGCCAGGGCCCGAGGCAGGCCGGCAGCCACCGCCCCATCCGCCAGGGCTTCCGCAATCAGGGCCACAAAGGCCGGACCGGAGGCGGTGAGCGCCAAGAAGGCATCCAGCTGGGATTCCGGCAAGGTCCACACGTCGCCCACCTGGCGGAACAAACGCTCCACCCACGCGCGCGTCTCGGGGGAGGGGTCCTCCGCCCAGGCCAGGGCGGTCAGCCCCTGACGGACGAGGGCCGGGGTGTTGACGACGGCGCGAACACAGGTGCGGGAGGGGAACAGCTGGCGCAACCGCTCCAGACGCACGCCCGCGAGGACGGAGAGCAGCAACCCCTGCGTCGGCCCTTCCGGGGTCGCCTGGAGCGCGGTGGCCGCCACACCATCCAGCTGCTGTGGCTTCACCGCCAGCAGCACCACGGGAGCCTGCCAGGCCTCACGGGCCTCGGTGCTCACCCGCAGAGGGTGGCCAGCCAGGGTGGCCGCAGCCCAACGGTCGCGGGAGGCTTCGCTGCCCACCACGGCATGGACGGCTTCAGGAGCGATCAGGCCGTCCGCGATCCAGGGCTCCAGCAGGGCCTGGGCCATCCGGCCCAGGCCCACCACCCCCAGGGCTGGCGGTGAAACGGTCAACCCAGCAGATCGGTGCGTCCCCAGGCCGGGCTGGGAGCGGCGTCCTGGGACTCCAGGGACGTGGTGGACCGGGAGCGCGTCACCGGGGCGGAGACGGGAGCCTCTTCCGCTCCGGCGGAGGACACGGTCACGCAGCTGGGCGCGAACAGAAAGATGCTCTCGCCCACCCGCTCCTGCTGGCCATCGATGGCGTACGTGCCGCCGGCCACAAAATCCACGGCGCGCTGGGCCTGATCCGGCTCCATCATGGTGAGGTTGAGGATCACGGTCTTGCGCTCCCGCAGGGCCTGGATCGCGCGGGGCATCTCATCAAAACTGCGGGGCTCCATCAACATCACCTCCGCCACGGTGGTCGTGAGGCCGGGCATGCCGATGACATTGGTCCCGGCGAAGGGGTCGTCAACGCTGGGAGCGAAATCCGAGCTCAGGGCCAGGGCAGAGGTGCCGCGGCTGGAGGGGGGAGCCGCCTCGTGGCTGTCGCCGGCGTCGTAATCCAGCTCATCGTCGAAGTCGCCATCGAGGTAGTCGTCACCAGAGACGACGGCACGGAGACGGGAGAACAACGACACGAGTGAGCCTCAAAGTGGAGCGTTGCACCTGAATAGCGTCCCTGGGGGCGGCTGGCAACCACCTGTGGTGGCTCTTCAGATGTGGCGGCCACCTTAGCCCTCGGGGGCGGGCCGCACCCCCAGCAGGCCGGACCCCAGACGGATCCAGGTGGCTCCCGCCTCCACCGCTTCGCGCCAGTCGCCGCTCATGCCCATCGAGAGTTCCGGCAGCTGGAGCTCCCGAGCCAGGGCCGCGCAGTCCTGAAACAGCGCCAGCCGCTCCTCGCGCTCCAGCCCCTGGGGGGCCAGGGTCATCAGCCCCCGCAGGCGCAGGGGGGCCAGATCAACCAGACGGGGCCAGGCCTGACGCAGGGCGTCCGCCGCAAAACCGGTCTTGCCCGGATCCGGCCGCAGCTTCACCTGGGCGAAGACCACGGGCGCCACCCCCTCCTCCAGGGCGATGCGTTGCAGCCGCTCCGCCAGGGGAAGGCTGTCGAGGGAGTGGAGGGTGCCGAAGTGGCGCAACACGGCCCGCGCCTTGTTGGCCTGCAGACGACCGATGAAATGCCAGTCGAGCGGGCCGAGATCCTTGAGCTGCTCCTGCTTGCCCAGGGCCTCCTGCAGGCGGCTCTCGCCAAAGCTCCGCTGCCCGAGGGCGACCGCCTCTCGGATCACGTCCGCGCCCTGGCCCTTGCTGACCGCCAGGAGCCGACAGGTGGGCGGCAGATCGCGACGCACTTCGGCAAACCGTTCGGCCAACGGGGAGTCGATGGCCATGAGGTTCAGAGAAAGGTTTGATCAAAAAGCTGTCGCCAACGCGCATGCTCCGACTGCCCTTCGCGCCGGGCCCGAGCCAGGTTCTGTTCCGCGTAATGGCGCGCGTCGGCCAGCGGAATCACTTCAAAAGTGGCTCCCTTCGTCTGCAGGGTGACAAGGAAGAAAATCCGCTGGGCGTAGAGCGTGGCGAAGAGATCCCTGTTTTCACCAGCAGGAGCGACCCGATAGAGCATCCCGAAGGTGGGATGGCTGAGATACCGCTCTGCGCTCACGAGTCAGATCGAACTGGTTCCATTAAAGATCACGGTCCCCCCACCCCCGGCCACCCACTTGCGGCGAGGGGCGTCAGGAGCCGCCGACCGCCCAGCGCAAGCCCACCAGCAGGGCCAGGGCCAGACCACCGATCAGGGTGGGCAGGGGAGAGGTCGGCTCGGGTTGGTGGAGCCGATCAGGGGGCAGCCACCGGCCTCCGCGGGCCAGGAGCGCGTCCGCGCCCTGCTCGGATCGCAGCAAAACGTTAGCCAGCAGCCGTTCTCCCACCGCCAGCACGAGGGCCAACCCCCCCTTCCAACCCAGCGACCGCAGATTCACGGCGCGGGTGGCCAGGGCGCGCAGCAGGTTTTGCAGTTCCTCCTGCACCAGCGGCAGAAACCGCAGGGCCAGCAGGAGCGTGAACCCCAGCCGCTCCATCGGCCAGCCCAGCCAGGAGAGGGGACGCAACCACCATTGAATGGCCCACACCAGGGCTTCCGGGGCGGTGGTGAGCAGCAGCAGATTGGCGCTGTGCACCACGGTGAACAGAAGGGTGGAGGCGTTGATCCCCAGCTCCGCCGACTTGCGCGTCACCACAACCGGCCCCACAGAGAACGGGGCGGCGCCCCAGGGGCCCCAGCGCACCAGCTCCCAAGGCAGGCCCGCGCGTTCCGCTGGCGTCCCGGCCGGAGGGGTGGGCCGCAGGAGGAGCTCCCCCGGGGGCCGTTGCAGGTCGCCGCTGGGGCCGGGTGCGGCGGGCAGCACCACCGACAGGAGGCCCACCAGGGTGGCGAAGGCCAGCAGAGCGGGCATGGAGCGCCGCCAAAGGCGCGAGGGCACCCCGCTGAACAGCGTCACCAGCAGGAGCAGGCCCACCAGCGCCAGACGCCAGCGCGGCCCGGCCATCACGGGGGCCACCAGGAAGGCCAGGGTCCAGGCCAGCTTCAGACGGGGATCGAGCCGCTGCAGCCAGCTGGAGACCCCCGTCGCGGAGGTGTCCACATATTGACCGATGGGGATCTGGCGCAGCCAGTCCATCAGCGGTGGTCGACCCCGTGGCGGGCCTGATCCCGCTCCGCGTCGCGCTGCTGCTTGCCCCGCCAGAACAGGCGGATGGGGGTGCCCTCAAATCCCAGGCCCTCCCGCAGGTGGCGCTCCACATAGCGGCGATAGGTGTCGCCGAACAGCTTGGGATCGTTCACGAACAGGGTGAAGCTGGGGGGCTTGGAGGCCACCTGCGTTCCGTAATACAGACGCCCCTGGCGGCCGGCGCGGGTGGCGGGCGGAGTGCGCCAGCGCAGCGCCTCCTGCAACACCTCATTCACCACCGAGGTGCTCACCCGCCGGCGGTGCTGCTCCACCGCCTTCGCGGCCAGCGGGAAGATGCCCTGCACCCTCTGGCCGGTGAGGGCGGAGGTGAAGAGCATCGGCGCCCAGTCGAGGAAATACAGGCGATTGCGCAGCTCTTTCTCCATCTGATGGAGGGTGTGGCTGTCCTTCTCCACCGCGTCCCACTTGTTCACCACCATCACGCAGGCCCGGCCCGCCTCCTCGATGAGGCCCGCCAGGCGCTGATCCTGTTCGGTGACCCCGTCGAGGGCATCGATCACCAGCACGCAGACGTCGCTGCGATCAATGGCCTTCAGGCTGCGGTTGATGCCGAAGAATTCCGGGCCGTACTCCACGCTGCTGCGGCGCCGGATGCCGGCCGTGTCGAGCAGCTTCCAGACCCGATCCTCCCGCTCCAGGGTGGTGTCGATGGTGTCGCGGGTGGTGCCGCGAATGGCGCTGACGATGGCGCGCCGCTCGCCGCAGATGGCATTGAGCAAGCTGGATTTGCCCACATTCGGTCGCCCGATGATCGCCAGCTGTATGGGCTCCTCCCCCTCCTCTTCCGGGGCCGGGGGCAAGAGGGTCACCAGCTGGTCGAGGAGCTCGCCGGTGCCGGCGCCGTGGATGGCGGAGATGGCGAAGGGCTCCCCCAGTCCGAGGCCCCAGAATTCGGCGGCCATCGACAGGCCCTGCTGGGGCGATTCGCACTTGTTCACGGCCACCAGCACCGGAACCTTCTGGAAGCGCAGCCACTCGGCGATGCTCTCATCGGCGGCAGAGAGGCCCTGCTGGCCATCGACCACCAGCACGGCTGCCGCGGCCTCCTCCAAGGCCAGCTGGGCCTGCTCGCGGATCTCGGGAAGGAACTCACTGTCATCGGCGAACACCAGGCCGCCCGTGTCCACCACCTTGAAGTGGTGGTCCCTCCAGTAGGCCTCCTGATAGGAGCGATCACGGGTGACGCCGGGTTCGTCGTGCACGATGGCCTCCCGGCTGCGGCACAGCCGGTTGACGAAGGTCGACTTCCCCACATTCGGACGCCCGAGAATGGCCACCACCGGTAGAGCCACGCGTTCCTATCCCCATCCGACGGGCAGAATCCTGACCCTACCGCGCGGCCTCCTCGGCTTCGCCCAGCCCCCACGCCCGCTGGCTGTCTGCGCACACCCCGCTGAACACCCCGGTCACCATCCAGAGTTGATCCCGCCGCCCCGCCGCTTCACCCCACGGGTGGATCCCCTGGATGGCCCAGGCGTGGGTCGGCGGGCGGCTCCAGCAGGGGCGGGAGGGGTCCCGTTTCCGGCAGCGGCTCCCCCCGCTCCGCCAGGTGGGCCAGAAGCCAATTGACGGCGGTGGCTCGCCGGGTGCGCCGCGGGAACAGCTCGCCGATGCGATAGCCGCCGAACCCGAGCTGCTCCTTGAGCAACTGTTTGTGCGCCGCGGGCACCGAGCGGGTGAGAGCCACGCTGGCCGGTCGCTCGGCGATCACCTCCGGGGCCCGGGGGAAGGCCTCCGCCCAGGAGGGCGGCGTGGCCGGCCCCGCCAGCCAGGGGACGGCGTCTCCCTCCATCAACGGGACCGTCGACGCCAGCGCGGCCTCCGCGACGGCGACCCCCGCGGGCGCGTAGCCCAGGCGGCGCCACACCAGGGCACAGACAAGGCGGTCGCTGAGGCGATCCGCCAGCACCGCCTCCAGCAGCGCGCGACTGAGGGGCAAGGGGTCGTCGTGGTCCATGGCCGGGCCGGGGGCGAAGTCCAGAGCGGCTTCCAGAATGGCGTCCCATGATCCCCACCACCGCCGTCCTCGCCCCCCCGCCCTGGCCTGGTCCCCTGGTTCTGGAGGGCCGGGGCAGCCCCCGCGCGCTGGCCTGCCGCGTGCTCCAGTCCCCCCTGGCGGGGGTGAGCGACAGGATCTTCCGCGGCCTGGTGCGGCGCTGGGCCCCGCGGGCCCTGCTGTTCACGGAGATGGTGCACGCCACCCTCCTGGAACGGGGCCAGGGCGGCGAACGCCTGGGGGAGCTGGAGGAGGAGGGGGGCCCCATCGGCGTGCAGTTGTGCGACCACCGGCCGGAGGCGATGGCCGAGGCGGCCCGCCGGGCGGAGGCCGCGGGCGCGTTCCTCATCGACATCAACATGGGCTGCCCTGTGCGCAAGGTGGCTCGCAAGGGGGGCGGCTCCGGCCTGATCCGCGAGCCCGACCTGGCCGCCCGTGTCGTCGAGGCCGTCGCCGCGGCGGTGGCGATCCCGGTGACGGTGAAGACCCGCCTGGCCTGGCACGGCACGGCCCCCGAAGCGGCCCGCACCGCCGCCGCCATCGCCTGGTGTCAGCGCTTGCGGGAGGCTGGCGCCCAGCTCCTCACCCTCCATGGCCGCTCCCGGGAGCAGGGGTATGGGGGTGAGGCCGATTGGTTGGCCATTGCCGCGGTGAAGCGCGCGCTGCCCCTGCCCCTGATCGCCAACGGCGACATCCGCAACCCGGCCGACGCGCTGCGCTGCCTGGCGATCACCGGCGCGGACGGCGTGATGGTGGGCCGGGGGAGCCTGGGGGCTCCCTGGCTGGTGGGGCAGATCGCCGCCACCCTGGAAGGCCAGCCCCCGCCACCGACGCCGCGCCCGGAGGAGCGGCTGGCGCTGGCGGCCGAGCATCTCCAGGCGCTGCTGGCCGCGCGAGGCGACCACGGCCTGCTGGTGGCCCGGAAGCATCTGGGCTGGGCCTGCGCCGGCCTCCCGGAAGCTCCCGAGCTGCGCCAGGCCCTCCTGCAGGCGCCCAACCCGGCGGAGACGCTGGCCGTCCTGGCTCGCGCGGAGGAGCGTTTGCGTCAGGGCAACACGTCGGGCCAGCTCTGACGCAGCAGCAGCAGGGAGAAATAGGGCTGCTCATCGGCGGGCACCGCCGCCGCGGGAACCAGGCGCTGATCCGGCCAGCCCACGCGGCTGGCGAACAGGGCGGGCTCCAGGAGCCCGCGCTCCTCCAGGCAGGGCCGCACCCAGCGCCAGCGGCGACCCAGCTTCAACAGGGCGAGCACCGTGGCGGAGGCGGCCGCCGCGTCCAGAAGCCGGGCCAGCTCCGCGGGGGTCTCGGGGGTGGGGCGGATCAGCAGGCCCTCCCGCTGCAGGGCCAGGGGCCAGGGAAGACCCTGGCTGGAGGCGGCGGCGGCCGCGGCCGCCACGGCGCTGATCCCCGGCACCACGCGCAGGGGGCAGGCAGGATGCCGGTCCGCCAGGGCCAGAAGCGCGTAGGAGCAGCTGGCAAAGAGGGAAGCATCACCCTCACAGAGCAGCACCAGCCGCTCCCCCCGCTCCGCCTCGGCGGCGAGGGTGGCAGCGGCTTGGTGCCAGGCCTCCCGGCGCGGCTCCGCCGCCTCCACCATCGGAAAGAGCAGGGGCAGCCGCCGCTGGGACGGGGCGAGCCAGGGCGCGGCGATGCGGGCGGCCATGCCCTCGCCCCCCACCCGGGCCACGGGATAGGCCACCACGGTCGCCCCGGCGATCGCCCGCAGGGCGGCCACGGTGAGCAGATCGGGATCCCCCGGACCCACCCCCACCAAGGTCACCCCGCCACGGGGATCCGTCGCCAGGGCATCGGGGGAGAGCGCCGTCGTGCCGAGCGCCTGCGGGTCGGGAGGGCTCACCAGCGGGGACTCCGTCGGGGGTTTTTAAGCTGTGGGACCTGCCGTGGGTGGCGTCGATGAGTCATCTGGAGATTTTCAACGCCAGCGGGACCCCACCGTTGCTTCCCCTGGTCGCGAGCGACGATCCCGAGCGCATCCGGGAGCTGCTGGCGGAACGGGGCATCGGCTTCGAGCGCTGGCCCGCCCGGGTGGCGCTGTCGGCGGAGGCCAACGAGGCCGAGATTCTGGCGGCATACGCGCCGGAGATCGCCCGTGTGCAGGCCACCGGCCGCTATCCCACCGTGGACGCCATTCGACTGCGACCCGATCACCCCGACCGCGACGCCCTGCGCCGCAAGTTTCTCAGCGAGCACACCCACAGCGAGGACGAGGTGCGCTTCTTCGTCGAGGGCCGGGGACTCTTCTGCCTGCACATCGGCGCGGAGGTGCTGCAGGTGCTCTGCGAAACGAACGACTTCCTGCGGGTGCCCTCCGGCACCCGGCATTGGTTTGACATGGGCAGCGCCCCGCGCTTCACGGCCATCCGCTTCTTTGACAATCCCGAAGGCTGGGTCGCCCAGTTCACGGGCGATCCGATCGCAGAGCGCTTTCCACTGCTCAAGGAGGAGGAGGACAGCCAGGAGGGTTGAATCTTTCGAGGGACGATCAGAAATCCAGAGAGGCAAGGAAGCGAAACGCGCAACCCTTGCCAGGATCGATTCGCTCAACCCATCCGCACCTGTGCCGCTGAGCGAGTCGCCAGGCCGCAAGCGGAACTCCACACAAGCGGAACTCCTCACAAGCGGAATTCCATATCTACATCAGCGATTGACGGCCAGAAACGACATGGCGAACCGTCATCTTTTGGCGACCCAAGACCCCAGCTTCAACGAGGCCATTCCGCTGCGGATCAGCCGCGCAACCACTTCTCATCAGCGGCGCCCAGCCGTGCGACCAGCCGGAGGAGGGGCCAACTCTCCAGTTTTCATGCGCTTGCAGCCCGATGGACGACCGACAGGGATGCACGCGGAAGCCCGTGAGTCCACTCGCTCGATCGACACACGATTCCAGACCACTGGATAGCGATATATCCACACTTTGCGGGAGTTCATTATTTTTCCAATGCCCCCCTCGCCGCAGCGTTCTTTATTGCAAAGCAAGCATTTTTCGGCTCTTGTCCTGACCTCCGTCCTCGCCTTTCCCGCGACGCTGCCGGCGCTTGCCGCCACGCCAGGCGGCAACGGCACGCCGGGAACCACGGTCGGGGGTGGCATCGGTGGCGCTGGCGGCCTCGGTGGAGCCGCCGGTGCTGACGTGGGCGGCCGGACGGGAGGCAACGGCGGCGCGGGCGGCAATGGCGGCAATGGCGCGGCCAGCGCGGGGGCTGACGCCAACGGCGGCGCCGGCGGCCGGGGTGGCGCCGGGGGCAACGCGTCGGCCGATGGCACCGCGGGCGCCGGTCCCGGAGGCGGCACCGCGGGGGCTGGGGCCACCGGCGGCAATGGTGGCGTTGGCGGCGCCGGGGGCAATGCCTTCTGTGCGCTTCCCGGAGCCTGCACCATCGGGGGCGCTGGGGGCCTGGCGGGCAATGGAGGCAACGCTGGCCTGGCGGGCAACGGCGGGATCGGAGGGGGTGCCGGAGCCGTCTCCGGTCCGGGCTATGAGGCAGGCACCTTCGGCACTGGGAGCACGGGAGGCGCCGGTGGCGCGGCGGGGGCAGGCGGCACGGGCGGCAATGGGGGTCGGGGAGGGGATGGAACCGCTGGCCTCGCCGGCCCGGCCGGTGCCGCTGGCGGCAAGGGCGGCAACGGCGGGAACGGCGGCAATGGAGGCAATGGCGGCATGGGTGGTGGCGTCACCACCACCGATGTCACCGGCATCGCCATCGGCAATGCGGGAGCTGGCGAGAAGGGTGGCGATGGTGGATCCGGAGGCGCGGGTGGACCAGGCGGGTCCGCGCAGGGAACCCTCCCTGGCTCCATCGGAATCAATGGCGGCAATGGCTTCCACGGCACCAACGGGAGCGTTGGCGGGTCTGTTCGCTCGGATGGGGTGGGCGCCCTGGCGATCGGCAGCGCCCTCGGGACGATGAACGGAGCCATCGCCGAGGGGGAGGGCGCCACGGCTGTGGGGTCAGCGTCCAACACCGGCTGGGGCGGCGGCGGGGCCAGGGCGACGGGCACCGGGGCCGTGGCCCTGGGCTCGGAATCCCTGGCTCAGGGGGATGGCGCCATGGCCCTTGGTGGCGCGACCAACAGCTGGGATGGGGCTGACGCGAGTGGCTCCGGGTCCGTGGCCCTGGGCACCGGGGCCAACGCCTTTGGCGAGGGCGCCATCGCCATCGGTGGAGCCGCCACGGGCTGGTGGGGCTCTGCCAAGACCGCGACCGCGGCGTCAGACCCCTTTGAGGATCGGTTCCCAGCCTCGGCCACAGGGACTGGAGCTGTCGCCCTTGGAACGGGAGCTTTTGCCATTTCGGGCTACGGGGATGATGGTTTCGATGGCGCGGTTCCGTTCGCCTCCACCGCCATTGGCTTCAACGCCTCAGCCTTTGATGGAGGGGTGTCGATCGGCGCTGGAGCTCAGTCGGGGGATCCCGGCACCGCTGTGGGAACCCTGGCCAACGCGACGGGCACCAACGCGGTCGCCGTCGGCTTCAACGCCAGCGCCACCAATGCCAATTCCATCGCGATCGGCGCCAACGCCACCACCGGAGCGTTCAGCAACTCGGTGGCCCTCGGCACGAACGCCTCCGCGACGGCCGACAACCAGATCATGCTCGGCACCTCCTCCCAGACCGTCGTGGCTCCTGGCCAGTTGACGGTGAACGGAGGGACGACCCTGAACGGCCCGACCCAAATCAACAGCCCCACCCAAATCAACAGCAGTCTCGCCGTCGCGGACAACACCACCCTGAACGGGCAGACACAGATCAATAACAATCTCACGGTCACCGGCACCACCAACCTCAGCGGCCCCCAAATCACCATCGGCGCCGCCAACGGCAGCTCCGTGGTCACAATCCCCGGTCTGGCCACGAGTGGAGAGGAACGCTTCATCACCGTCGGCAGCAACGGCACCCTGAGCACCAGTGCCTACAGCATCAATCAGTACAACAAAGCCCTGCAGGCGGTGGATGAACAGGTGGGGGCTGTGGGCGCCATGGCAGCCGCTCTCACCGCCATCCCCGCGATCACAACCGATGGCAAAACCGTGGCCTGCGGTGTTGGCACCGGGGCCTTTGGTTCCTCCTGGGCGGGGGCCCTGGGCTGTGTGGGCAAGGTTGCCGATTCCGTATGGGTGAACGGGGCGCTGTCCTTCACGCCGTCCATTTCCACGGAGTTCGGTTCCACCGCCTCCGTTGGCGGACGCCTCGGGGTCTTCTTCCAGTTCTGATGCCGACCCTTCTGTCGTCCCTATCTTCATCGCTCTCGCCAGCGCCATCGTCTTCGGCAGCGCAAAAGCCCTCGGCTTCGCCATCGCCCGGCCTACGGCCGGGCTATTTTTGTCTGAGTGCTAATCTCAGAAAAAAGATATGGTTTTGTGCGGACTCGCCCCCGACACGAACGCCGGGACATCCTCAAGAGCCATACCCTCATGAGCCATGGTCATCGTCCCTTCATCCCTATCGCCAGGGCAGGCCTCTGCCTCGGGCTGCTTGGAGCCGGCCCCCTTGGCCTGCCATCTCCCCCTCCAACCCTGGCCCAACAGGCCAACACCCCTGTCACGCCAGCAGTCAATCCGGTTCACATCGGGCGATCCTCCACCCTGTTAGCGCAGAGCAAAAGCACTGACAATGCCACGGAGCTCATGAAAAAAGCCGCGGCAAGTTTTCATCAGTCGAACTACACCGCAGCCATTGCTCTTTGGACACAGGTGATCACCTCCAACCCAGCGCCAGCTGTGTTCAACGAAGCCCTCATCAACCGGGCCAAAGCGTTTCTCATCGTCGGCCAGCCCTCCTTGGCGCTGGTGGATCTCAACACCGCTCGCTACCAACCGAACGAAACCAGAGCCTTGGGGGAACTCTGGCTACTGAAAGGATCAGCGTTTCTTCAGAACAAACAGTACAGCGAGGCGATCGCCGCCTTCGGCACCGCCGAGAAGCTGCAACCCGCCAATCCGATGCTGCTGGCGAACCGCTCGGTCGCCCATCAGTCTTTAGGCAACATGGGAGCTGCCAGGGCCGATCTGCAGGCGGCGATCCGCCTGCAGCCCAATCTATCCAATTATTTCAATCTTGCCGTCCTGGAGAGACTGAGTGGCAACTTCAAAATCTGCCGGGACCTCCTGAGCGAGATCATCGCCAAAAGCCAGCCCTATGCCAGCCTCTTCGTTCAACGGGGCCTCTGCTCCGCACAAATGAATCAGCATGACTCCGCCATTGCAGACATGCTGAAAGCCCTGAAGCTGGAAGAGAATAATGTGGAGGCTATTGAGCAGATTGGCCTCTCGCTCATGGCGAAGAAAAATAATGAATCAGCCAAACAGTATCTGCTTAAAGCCTCAACAATCAGGCTGGCTTCGGGCCAGATCGATGCATACAAGAAGCTGCTGGCTATCCTCGGCTCTCTCGACAAGCGCTGAGCCAGAGCGCCACGGCTGCCGAACTAAGAATTGGCCTGCCTGCAGGATCTGACCTCGGGGGACATCATCAGGGCGATCAGCCGATTAGCCCTTGGCATTTCGCCACTCATCTTGGTGATTGCCGCCAAATCCTGGGGGGTGAAGCGGTTGACCAAGGCTGAGGCATAGCAGGTGCAGTAACCGCGAGGATTCTTGAGCTTGCCGGGAGCGTTCGCCATGCAGCCACGCTCAACGTCAGACCGGAAGTCTCTCACAAATCGACTCCCGTCATCGGTCCGGGGCACGGGTTGAGCCGCGAGCGGCAGGGGTAGGGATAGCCAGACCACAACCCAGACACCAGCAGGGGTTTTCATTAGTCCGACCGAAGCTCAAAACCCGATTCTAATTCCTACCTCAGCTGCCGATGGTTTAGCCCCCACATATGCCTACAGAATGCATCCTCACCAGCGCTGGATCGTGCAAGGTTCCTTGCAGAGCCTCGCTCTCCGCACCCGCCAGCTCCTCCAGGCGCGCCACCAGCGCCTCCCGCCCGCACCGCGCCTCGGCCAGCAGCCAATACAGGCCGAAGTGGCGCGCTTCACTGGCCAACAGGTCGCCATAGAGCCCCCGCAACTCCGGATCGGGACTGTGGGTGGCGAGCAGAGCCATGCGCTCATGGCTGCGAGCCTCAATCAAGCCGGCCATCAGCAGGGTATCCAGGAGGCGGCCAGGTTCCTCCCGCCGGACCCTGGCCTTCAGCGCCGCGCCGTAGGCCGGAGCGGGCAGGGGGCGGGGCGCGATGCCACGCTGGCCCATGAGCGCCAGCACCCGCTCGAAATGGGCCAGCTCCTCCCGCGCCAGCGGACTCAGGCGCTCCCCCAGCTCCCGATCGGAGGGGTAGCGAAACATCAGTTGCAAGGCCACGCCCGCGGCTTTGCGCTCGCAATGGGCATGGTCGATCAGCACGAGGTCGGGGCGGGCGATCGCCTGGTCCACCCAGGCGGAGCTGGTGGGAGCGGCCAGCCATTTCACCCGGGCGGGCGCCTCGCCGTGGATCGCCATCAGCCCTCGCCTCCCAGATGGGCCACCAGCCCACGCAGGGCGAGGGAGTAGCTGGTGGGGCCAAAGCCGCAGATCACCCCCAGGGCCTTGTCCGCCAGAAACGAGTGGTGACGAAACGCCTCCCGCCCGTGGACGTTGCTCAGGTGCAGCTCCACAAAGGGGAGAGCCACGGCCAGCAACGCATCCCGCAGGGCGATGGAGGTGTGGGTGTAGGCGCCGGCATTGATCAGGAGGCCCTCGGCCTGGCCCCGAGCCGCGTGAATCCGGTCCACCAGAGCGCCCTCATGGTTGCTTTGGAAACAGTCGAGCGCCACGCCCAGCTCAGCGGCCAGCCGGCGCAGCTCAGCCTCGATGCCCGCCAGGGTGGCGCTGCCGTAAAGGCCTGGCTCCCGCAAACCCAGCAGGTTGAGGTTGGGGCCGTTGAGCAGGAGAACGCGCACGACAGGAATTCATCAATCCTCCGGCCCGATCGTAAGGAGGGGGCCGGCCACCGACCGCGGATGTCGAGGGTGGGGGGGGACCGGCAGCTGGTAACGTGGTCTGGTGTGGTTCGGGTCGGTGCCCGAGTGGTTAATGGGGGCGGACTGTAAATCCGCTGGCTCTGCCTACGTTGGTTCAAATCCAACCCGGCCCACCTTCCACATGCCCTTGTAGCTCAGCGGTAGAGCACTCCCTTGGTAAGGGAGAGGTCACGAGTTCAAGTCTCGTCAAGGGCTTCAACAAACGGGAAAGCTTCCCGCCTTCCTCACTGTCGGTAGCGCACCTGGTCTGGTGGCAGAGCCGGCCCGAGGGGCTTCGGCTGATCCCCTTCGCCATGTTCAGCCATTGCCTGGAGATAGAGGATGGTGGGGACGGGCACACGCACCACCTCGGCAGGTCGGGCCCCGGTCGGGCGCACGGCAGGATCAAACAACAGGTCCATGGGGTCCCTCCTTGAGCGGAACGGCATTGGGCAACGGAGCCGGTGGACAGGGCGGCCAGGGCATGGCTCCGGAGTCGCGCGACAGGATCCGCCGGGCAGGCCAGCGGTCGCCTGCTCCGGCGTGGAGCCCTTCACACCGTCCAGCGGAGTGCTCCGCTCGGAGGCCCGTCGCGACTCCCCGTGGGGAACCACGCGGAAACGCTAAAGATCAATCCCAACCTTCAACTGTGGCGACTGCTACGAAACAAGGGCTTGGCTGGGCCCTGGCCCTCGCCCTCGGGATCATCCCGCCAGCGCTCGCCAGGCCAGAGGTCTGTGTGCTCGCGCCGGAGATCACGACGCCCGACCCGACGTCCGGGTCTCTCCCGACCGCCCTTGTCCCCCTGCCCCGGCCCACGCTCTTCCTCCGGGACCCCCTGGCCGAGATCCGCCTGGAGCAGGGCGACACCCTGGTCTGGAGCGCCTTCGCTCTCCAGGACGTGCCGCTGGAGGGTCCACTCCCCTGGCCTCTCGCCCCCCTCGCCCCCGGCCAACGCTTCACGCTGCGCCTGCGTCCCCTCGGGGCCACTCCCAGCCAATTCGCCAGCCTTCTTCTCCAGGCCGCCCCATCCCGGCGCCTGAAGGCGGGCGACAACCTCCTGCGCGCTCTCCTCGCCGGCCCCGCCACCGCTTGGCGCCCCACGATCGAGGGTCTGCTGGCCAAGGGCGACCGCGCCCTCGCCTCCGCTCTCCTGTTCGCCAGCGAGGGGCCCGACGAGGCCGCCCTCAACGCCCTGCGCCTCCAGGCCGCGCGAACCAGCTGCCCATGACCCCCGCTCGGGCCGTCGGAGGCGGAACCAGGAGATCGCGGGAGCGCCCCCTCTGGCGCCAAAACTCTGCCAACGTCAGTTCGCTGACCCTCCCCGCACCGACGCCATGCCTGAGGCCCTGTCCCTGCTCTCCCCCTCGGTGGAGACCATGCGCCAGCCGGTGCTGGAGGGAGCAACGCGCCCCCTGGCCTGGCGGCTGGAGCAGCTCGCTCGGCTCGACTCCCTGCTGCGGACAGTGGAGGCCGACCTGCTGGACGCCCTTGCCAAGGATCTGGGCAAGCCCCCGCTGGAGGCCTACTACGAGCTGGTGGGGGTGCGGGAGGAGCTCCGCTTCACCCGGCGCCACCTGAAGCGCTGGATGGCGGGACGCTCCATTCCTCTTCCCGCCTGGAGCTGGCCGGCGCGCGGTCGGGTGCAGCCCGAGCCCCTGGGGTGCGTGCTCCTCCTCGGAACCTGGAACTATCCCTTCCAGCTCTGCCTTCAGCCCCTGATCAGCGCCCTTGCCGCGGGCAACACCGTGGTGCTCAAGCCCTCGGAGCTGGCCCCCCACACCGCCCAACTGCTGGCCGAGCGGCTGGGGCGACTCTTTCCGCCGGATCAGGTGCAGGTGGTGCAAGGCGACGGGGAGGTGGGCGCCGCCCTCCTGGACCTCCGCTTCGACCACATCTTTTTCACGGGAGGCAGCCGGGTCGGGCGGCTGGTGATGTCCGCGGCCGCCCGACACCTCACCCCTGTGACCCTGGAACTGGGGGGCAAAAGCCCTGCGATCGTGCTGGCGGACGCGGCGGTCGCCCCCACGGCGCGGCGGCTGGTGTGGGGCAAGGGGCTGAATGCCGGGCAAACCTGCGTCGCCCCCGACCACCTGCTCGTGGTGCCCGCCATCGAGGCGCCCCTGCTGGAGGCCATCGCCGGCGAGATCCGCAACCTCTATGGAACGGATCCCCTGACCAGTCCCGATCTGGGCCGGGTGGTGAACCGCGCGCAGTTCGCGCGGCTGGCGCAGCTGGTCCAGCAGGCCCGCGAGCGGGGCCAGGTGATCCTGGGGGGCGGCCTGGACGCCGAATCCGGCCGCATCGAACCCACCCTCCTGCGCGTCGCGGATCCCGACACGGATCCCCTGATGCAGGAGGAGCTGTTCGGCCCCTTGCTGCCGGTGGTGCAGGTTCCCGATCTGGACGCGGCCATCGCTCGCGTTCAGGCCGGCCCCAAACCCCTCGCCCTCTATCTCTTCGGACAGAACACGCGCGACCGGGAGCGGCTGCGGCTGGCGACCAGTTCCGGCAGCCTGGCTTTCAACGATGTGGTCGTGCAGGTGGGGGTGCCCCAGTTGCCCCTGGGGGGCGTGGGGGACAGCGGCATGGGGGCCTACCACGGCCAGGCCGGCTTTCTCACCTTCTCCCATCAACGCAGCATCCTGCAGCAGCGCTTCTGGCCGGATTTCGCCTTCCGCTACCCCCCCTACACCGGCAAGCTCCCTCTGGTGAAACGGCTTCTGGGCTGAGGGCTCTCGGCTGGGGGGCTCCGGGTCGAGGCCGCGCCGCTGGACAAAGCGGCGCAATCCTGGGCCGGGGGACTGGATGACGAGCCCAACCCTCCTTAAGGTGCGCCGAGCCCGCAGACGCTCGATTCCATGCGCCCCGTCGCCGCCGCCCTGGCTCTGGCCCTGGCTCTCCCGCTGTCCAGCCTGGCGAGAGAGGTGAAGGTGCAACCAGGTGAAACCCTCTCTGAGATCGCTGATCGCCTGGGCGTGAGCATGAAACGCCTGATGGAGCTCAACAACATCTCCGATCCGGATCACGTCGAGGCCGGAACCTCCCTCCGCCTTCCCTCCGGCGCGAGGGCTTCCAGCGGCAGCGGAGGCGCCGGAGGCGGAACGACGGTCACAGTCGGGGAAGGGGAGACGCTGTCGGACATCGCCGATCGCCACAACATCTCCATGAGCACCCTGATCGCCATCAACAGCCTCAGCGATCCCGACCATGTCGAGGTGGGACAGGTGCTCAAGCTCAAAGGCGCCCCTCGCCCCGCGGCCTCCACGCCGCGGGCGACGGCCAAGCCCACCAACTTCAGCTACACGCCGGGGGCCAGTGAGCATGTGGTTCGCAAGGGCGAGAGCCTGTCCGCCATCTCCCGGGGCACGGGAGTGCCCCTGAGTCAGCTGGTGGCCCTCAACGCCATCAGCGATCCCAACAACGTCCCCGCCGGCAGCACCCTGCGCCTGAGCGGACGTCCAGCAGCGGCGACGGCGAGCCCCGCTGCCCAGGCGCGCCCAGAGGTGCGACCCGCCATCGCCGCCCCCCGTCCGCAACCCGCCAAGGCGATCGCGGCGGCCCCCCGTCCGGCCGCGGCCGCGGCTCAGGGGGCGGCCAGCGGCAAGAGCGACTGGCGCACCTACGGCCCCCAGCAGGTGGATTGGAACAGCTGGCAGCCGATGGGAGGCAGCATGGTGGCCGCCGTCGTCAACGCCAAAGGTGAGTCGTTGTACACCTCCATCAATTGCGGGGCGCGCAAGATCAACAGCACCGACGCCAACGGCCAGTGGGGCAGCTGGAAGGATCCGGGCTCCGAGGTGGAGACCCGTCTGGTGAATGATTACTGCTCCCGCCGCAGCGGCTGATCCGCTCAGGCCACCCAGCGCAGGGGCCAGGGGGTGCGCAGGAAATGGAGGCCGGCGGTCTTCAGCCAGAGACGCTGAATGCCATCGTCGCTCTCGGCGATCAGGTGTTCCTGCACCAGGCGTCGACTGAGCCAGCGCCATTCATCGGCCTCCCCCCCGTAGCGACCGGCGAGCTGCTCCGCCAGGCTTTTGCTGGACGAGCCCTTCTGCTCCATCAGAGCGCCGAGCACCCGCACCGCCTCCTCTGACCAATCGCGGCAGGGATCCCTGCGGAGGCACCGGTCGCAGCGGCCACAATCGCCGCCCACTTCCCCCACGGCCCGCAACAGAGCCCGCTCCCGGCATTCCTCCCCTTCCGCGATCGCCTCCATGCGGCGCAGCTGCCTCTGGGCCTGAGCCATGCGTTGGCTTCCTTCATCCAAGCCGTCGCCATCGGGCACCACGGGCGCCGCGGCCCGGATCGCCCAGCCCAGCCGTTCGCGATCGCGGGGATCAAACAGCACCAGGCACGTGGCCGGCTTCCCATCGCGGCCCGCCCGACCCGATTCCTGCAGATACCCCTCAGGACTGGCAGGCAGATCGAGGTGGAGCACCAAACCCACATCCCCCCGATCGACGCCCATGCCGAAGGCCACGGTGGCCACCAGCACCGGGCGCGGATGGGTCTGGAAGTGTTCCAGGGCATGCTGTCGGCTGGGGGGATCCAGGCCGGCGTGATAGGCGATGGCCTCCACCCCGGCCTGCCGCAGTCGTTCGCTCCACTCCTCCACCGCCAGACGGGTGCGGGCATAGATCAGCACGGCTCCTCGCGCCGCGGCCACGGCCTGCAGCACCTCGGGCAAGGCCTCCGCCGAGCGCCGACGCATGGCGTAGGACAGATTGCGCCGGCTGGCGGAGCGCACCTGCACCAAGGGATGGCGCAACCCCAGGAGGCGAATGATGTCGGCCCGCACTTGCGGAGGGGCGGTGGCGGAGAGGGCGACGAGGGGAACCCCCGGGAAGAGGCTGCGCAGATCGCCGAGCCGCCGGTAGTCCGGGCGGAAATCGTGGCCCCAGGCGCTGATGCAATGGGCTTCATCCACCGCCAAGGCCACCAGCCCGCCGCGCTGCAGCGACTCCTCCAACAGCTGGCGGGTGCCCTCCACCCGCAACCGCTCGGGAGCCAGGTAGAGCAAGCGCAGCCCGCCCTCCTCCAGCGCCCGACGCAGGGCCCGCTGCTCATCGAGAGGCAGTCCGCGGTGCAGGCAAGCCGCCGGGATCCGCCGCTGCTCAAGCTGACGCACCTGATCTTGCATCAGGGACACCAGGGGCGAGACCACCACGGTGAGGCCTCCACGCACCAAGGCCGGGAGCTGATAACACAAGGATTTGCCTGCTCCGGTGGGAAGCACGGCCAGGCAGTCGCGGCCTTCCAGGAGCGCTTCCACCACAGGTCTCTGGCCATCCCGAAAGGCTGACCAGCCGAAATGTCGCCGCAAAGCGTTGAGGAGGACATCCCCCGCCAAGCTCACACCATCCACAGCGCCCCTAGACCTTAACCGCCCCCACCGGTGGTGACGTCCGGGGCCTCAAGCTGATCGGCCGCCTCCTCCACGATCTGCAGACGCACTCGCTTCCCCCCCGCCAGCTCCCCGAGCGACACCCGCAGGGTGCTGCCGCTCAAAGTCTGCAGGGCCTGCAAGGTGGTGCGGAGCTGGGGGGTGCTGCTGCCGCTCTCCAGCCACAACCGCTCCTGGAGCAGGTTGAGCCGTCGCCAACTCGTGTGCAGCTGCAGCACAGCTCGCTCCAGCTGCCGCGCCTGACTGACCGCATCGGCCAACACGCCCAGGGCGTCCAGTCGCTGCGCCTCCAACATGGCTTTCTCCAGGTTGAGATCCTCCCGCTGCAGGGCCCGTACAGCCAGGCCCGCCTCCGCGGCCCGCTTCAACCAGCGCGCCGTGAGCGTGACATCCCGGACCCGATCCAATTCCGGCTCCTCCTTCAGCTCCTGACAGAGCGACTCCCGCTGGGCCTCAGGAAGGGCCGCCAGCTCCCGCACCAGGGGAGCCACGGCCCGCGGGGGCAGGAGATTGTCCGCCGTGCGTTGACGGATCTCCTCCGGCAACAGGGGACTGGTGGCGGCCATCACCTCATCGCTGAGCCGTCGAACCTGCTGCCGGGTGATCTGTTGGCCGGCCAGGGCGGCTTCGCTGACGAGTTGCTGCACTTCGGGCCCCGCCTGGGCCGTTTCCAGAAAGGCACGTTTGGAAAACTGGTTCACGCTGCCTTCATCCAGCAGGCCCTCCTCCAGGAGATTGTCGGCGGAGTCCGCGAGCTGGATCAGGGTGTAGGCGCGGGTCTTGCTGATCTCGTGTTCCCGCAGCCACTGCAGAAAGCCCAGGCCTCGTCCCTCCCCACCCCGTTTCTCCCGATCCCGCACAGCCCGGAGGATGCGGCCGCGCCAGATCTCCGTCTGCAGATCAAAGCGATCACACACCGCCCAGGCCTCCTCCAGACGGGCCTGAAAATCCATGGCGCTGATGTCATCCCGCTCCGGATCCGGCAGCTCCAGGGTGAGCACAGGTGGCGGGGCCGAAGCGGGGGTGGAGGCCATCAGGGCGGGAGGGGAAGAAGCGGATGCTGCCACGACGGCCCGCCCCGTCCCGCGCTCACCCCCCGGTGCGGCGGGCGACGAATCGTGACGCCAGGCGATTCAGGCCAGACCCTCCCGGTATCGTCATCACGATCCTTCTGTGACCCGCTCACGAGCAATGGCCATCTCCCGCGGTGACAAAGTGCGCATCAAGCGTCCCGAGTCCTACTGGTTCAATGAGGTCGGCACCGTTGCCACCATCGACACATCCGGCATCCGCTATCCCGTGGTGGTGCGTTTTGACAAGGTGAACTACAACGGCTTCAGCGGTTCTGAAGGCGGCATCAACACCAATAATTTCGCCGAGAGCGAGCT
>CAYVWU010000021.1:0-22214 GCA_964455575.1 uncultured Cyanobium sp. | reverse complement strand
TGATGGAGGCCAGAGTGGAGTCGTTTGCGTTGAGCAATGGCTGTCCTGCCGTATTGTAAAAGTTGAGTCTGATCGGGCTTTGGCTGGCTAAGTAGACGTCTTCCCTGGGGAGGCCGGCGATGCACGATGAATGCTGAAGGTTGAAGAGGGGTGTCCATTGCAGAAGCCCGGCTTTCTTTTTGGTCGACAGACCGAATTCCGAGCTTGCTTGGGAGAAAGACCAGGATCCCGCGCAAGCGGAGTTGATGTTGCTTGGTGTGACGTTGGTTGCGGTGTTGTAGGAGAGATTAACGCTAAAAATTATATTATCACTGTTGAATAGGGCGCTGGAAGCGGCAGATGCCTGGGTGCAGGGACTGGTATTGGAAACACTGTTGGTGTTGCCGGGGTTGTTGTTGATTCCAATCGGTCCAATGGTCATGGTGGGAATGTTGTAGGACCCGTTGGTGGGTGTGCTGGTCTGGTAATTGCCCGTGATCCGAGTTGTGGCATTGAAGATCCCATTTGGTTGTTGATGATTAACAAAGAACGAATGATTTAAGCTGCTTGTTAAGGATTGGCCTTGGGCTGCCAGGGGCAAGAGAAAAGCGGCGTTGGCGCTGGCGAGTAATGAGGGGATTATCCAGGGTAAACTCAAGCGTAATTTCATCTAATAACCCTGGTAAAATCGAATGGTAAGAAGACAAATGTTGGCTCGCCTGGGCTCAAGACAAAACTTAAGCTGCTTTGTCTCATCCCGAGAAGTATGGATGGTGCCGTCGTCCTCGTCTTGTCTCTCTTCTGACAGCCTCCCCTGACTGGTTCTGGCGCAGCCTGTCAGCATGGCCCCATCCGCGCCGCCAAGGCCCCGCGACGGCCCCTCCATGTCAGACGCCGGCCAGCCCCCAGGCCCCGACAGCACCAGTGGCCAGCCCACGGAGGTGCTCGCCGGCTCCATCGAGCGGGTCACCTTCCACAACGCTGAGAACGGCTTCTGTGTGCTGCGCATCAAGGCGCGCGGCCATCGCGAACTCGTCACGGTGGTGGGCCATGCGGCGGAGATCAGCGCTGGCGAGTGGGTCACGGTCAGTGGCACCTGGGTGAACAGCCGGGAGCATGGTCAGCAGTTCAAGGCGGCCTTCCTGCGCGCCTCGGCCCCCACCACCACTGAGGGGATGGAGAAGTATCTGGGCTCGGGGATGATTCGCGGCATCGGACCGATCTACGCCAGCAAGTTGGTGGCCGCGTTCGGAGCGGAGGTGTTCACGGTGATCGAGGAGGCCCCCGAGCGGTTGCGGGAGGTGCCTGGCATCGGCCGTGTGCGGGCTGGTCGCATCGCCCGGGCCTGGGCCGATCAGAAGGTGGTGCGCGAGATCATGGTGTTCCTCCACAGCCATGGGGTCGGCACGGCGCGGGCCGTGCGCATCTTCAAGACCTATGGCAACGACGCCGTGCGGGTGATGACGGAAAATCCCTATCGCTTGGCCCGCGACATCCGCGGCATCGGCTTCCGCACCGCCGACGCGATCGCCGCCCGCCTGGGCATCGAACCGGCGGCGATGATCCGCTTGCGCGCCGGCCTCAACTACGCCCTGCTGGAGGCCAGTGGCGAGGGCCACTGCGGTCTGCCCACAGCGGAGCTGCTCCAGCTGGCCGGCGAACTGTTGGCGGTGGAGCGGCCCGCCGCAGAGCTCAGCCCCACCGCCGCAACCCCGACCTCGACCCCGACCACGCCCCCAACTCCAATCTCAACCGCGACCCAAACCTCGACTGCGACCGCACCCGCGACCCCGACCGCAACCCCAGCAGCCGCCACTCGCCGGCTTCCCCTCGACCCCGCCCTGATCCAGACCGCTCTCGATCTGGAGCTCAGTGAGGGCGCGGTGGTGGCGGACAACCTGGCGGGGCAGCCCGCGATCTTCCTGGCCCACCTGCACCGCGATGAGCGCCGCATCGCGGAAGCGTTGCGAGCGCTGGCGCAGGGAGCGCCCCCCTGGGGCGCGATCGCCGCGGACACGGCGATCGGCTGGGTGGAGCAGCGCCTCTCCCTGGAGCTGGCCGCCAGCCAGAGGGCCGCGGTGGCCTTGGCGTTGGCCAGCAAGGTGCTTGTGATCACCGGCGGCCCTGGCGTGGGCAAGACCACCCTGATCAACGCCATCCTGCGGATCCTGGCGGCCAAACGCCTCCGCCTTCTGCTCTGCGCCCCCACGGGTCGGGCGGCCAAACGCCTGGCTGAGGCCACGGGCCTGGAAGCGAAAACCATCCACCGCCTTCTGGAATACGACCCGCAGGCCCATGGCTTCCGCCGCGGCGTCGATCTCCCCCTGGACGTCGACGTGCTGGTGGTGGATGAAACGTCGATGGTCGACGTGCCCCTGATGGCGTCCCTCCTGGCGGCCTTGCCGCCGCAGGCGGCACTGCTCCTGGTGGGCGATGTCGACCAACTGCCCTCCGTGGGCCCCGGCCAGGTGCTGGCGGATGGGATCCGCAGCGGCGCCCTGCCGGTGGCGCGCCTCACGGAGGTGTTCCGCCAGGCGGCCGCCAGTCGCATCATCACCACCGCCCACGCCATCAATGCCGGCACCCTCCCGGATCTGCGCCCCCCGGCGGATGGCAGCGGCAGCGATTTTTATTTCCTTCCCGCCGACACCCCGGAGCAGGCGGTGAGCCTCATCCTCAAGGTGGTGGGGGAGCGCATCCCGGCGCGCTTTGGTCTCGATCCGATCGCTCAGGTGCAGGTGCTCTGCCCCATGGCCCGCGGCGGCTGTGGCTCCCGTTCGCTCAACATAGAGCTGCAGAAGCTCCTCAACCCCGATCCCGTCCAGCAGGTGGAGCGCTTCGGTTGGCGTTATGCGCCGGGCGACAAAGTCATGCAGATCGCCAACGACTATGAGAAGGAGGTGTTCAATGGCGATGTTGGCACCATTGATGCCATCGATGTCGACAACAGCGAGCTCACCGTGCTGTTCCCCTCCGGCGAGAGCGGCGGTCCTGCGGCGGCGCCCGGCCATCGGCAGGTGGTCTACGGCTGGGGGGAGCTCGATCATCTGGTGCCGGCCTATGCCTGCACGATCCACAAGAGCCAGGGCAGCGAATACCCCGCCGTCGTCATCCCTCTCCTCACGCAGCACTACGCCATGCTGCAGCGCAATCTCGTCTACACCGGCCTGACACGGGGCAAGCGCCTGGTGGTGCTGGTGGGTCAGAGAAAAGCCCTGGCCATGGCCGTCAAGAACCACCTCGGCCGCCGCCGTCACACCAAGCTGGCGGAGTGGCTGGAGCCAAACCCATCGCCATCGGCCGCCAGACACTCGCCAACGCGGTGATCGTGCCGACGCAACGGGAAGGATGCCCGTGCAGACCGCCCGGCGTTTCTCTGCGGAGGGGCCGCGGCGGGCGTGGGTGATTCAACCTCCCTCATTTGAGCTACCCCGCCACGGGGACTCGTTTCATGTCACTGGTGCTATCGGCATGCGATTCCTATCGTCATTTCAGAGCTCTATACCGCTCATGGAGGTCAACGCATGGATCAACACACCAGCCCTGAGCGTGCGCGGGCTGTGGATCGGACCACCACAACCCTCCCGCGGCCCCGCCCCAGGCCAGGGGCTCGCTCCCCACGCCCCCCGGTCCGCCGGGCTGGTGGTGCCGCCGCTGCTCGGGAGGCCATGGATGCGGCCATCCAGAACGATCTTCAGGGCGATGAACCCTGCAGCGGGACAGATCTCCCCGCCCGCATGGTGGCCCTTCTGAACGATTCCGCTGACATGCCGCTCTTGCCCGAGCTGGTGGAGGCGTTGGCTGCCGATCCCCACACCTCTGCCCTCAGTCATCTCCTGCGTGATTGGGGGACGGAGGATTCGGACCCTTCGGAATTGCTCCAATGCCTCGCTCGGCACGCCGAGGTCATGGACAGTCTGGAGGCGCTCACCCCCGTGGTGGCCATGTTGAGCTTGCGGAGTGTCCCCTCCCTGCTGCGCTCGTCACGATTGGAGCAACTGCTCCACAACCTGAGCCAAGCCAGTGCGGAGCTGGCCAGCCGCAACGGCACGGAAGCTCTGGCGGCCATGCCGCGCATCCTTGGGGTCATCGACCATCACGCGCGCCGCAATGGCTTGCCGGAAGCTGAACTTCCGGCCGCCATCCTGCGCATCACTCAGCAGGTGGCTGGCAATCCCGGTGTTGTGGAGCGCCTCCTGCACAACCCCACCCACCCGCGGCGCGATCCCCCCCAGGAGGCCTCGGCAACTCCCCCCTTCAGGGAGGAGAAATTGGTGATCGATCGGCCCGCCGAGATCACGATCCGCTATCTCGACTGAGCGTTTGCTGGCCACCCTCAGGCGATCCACGCAAGACCCTATTTCTTCTCGCAACACCCATGAACCCAACTTCTTTTGAGACAGATGTCATGGACGATCTGTCCTTTGATGCAGCCGAAGGCCCAGCCACTGGTGCCTCTTCCTACGACGAGTTTGGTGATGAATACGATGACTACGATGAGTCGGAGTTCGCGGATGACGAATTCATCGGCAGTCTGATTCAGGGCGTTGGTCAACTGGTTGGCCGTGCGACCGGAGCCGATGGTTTTGACGCGGATGAGGAGGTCTTTGAGGACGAGGACGATGGCTTTGAGGCTTTTGATGAGTTTGACGCTTTCGACGCCTATGCCGAAGGCGAAGACCTCGAGGAGGAGGCCTACGAGGCTTTTGAGTCGGCCGTCGCCGATGCCCTGGACGCGGAGGACACCGAGGAATTTTTGGGTCTTTTGCGCCGTGCGGCCACCGGTATCGGTCGGGTCGCTCGTCGTGCGGCTCCCGTGCTGCGTCGGGCTGGACGGACTGTTGGCCAGGTCGCGCGCACTGTGGCCCCCATCGCCTCCGCCATCCCTCTGCCCCAGGCTCAGGCGATTGGTCGCCTCGCCCAGGTGGCGGGGGAACTCCTGGCGGATGGAGCGGATGAGTACGAGGCTCTCGACGCGTTGATCGACCTGGCGGACGACTATGACGCCATGGATGCCGCCGCTCCGATCATCGCCGGGCTGGCCCTGCGCCGTGCCGCGCCGCGGGTGGCGCGAGCCGCTGCGCCAGTCCGTCGTCAGGCTGTGCAGGCCGTCGCCCGTTCGGTGCGAACGCTGGCCCAGAGGCAGGGGGCACCCGGTGCCCGTGCCGCTGTCCGGGTCACCCGTGCCGTCGCCCGTCGACCCATCCCCACCCGCGCGGTCCCCGGCGCGGTGCGCCGGGTCACCCCACAACTGGCCCGTCGTCCAGCCCAGGTGCGACGTCTCTCTCGCCCCCTGTCCCCAGCCGCACCCCTCCGTCCCGCTCGCCCCGGACGGCGTCTCCAGAGACCGGCGGGTCGCCGTTTTCCGGCCACGGGCGCGCGGCGTCCGATCCGCCAGCGCCGCCCCGGTGCCCCCTCCCTGTCCCGCGGGGGAATCGGAGGGCCCCACGCCTGTCCCGCCTGTGGCTACACCCGCCATTACCACCTGCGCGGCCCGGTGAGCCTCACTATCCGCAACGCCTGAACCCGCTAGCGGTTGTCTCCTGGAGACCAAGAGCATGGGCACGCGCGATTTCCTCAACGCCAAGATCATCGATCTCTCGGCCCGGGCCAGCCGTCTTGGTCACATGGATGCGGGCTCTGTCGGGATCCGTCCCCAGGACAAGCCCTTCGCTCCCACCGCCGCCCACTTCGTCGCCGCCAATCGGCGGCTCGCCAGGATCGATCGGGGCGTGCGCAGTCAGCTGCGCGACCTCCATGCCCTCGATCCCTCGGCTCCCTTGGAGCGCATCCTCCAGCACATCGCCCTGGTGGAACGGGAGATTGACCGAGCCCGCCGCGCCTTCGGCCTCTTCTTCGAGGTCTTCAGCCAGCGCGGCTCCAGTTTCGCCCCTGCCCTGGCGGCCCACGACGCCATCGCCGTCTCCTGTTACGACAGCGTTCGGCAGACCGCGCCGGAGTTGTTGCCCCGTTCGCTGCTCAAGCCGCTGAGCTACATGGAGCACGGCTTCTCGCCGGCCACCATGCGGCGGGGTGTGGTGCTCAACCGGTTGCTGGGGGAACCCAACCCCTTCCCCCTCATCCGCATTCCCTGGGATCGGGAGAGCCCCTGGCAGGCGGTGTTCCTCCATGAGGTGGCGCACAATCTCCAGTCCGATCTGGGCATCTGGGAGGAAAACCGCCGAGCCGTGGTGGCACGGGCCTTGGCCACCCATGGCCATCCCCTCCTGGCGCGGATCTATGGACGCTGGCACAAGGAGATCTTCGCCGACCTGGCGGCGATTCTTCTGGGCGGCCCCGCCTCAGCCCGAGGAATGGCGATGTTCCTGGCCCATCCAGCGGCCAGAGTGTTGTCCTTCCGGCCCGCCAGCGCCCATCCCACGGCCTTCCTGCGGGTCTTCCTTCTGGCGGAGATGCTCCAGCGGATGGGGTTTGGCGAGGAG
Source organism: uncultured Cyanobium sp. (assembly GCA_964455575.1). GTDB lineage: Bacteria > Cyanobacteriota > Cyanobacteriia > PCC-6307 > Cyanobiaceae > Cyanobium. The sequence continues at coordinate 15,792 of CAYVWU010000021.1, read as the reverse complement.
GGCCGTCGCCTGCGACAGGTTTGGCATCGCCTCTATGGCCGCCACGCTCCGGGTCGCATCCCGTCCTGGTTGGTGGACAGCGCACCCGCGCTGATTCCGCAGATCGTCGACGAGATCGCCTACCAGCCTCGTCGGAACCTCGGCCAACGCGCACTGGCGGATGTGATGCGATTCGACGCCTCTGACCAGCGCGTCGTTCTTGCGGGAGCACGCAGCCTCTCGTCCGGCCTTGTTCCCACCGACCTGCCGGCACGATGGCTCGTCAGTGCCGCCAGCTACGCCCTGGAGAGCGGCGCCAACCCCGACCGACTGACCCGGCAGTTGGTCAACCATCTGGCCCGACTCAACCGCAATCCCCTGCCCTGGCGAGAACGGGCTGCGGAGCGGTTGCCCGCGGATGCGGCCTGAGGGCGGGTCCCTGGTGCCAACCCCCTTGATTCCACAGCCTTCTGTTTCCCCCCAGACCCATGTCGACAGTCAACAGCCTGATTCCCAGCAGCGGATCCGGTGGCGGAAGCCCCCCATCCAACGACAGCGGCAAGTTGGAGCTTGACAACCTCCTGCGACGCGAATTGCGCGTGAGCGATCCCCGCGATGCCCGGGCGGTGGCCGCGGCGCTGATGGAGCGCTACGGAAGCACTCCCCGCGCCCGCGCCATCGAGACCGAAGCCCAGGGGCTGCCCTTCAGCACGGCCCCGGTGGTGCTGGCGCCCGTCAGTGCCAGCCCCTCCAGTTCCGATGGCGAATGGGGCCAGGCGGTGGACGACGTCGAGCGCAGCTTGGAAGAGCTGACCACCAACAGCCTGCTGACCTCCGTGCTGCCGGAATTGCGAGGTTGGGCCCATGCCATTCGCGGTCTGATCGCCGAGGGCCGAGACGCCGTGCGGTTGGCCTTGGATGTCAATCAACGCGACAAGGCTTTCGGCATTCGCCGCAGCCTGGGGGACTACGCCCGCGTGGCCCGGTTGGTGGGCGCGGCGACGCCCTCGGTCAACGTGAACTACCGCAAGCTTGCCCAGGGCCTGGATGAAGTGGCCTCCGTTCTGCTGGTGAAGATGGGCGAGGTGCTCGCCAATGGCAGCTTCAACGGGGGCCGCTTCATCATGCAGGCGCCCTTCAGCGAATTGCAGGCGCGACGGGATGCCGTGCTCCATGCCCTGCGCAATCTCGTCGGCTCCACTCAGCAAGCGCTGGGGCCCAATGACTGGCCCCGGGGGATTGATGCCTATGGCGCGCTGTATGGATCGCTGGAGAGGCAGGGGCAATCGGATCTGCGGGCCTTGTTGGTGGAAAATGAGCTCGCTCGCATCATGGATTCCCTGATCCAGCGGGCGGCTCGGGGCGAGGCGGATGGCCTCCGCGCTTTGGGTTCCACCGCCCAGATGGATCTGCAGCGCTTCCGACGCATGGTGATCGTGGCCCAGGGGATCGTGGATCCGGAGTCGCCACCGCTCACCGCCTTCCTGTTTGCCCTGCGACTGTTCGCGGATGCCTTCGAGCCCTCCGGTGGCATCCGCTTGCTGCGGGTGGCTCGACCGGCGCTGCTGTTCTACGGGCTGTATGGCTCTCAGTCTGGCGATGCCGATAGCCAGGCTGCTGACCAGATCCTTAGCTCTCTCATCGTAAAGCGGGGACTTTTGGCCCAAGAATTGGATTGCGAGGCTGGCTGTTGCGATGGTGATGAGAAAACCTTCGTACGCACAATCATTCTCGATAAAATTCTCTACGATTTAGATCGGGCTATCGATCTTTACAGCCTTGGTAACAGGGGTTTTGCTCTGCCTGAACGGCGAGCCTCCGCCTACGCCTTCCTCATTGACACAATCGCAGGCGAGATTCAGTTGCCTGATTCTCTGGAGTCTGTCTCCGAACTTCTTAATCCAAATCTCGGTCGTTACCAAAACGGTGACTTTATCGAGATCAAAAATGGTGACCTTGAAATTCGTCAAGATGTTTGCACATACAAACAGCTGGCCGAATGCTTCATTTGCTTGAAGCCTAAAGGTCAACTCACCTCTGGCCAGTTGGCTCATTACAGGAGAATTCAAGAGTATCTTAAGCCCATCCAGCTAGAGCTTGCGATGCAGAAAGCTATGGAAGATCAGTGGGAGCGCCTGTTGGAATCGATGGCGCCGGGTTGTGTTAGCCAGGCTGGCTTGGCGCGGATCAAGCAGATGCTTCAAAAGGCGGCGATGTCGATCAACGGTGAGGCTGTCTTGCGCAATGAGCTGCAACTGCCGGTGAATCTTGAAACAGCCCTTGACCAATTGGTCAACAACACCTCAACCACGGGTGATGGGAGGAGCAGGCTTCTCAAAGCGACTTAGGCTTCCGCATTCTGTCTTTTCACTCTCGCTCATGGATGTTTTCCCAATGGCAAAAATGGATTTCACTGATTATCCTCGCAATGCGTTTCACGAGAAGTTAAACGATTTGACTGATGGCATTAAACTACGTCTGTCTTGTCTTGAGAGTGATCTCAAAAGAATACAGTGCTTGAAGACCGAGAATGATGCTCAACTTAAGGAAGAACAACAAGCTAAATATGATTCCGAAGGCGGAGTGTCTGCGCTACCTGTTGAGGGCAAAACTCTCGCTCAGGCTGCTTTATCTGATAAAGCCCCTCCTCACTCTGAAGCCTTAACTGATGAAGCCCCGCCGCAGTCCGAAGTCTTGCCCGCTGAGACTGAGTATGGTACGGCAAATCTGAAGACTAGTCGCAGGCGGTAAACTTTAAGACCATGGAAATCCCGTGAAAAATGACTAACTCTTTCACCGTCACGTTCAGGAACTTCTCATGACACTGCAAACAACAGAAACCATCCAACGGCTCTGGTCCACCTTCCTTCGGGAACAGTTGTCGTCCATGCCGCCTGAGAATCGCAAGCAGGTTGAACAACAGCTGGAGGACCGCTTCGGTGAGTTGCTGGAAAAAGCGGCCAATGGTAACGGCGGCACCAACGGTTTCCTTGACCTGGTGGGATTTGGCGGCAAAGGTGCTGTGCCTTTTGAGCAAGCAAACTATCCCTTCATTAAAGCCGACTTCGATGATTCTGTCGTCCCAAGTCAGCTTCATGCCGCAGCCGAGCTGTATTATATTTATCAACACGAGCGCATGAAGGTCTTTCAGGTCGTGCAGGTTCTGCAGCGGCTCTACCAGGAAGGGCGCATGCGCATCCAGCGCGGACCAGGAGCCCATGGTCTTTATCTGCTTGAAAAATGGAAGCCACTGCGCTACACCATTCGCGATCGAATGATGGCCTACAGAAGAGCATTTAATTATGGTAACGCCCCTACCAATGCTGGCGCTATCAACAATGCCAATTTCCATCGCCAGTTCGTTGGCTTCATGGTTTCCGTGTCGCAGTATTTCCGCGACCTGTTGATTGGGGAGGTGATCCGTGGTGGGCAGCTGATCGAGCAGCGACCCTTTGGCAGCATCGGCACGGTGCAGCGCATCGGCCTCGACCTCCGCTACGCCTTGGATCGCGCCACCTACGGCAACATCCTCGCCCTGACTCTCGAAGTCGGTCATTACCTGAGCACGATCCTGGAAGTGCTGGATGCTCCAGATATCAAGAAAGCTTTTGATGCCAATACCAAATGGGATGTGATTGAAATCGTCTCCAATCGCCATCTGGGGGGTGTTGCCGAGCCATCGCAGCGAGCCAAGATGGCGGAAAGTGGTCGACGCATTCTGCAATTTGTTGCTGACAACGATTTCAAGACGGCCATTGATCCGATTCTCTTCCAGTCCGAATTGCGCCCGATGGGCCCGCATGCTGAGGCCTGGATCGCGGCCTACCGCATGACGCCTGAAGGCAGTCGTTTCGCCGGTGTCACTCCCACCCTTCGTCGCGTCACCTCTCCCAACTCAGCGGTGGCTTGAACTCTGTTCTCCGCTCACCTCCATCAGCGATCCAGCCATGATGCGACGCTTCCTTCGCGACTGCCTCCAGGTCCGCCCCCCGTGGCGTTGTCATTCGGAGTGCCGTGACGCTTGCGCCCGCCGCTTTCCAAGCCAAAACCGAGCGCGTCAGCTCTGTCTCAACAGTTGTGATGGCCTGGCCGCGCAGATGGGCACGGATCGAGCCCTGCGCAACCGCGGCCATCGGGTGTGGTCCGAGCTGCCCCTGCCAGGCCGAAGGCGCCTGGATCGACAGGTGCGTCTCGCGTCCGGCGGACTGGTGCACCATGAAGAGAAACACCTTGAGCTCTCTCGCTATCTCCTCCCCGGGGGCTACCTCAATGAACCCCTGCTGCGCCACCGTCTCACGGCCATCATCGCGCAGATCAACCGCTATCAAGCCAGCCTCAGCGGTCAGGGTGCCCGCGTCCGCCTGGTGGTTCGGGTGCCGCCAACCACCCACCGCTCTCAGGCCGTCACCTTGCAGCGTTTCCTGCGGACTGAACTGGGTCCCCGCGGCATCGCCGTCACTGTGATCATGCCGGGAAGTCCAGCCGCCCATGCCTTTCTTGCCTGACGGGATGCCCCACCATGCACACCGCCTATCGCCCGGAATGGCGCATCAGCTATTCCAGTCACAAGCCCGCCTGCGTCCTCGATAGCGCCCTGGCCTGCTCGCGCTACGGGTTGCCAGTCGTCAAACAGCTGGGCCACTGGGCCGAACTCTGGGTGGTGCGGGATCTCTGGCATCTCTTCGAACCAGGTCCCTCACACCTCCGGCCTCTCGATTGGCAGTCGTTGATCGATCCCCGCGCCCTGCGGGAGTGGGAGCGCTTGCGCCAGCACGTCGATCCAGGCCAGCGGCCCGTGCATGTCCTGGCGGATGCCCTCGGAGAATCCAGTCTTCCTGCCGGCTGCGATCCCGATCTCCTTTGGCGCTGGGAGCAATTGGCCCGTGCTTTGGATGATCGCCCTGCCCCCCCCCTCCGTCCGTCCTGCAGACCGGAAAGCGCCACCCGCGATCTCCTCGCTTTGGCGGCGGCCCGGGCCGCCGCGGTGCTCACCCTCGGTCCGGCGGCGACGCCCGGCGAGCCCCCCGCCCTCTGCCAGGCCCTGGAGACCCATGGCATTCCCTGCACAAAGTTGCCCAGCGCTGATCCGCTCAGTCATGTTGAGGCTCGGGCGTTCCGAGACCTGATCGTTCACGCCGATTTGTCCCCCCTGTTCTGGGACGGCATGAATCTCTGTGTTGTGCGCCTCTTCGTTCCGAACGCCGCCACCCTCTCCCCACCCCAACCATGGGATGACTACTCCCCTGCGCTGCCCGACGACCGGGAGGACGGCCTCCCTGATCTCGCGTCCCTCTGGGATGGCGCCAGGGCCTTCTGGTACGCGCTGCTTGAGCCTCCCTGTGCGTCGGAGGCCTGAAGCATGGCGCTCCAGGATCCACGCACCGCGCTGCGCACCAACCACCGCGACCTGGTGATGGTGACCGTCATGGGGCAGATTGCCCATCCGGTTGCCGCAGCCAATCCCTATCGAATTGGTCATGACGGCCTGGCTCGCATCCTGCCTGGAACAGGTGGAATCGTGATCAACCAACGCATCGGTGATCGCTGCATCGGATTGATGGGCGATCACATTGAGCCCGGTGTGGCGTTGCATAACAATCAACGCGAAATCATCGGTAGCCGTCGCGGTCCAAACCTGGCCATGCTCACCTATGCCTGTGTTGGCAATCGAGCCCGGGTGATCAGTGGTCCGTGCGCCGGCCAGGTGGGCCTCGTCACGGGAAAGCATGGCGGCGTGGATCATGTGCTGGTCGATTTCCCCCGTCCGGTGTTGCTGCGGCTGCAGATCGGTGATCGGATTCAGATCTACAGCTGCGGACTGGGTCTGCGCCTGCTCGACCACCCCGACATCAGCCTCAGCAACTGCTCACCCTCCCTGCTCCGCCGCCTGGGAATCGCTGAGCGCGGAGGTCGCCTTGTGATTCCCGTCACACACCAGATCCCCGCGGCGGCCATGGGGAGCGGGCTGGGGAAAAACAATCCCTGGCGGGGGGACACGGATATCCAGTTGTCTGACCCCGTCATGAGGCGTCACTACCGGCTCGGCAGCCTGCGATTCGGCGACCTTGTGGCCATCGGAGATGGCGATGGACGCTTCGGACCGTCCAGGCGGAGCGGGCGGGTGTCAATCGGTGTCGTTGTGCACGGCGACAGCACGGTCAGCGGCCATGGCCCCGGGGTGACGATGCTTCTCACGGGACCCGTGGCCAAGCTGCAGCCCGTTCGGGACCCCCGCGCCAATCTGGCGGCGCTCTATGGCGTGCGGGAGCCCGTCGCTCCAAGAGAGCTGACACCTCTGGCGGGGGCCAGGGCCGGCCGTCGAATCACGGCGCCATCTGTGACGCATGTCACGGCTGGCCATGGTTGAGATCACTGCCTCTCCCGTGGAGGAACACAACAATGGGAACGAAGCTCACCCTGGCTTCCATTCATTCAGCCGCTGCGGAGAGATCGCATGAGCTCTGCTGATCGCACGTCATCACCAGCCATGTCCAAGGGAGCCCCGGTCGACCTGCATGCGTTCACCATTGATGGCCACAGTTTTGCTGTCGTCGCCGCCGACACGCCGACCAACGGTGCTCAGCCACCGTCCATGATTCTGGCCACCTTCACAGCAGGGGTGCGGCGTCTGCAGCTCGTCCGCCGTCCTGCCGATCCGCCGCTGCCAACCACCAAACGGGTGTCCCTTCCGGCCAACCTCACAGCGCGGGAACTGCAAATCGTCCAACTTGTGGCCACAGGCCATTCCAACAAGCTGATCTCCAAACATCTGCAAATCAGCGAGTGGACAGTGGGAAGCCATCTGCGGCGCATCTTCCTCAAGCTAGGCGTTGAAACCCGCGCTCAAATGGTTCACGTCTGTGCCCTGGGGTTGCTGGCACAGTCCTGACGCAACCGTGGCCCAATATCAAGCCGACGTCTGGCTGGGGAGCGACTCCGGCCGCCAACGGGTGACGGTCTCCGCCAGCAGCCTCAATGGCGCGGTGGAACAGATCCGCACGATCTACAACGTCAACGACACCGCCATCTGGAACGTGCGCGAGGTGCCGCGCCGGTTCCTCGCCAATGGCAACGCTGACGACACCGGCGCGGACTCCAGCGAGGCCTCCCTGTGGGGTGGGGTGGTGCTGGTGGGGCTGCTGCTGGTGCTGTGGGTGGTGGCCACGTTCACCCCGGAGGTGTTCGCCTTCGCCGGCGCCACCGCCGCCTGGTGGCTGCTCTGCCGTCTCCGGGGTCTTCCGTTCACGGGGCCGCTGGAACCCGACCAGCGCCGCCTGTTGCCCTCCACTGTGGTGGCCTGTTTTCTCGCGGCGCTTTTGCTGTCTCAGATTGGCCTTCATCTGCAGCGGCACGTGTTCAACGACGCGCCCCCCCGCCCTCAGCCATCGGGCCTCCGCCCTCAGCCATCGGGCCTCCGCCCTCAGCCATCGGGCCCCCGTTCGGAGCCCCTGCCTCCGGCCGCTGAGAATGGACCCAGCAACCCCCTTCCCCCATGATCCGCTCCCGTGCAGCCGTGGCCTGGGGGCCAGGCCAGCCCCTGGAGGTGACCGAGATTGATGTGGCGCCTCCCCGGGCCGGCGAAGTGCTGGTGCGGATCGTGGCCACAGGCGTCTGCCACACCGATGCCTTCACCCTCTCCGGAGCGGATCCCGAGGGGCTCTTCCCGGCGATCCTGGGCCATGAGGGCGGGGGCGTGGTGGAGGCCCTGGGGGAGGGGGTGACCTCCGTGGCGGTGGGGGATCACGTCATCCCCCTCTACACGCCGGAATGCCGTGTCTGCCCGTTCTGCCGTTCCGGCAAGACCAATCTCTGCCAGGCGATCCGCGCCACCCAGGGGAAGGGCCTGATGCCCGACGGCACCAGCCGCTTCTCCCGCAACGGTCAGCCGATTCACCACTACATGGGCACCTCCACGTTCTCGGAGTACACCGTGCTGCCGGAGATCGCCGTGGCGAAAATCCAGGCGGAAGCGCCTTTGGAGAAGGTGTGCCTTCTTGGTTGCGGGGTCACCACCGGCATCGGCGCCGTTCGCAACACCGCTCGCGTGGAGCCGGGCAGCACCGTGGCGGTGTTCGGTCTCGGGGGGATCGGTCTGGCGGTGGTGATCGGCGCGGTGATGGCGGGGGCGTCCCGCATCCTTGCCATTGATGTCAACCCGGAGAAATTCACCATCGCGCGCCAACTCGGCGCCACCGACTGCCTCAACCCCCGCGATCACGATGCGCCGATTCAACAGGTGATCATCGACCTGACAGATGGCGGTGTCGACTACTCCTTTGAGTGCATCGGCAACGTGGAGGTGATGCGCGCCGCCCTGGAGAGCTGCCACAAGGGCTGGGGGGAGAGCACGATCATCGGCGTGGCGGGCGCGGGGCAGGAGATCAGCACGCGCCCCTTTCAACTCGTCACCGGGCGTGTCTGGCGCGGCACCGCCTTCGGTGGCGTGCGCGGTCGCAGCGAGCTCCCCGCCTATGTGGCCCAGGCGATGGCGGGGGAGATCCCCCTGGAGGTCTTCATCACCCACACCATGGGGTTGGCGGAGATCAACCGCGCCTTCACCCTCATGGAGGAGGGAAAAAGCATCCGCTCCGTGGTGCACTTCTGATCCCCGCGCCGTGGTGGCCCTCAACCGTGCGCCACCACGGCGCTCGCCACCCGCAAGGCATTGGCGATCACCGTCAGGCCTGGCCCCACCGCGGGGCAGCCGGGAAAGATGCTGGCATCGGCGATCCAGAGGTTGTCGATGCCATGGCAACGCCCCTCCAGATCCACCACCGAGGTGGCCGGATCGCTGCCCATCCGGCAGGTGCCGCAGGCATGGCCCATCAACGCCAGGGGGGCTTCACCGCGGGGGTAGACCACCGTGCGACGCGATTCCGGCGTGAGCGGATCGTCATCCACCTTCTGAATCTCGCCGAGCCAGCGGTAGACGAGGCGATCGTGGGCTTCCCGGCAATTGGGCAGGTAGTCCACGTGCACCTGCTCACCCCGCAGGCTCACGCGGTTGGCCGGCTCCGGCAGCACGGGCGTCATCACCCACCAGGTGAACGAGCGATCCGCCAGCCACTCCAGCGCCCCATTCGGCAGCAACCGCGCCACCAGGGAGAGCACGGGTGGCGAGGCGGCGAAGAGCGAATCCCGCAGGACGCCTCCACCGGCCTGCACCGTGCCCAGGGTGTAGTCCACGTTGCGATCGCCCGCGAAGAAATCCGTGATCCCCCAGCTGCGGTCGTAGCGGCCGTCGTTCGGCTGGCTGGCCCGCTGCAGGATCACGCTCAACTGGGGTTTCATCAGGTTGCGGCCCACCTGATCGGAACCATTGGCCAGACCGTCGGGATGGGCCGCGCTGCGGGAGCGCAGCAGGATCACGGCGCTGTTCACCGCCCCCGCGGCCAGCACCACCTGCCGCCCGCGAAACAGCCAACGCTGCGCTCCGATCTCCGCTTCCACCCCCTCCACGCGCCGACCATCGGGCGCCACCGCCAGCGTCCGCACCCGTGCGCCGCTCACCAACCGCAACCGACCGCTGGCCAGCGCGGGTGCCAGGGCGCAGCCCTCGGCATCCCCGACCCCGTCGCTTCCACCCGCTCCACTCAGGGGCAGGGGGTAGGGATGGAGTCCCTGCCGCGCCAATCCCTCCCCCAACGCCTCCAGAAAGGGCGCCATCGGCCGGGGCGCGAAAGGAAAGGGGGCCTCGCGCGGGGGCTCGCTTGGATCCAGACCCGCCCGGCCATGGACCTGAAACAGCCGTTCCGCCTTCCCATACCAAGGCGCTAGATCGCCGTAGCGCAGTTGCCAATCGGGCCCGAGTCCCTCCTGCATCGGCACCCCGGTGAATTCCGACTCCCGCATCCGCTCCAGCACCCCGCCCCAGATCGTGGTGTTGCCCCCGGGGGCATAGACCATCTGGGGGCGGAAGGGATCCCCATCCGGGCCAAACCAGTTCTCGGGGGCTCGGGGGCCTTGGCCACGGAAGAGGGCGATGCCCTCCACGTTCCGCTCCGCGGCGGTCAGGGGGGTCCCTCGTTCGAGCAGCACCACCTGCCGGCCCGCGGCCACCAGTTCCGCCGCCAGGGCCGCTCCCGCCGCGCCAGCGCCGATCACGATCACATCCGCGGTCTGATCGTCGAGGATCAGGCCGATCTCCTCCCGTGCGGTGGAGCTTGGAGTCGCGGGGTCCGTCATCAGCGCTGCCAGACGTAAAGGAGCAGAAACAGCACCACCCAGATCACGTCCACGAAGTGCCAGAAGAGCGACACCGAGGTCACACCGGCCTCGCCGCCGTCGTAGTTGCCGGGTCGGAAGGAGCGCCAGAGCATCAACGCCATCAGCAGCAGGCCGGTGATCACGTGCAGGCCATGGAAGCCGGTGAGCAGATAGAACGTGGCGCCGAACACGCCGTTCCCCAACCCGAAGGCCAGATGGCGCCACTCGATCGCCTGGCCGATCACGAACCAGGTGCCCATGGCCATCGTCAGCAGCCAAACCGCCCGAAAGCGCCAGAGCTGCCCCCGCCGCAGGCGCGTTTCCGCGAACCAGGCCACAAAACTGCTGCTCACGAGCACGATCGTGTTGACCAAGGGCTCCCGCACCGCCAATCCCTCCACCCCCTCCGGTCGCCAGATCGGCGAGGACAGCTTCAACACGGCATAGCCGGCGAAGAAGGCCAGGAAGATCACGCTCTCGGAGAGCAGGAAGATCACCATGCCGGTGAGGTTGTGACCGCCGTGGGCGCCATGGGCGCCGTGGGGTTTGTCAGGGCCATGGACAGCCTGGGCGGGCGAAGGGGCCGGTGCGGCGCTCATGGCTGAGATCCCCCGGGCAGGGCCATGGCCTCTCTGGCATTGGCACGGGCGATGTAGCGCTCCTCATCCGCCACCAACGGACGGTTCAGACCGTAGCCATAGGGACCGTTCAGCACGGTGGGCACGTCTTCCTCAAAGTTTTCCAGGGGCGGCGGTGAGGGCAGCAGCCACTCCAGGCCGATGGCCTGCCACGGGTTGGCGGAGGCCCGCTCCCCCCGGGCCCAGGAGCTCACCAGATTGAGGAGAAAGGGAATCATCGCCACGCCCAGCAAGAAGGCCCCCAGACTGGCGAGCACATTGGCCAGGGCATATTCCGGGTCGTAGGAGGCCACGCGGCGCGGCATGCCCATCAGTCCAGCCCAGTGCATCGGCAGGAAATTCAGGGCGCTGCCGATGAACGTGAGCACGAAATGCAACTTGCCCAGACCCTCATACATCAAACGACCGGTGAACTTGGGAAACCAGTGGTAGATCGCGGCGAAAACGCCAAAGGTGAGCGTATTGAAAATCACGTAGTGAAAGTGACCAACCACGAAATAGGTATTGCCCACGTGGATGTCCACGGGGACGGTGGCCAGCATCACGCCTGTGATCCCGGCGAAGATGAAGTTGATCAGACCGCCCAGGCAGAACAGCATCGCGGTGGTCAGGCGCAGGCGGCCTCGCCAGAGGGTGGCGATCCAGGCGAACACTTTGATGCCCGTCGGCACAGCGATTAACATTGTCGTGGCCATGAAAAGATTGCGCATCCACTGGGGCGTGCCGCTGTAAAACATGTGGTGTACCCAGACAATCAGGCTCAGGAACGTGATGCCGAAGGAGGCCACGGCGACAAATTCATAGCCAAACAAGGGCTTGCGCGCATAGACGGGAAACAGCTCGGAAAAGATGCCGAACACCGGCAGGGCCATGACATACACCGCCGGGTGGGAATAAAACCAGAAGAAATGCTGATACAACATCGGATCGCCACCCCCCTCCGGCTGGTAGAAGCTGGTGCCAAAGCTCAGGTCAAACAGCAACATCACCGCTCCGCCGGTCAGCACCGGCAGGCCCACCAGTTGAATCACCTGGGCGGCGACCGCCGTCCAGCAGAAGATCGGCATGCGAAACCAACCCATCCCCGGCGCCCGCATGCGCAGGATGGTGGTGACAAAATTCACGGCCCCCATGATCGAGGACACCCCGGACAGGGCCACCGCCAGAATCCAGAGAAACTGGCCGTTGAAAAACAACCCCAAGGGATTCTGGGTGCTCAAGGGCGGATAGGCCCACCAGCCGGAGGTGGAGGGCCCCCCGGGCACAAAGAAGCTCACCATCAAGATCGTGCCGAACAGGGGAAACAGCCAGAACGCAAGCGCGTTGAGACGGGGGAACGCCATATCCGGCGCGCCGATCATCGGCGGGATGAGCAGATTGTTGAAGCCGTTGAGAATGGGAAAAAGGAATAGGAACAGCATCACTGTCCCGTGCATGGTGTATAGGCCGTTATAGACACTTGGGTCCACCAGGTCCGCCGGTGGTGTGATCAATTCGCCGCGCATGATCATCGCCAGCAGGCCGCCAACAAGAAGGAAGAAGAGGGCAAGGGCGATGTACTGGATGCCGATCACCTTGGCATCGGTGTTGAAGGTGAAAAAGCGCTTCCAGTTGTCCGGCGCCCCGGGCACCGGATGGGGAGCCCGCAGCACTCGGGGATCGAAGCTGGCCGACGTGGACGACATGGGGACAGGGGGGTGGGTGAGGGGCGGGCGTCAGGCCTCGTGTGCGGCTCGGGGATCCAGGCCGGCATTCACCAGTGGTGGCGGCGCGGGGGGCACCGTCGCCCAGCCCTGATCTCCCCGGCGCAGGCGACGGTCATGGAGCTCCTGGGCGGGATTCCAGCTCGGGCGCAGCGGCTGCTTCGAGGCCTCCCGCAGCCAGGCCTGAAACCCCGCGGCGGACTCCACCACCACATTGGTCTGATTGCTGGCGAAATAGGCGCCACTGAACAGGGAATCCCGCAGGCGGTAACGCCCTTCCCGCGTGGGAGTCAGGCGATAGGCGATCACACTTCCGGGGATCACATCCTGCTTCAGGCGAAAGGCGGGCACATAGAAACCATGCAGCACATCCAGCGAAACCAGCTCCAGCTGCACGGGCCGATCCACGGGGAGGTGAAGCTCCGCGCTGCGCACGCCCTCGGGATAGACGAATTCCCAGGACCACTGCCGGGCGATCACCTGCACTGGCCCGTAGGGCGCCGCCGCCGCCCCACCCCCGGCAGTGGCGGCGGCGGACGCGGACACCGCCATCGCCTCCGTCCCCCCGCTCACCCGCTGCTTGCCGCCGAGGGTCGCCAGGGTGTTGTTCACCCGCATCGCCTGCCAGGTCAGCAGGGCGACGATCACCAGGGGGATCAGGGTCCAGGTGATCTCGAGCTTGAGGTTGCCCTCGATCGGATCCCCGTTCACGAGGTCGTATTTCGGGGCGCGGCGGAACAGCACGGTGATCAGGATCAGCGTCACGCAGCCCACGAAGAGAAAGGTGCCGATCCCCGTCTCCAGGGCAAACAGGGCATCCACATGGGGCGCCGCCGCCGAGGCCTGCACCGGCAACCAGTGCGGCACCTGGGCCATCATCCAGCGGGTGATGGCCCCATCCAGGAGCAGGCCGAGGGCGATGAGGAGAGCGGTCCTCATGGCAGAGCCTCCTTGAGATCGGCCCCCGCGGCCAGCAGTTGGTCGGCGGTGATGTGCACCCCGAATTCCGCCGCCAGTTCCGCCCCCAGCGTGCCGTGCAAGCCGAACACCGGAAACAGGGCCAGGCCCACCAGCAGGTAGAGCCACTGCACCTGGCGACCCATGTCGCGCCGCCAGCGGAAGCGCTGAAACCCTCGCCAAACCGTCATCAACACGATCACCAGCAGCAGCACCACCCCTCCCACCCCGTGCCACAGCTGGGTGGCGGCGCTGCGCAGGCCCAGGTCGCTGACGACACCCGGCAGCGGATCGGCCAGCAACATCTCGAAAAAGCCCGCCGCCACCGTGAGGAAACTCACCACCGCGCAGGCGAGAAGGTTGTACCAGCCCACGTCATGGAGGCCGGCACGGGTGACCGGCAGCGCGAGAAATCGGAAGACGCGCCGCTCCAGCGGATAGAACGCCGCCGCCAAGTCAAAGGTGATCGCGATCACGAACAACCCGATCGTGAAGTGCACGAGGGTGGGGTGGATCGGCACGGCGTAGGGGAGGTGATTGGCGCCGAGGCGAGGGGCCAGCTGCTCGATCAGCGGGTTTGTCAGGGACGGGGCCGAGAGGGTGTCCATCACACCAGCCCCGCCCGGGTGGCTTCAACCACCGGAACGGTGTGGAGCCCATAGATCCACACGAGAGCGTTGCCCAGGCTCACCTGCACCGTCACCAACACCACGAGCAGGCCACCCGCCGCCAGATAGGGCAGGGGCAAGCGCCGCGGATCCCGGCCGCGCACCACATAGCGCCAGCCGCTGAGCACCGCCAACACCCCTGCCAAGGACCAGCCCAGGGTGCTGTGCCAGTTGAGGAGATCCGCGGCGCGGCCGTAGGGCTGGGCGAGGCCGGCCTCCACCTGGCCGAAGATGATCGCCACAAAAATCGCCACCGTCGCGAAGAGCAGATTCCAGAAACTCACTTCAAACAGGTGGGGTTTGCGCAGCCAGACGCCCGCCAGGTCGAAGACCACGCTGATCACCGCCATGGCGATCACAAAATGAACGACGATGGGATGGATCGTGTCCATCCAAGGAAGGTTGTGCGCATTCAGCGGCGGCAACCATTCCTGCATGGCTCTGCCCACGGGATCAGATCAACCTTGCACGGTTGCTTCCACGGGGCCGGAGGATGTGAACTTATGAGACGCCCTGTTTCGGGTCTGTCAAGTTTTGCTCACCGGTCTCTCCCCAGATCGCGACCCGGCGATTGATCAGCACCACCGACACCAGCGCCAGGGAGGCTCCCAGCCATTGCAGGGGGCGCAAGCGCTCGTGCAGGAGGGCGATGCCGCAGAGCAGGGCAAACACGGGCGTCAAAAAAGTCAACGCCGTGAATCCCGTCAGATCTCCCTGGCTGGCGAAGACGAAGAACAGGCCGTAGGCCAGGGCGCTGCCCACCAGGGAGGAGTAGGCCATCCAGCCCCATTGGGCCACGGTCCAGTGGGGAACAGGCCACTCCCCCTGGCTCCAGCCTGCCGCAAGACTCGCCACCAGCAGGGGCAGCGCGCCGATGAGCATGTGCCAGCCGGTCACGGCCACCGGATCGCTCTGCCGGGTGGCGTAGCGGCAGAGCACCGTGCCCACCGCCATCGCCGCCGCCGCCGCCAGCATCCACAGCTCGCCGTGGCTCCAGGGATGGCCGCCGATCACCGCGGGACCCTCCAGCCACCAGTGGCGCAAGAGGTCCGCCGGCAATCCCAGGCAGACAATTCCCGCCAGGCCGAGCACCAACCCGAACCAGCCCACCGGATTGATCGCCTCCTTGAAGAGCACCCGCGCCAGCAGCGCGACCAGCAGGGGCTGGGAGTCGATCAACACGGACCCCAGCCCCGCTCCTGTCTGGCCGAGGCCACGGGCCAGACATCCCTGAAACACCGTGCCATCCACCAGGGCGAAGAGCAGCAGCCAGGGACGATCCGCCCCGGCCACCCCCAGCGGGCGACCGAGCCAGGCGGCGGCCACCAGGAGCACGGCTCCGGCTGGCAGCAGGCGCAGGCAGGCCAGCAGGGTGGGGCTGGCCCCCTCCAGCAGGGGGGCCATCGCCGCCATCGCCGTGCCCCAGAGCGCAAAGGGAAGCACCATCAACAGCCAGCGCAGGGGCGCGGGCGGCGAAGGCGGGGGCAGGGGCATCAGACTGGCCCGCCGGGCAGGGGAGTCCCTTCTTTTTAGGATCCTGCCGTTGCCGATCGTGATGATGCCCTGGCCCTGGCGCCGCAAGACTCGACGCACCCTGGCGCGGATCGCCATCGAGGGGCCGATCCTGGCCAGCACCCGCGA